>JBAUEZ010000266.1:0-6637 GCA_049678885.1 Candidatus Aquilonibacter sp. | reverse complement strand
TGGAATCGTGGCCGGCTCGATGGCTTTGTCAGCACGCACCGCGAGACCGACGACGGTAGCGGACCGCTGACCATGGGCTACTATACGCGCGACGATTTGCCGTTCTACTACGCGCTCGCGGACGGCTACACGATCCTCGACGGCTATCACGCTTCGGTGATGGGCCCGACGTATCCAAACCGCTACTATTGGATGAGTGCGACCAACGACCCGAACGGCGTGCACGGCGGTCCGGCGATAAAGAATCTGAAGACCCGGTATTCGTGGGAGACGTATCCCGAACGACTGCAGCGTGCCGGCGTGTCGTGGCGCATCTATCACGAGCAGCCCGAGCCGGGCGAGCCGGTAGGCCTTAACGTGATCCTGAACTTCGCGGCCTTCCAGGACGCGACGCCCACATCACCACTATACGAATACGCGGTCAAGTCGCGTGCCGTCGATGCGATGCTCGACGACATGCGCACCGGAAATCTCCCGCACGTGAGCTGGATCATTCCGCCGTACGCGTTCTGCGAGCATCCGGACATGCTGCCGGCCGCGGGTGAAAATTACGTCCGCCAGATCGTTGAGGCGCTGACGTCAAATCCCACGACCTGGGCGAAGACCGCATTCATCATCGTTTATGACGAAAACGACGGCCAGTTCGACCACGTGCTGCCACCGACCCCGCCGCTGCAGACGCCCGACGAATACATCAACGGACAACCGATTGGGCTGGGCTTCCGTGTGCCGGCACTCATCGTCTCGCCGTTCGCGCGCGGCGGTTACGTCTGCGGCGATACATTCGATCACACCTCGACGCTGCGACTGCTCGAGACGCGCTTTGGCGTCGAGGTTCCGAATCTCTCAACCTGGCGGCGTCAGACCTGCGGCGACATGACGAGTGCCTTCGGCTTCGGTGAGCCGATCGACGCGAGCATCGCACAGCTGCCACAAACCGCAACCGACCTCGTCGTGGTGGAAAGGGAAATTCTCACGTTGCCGCGCCCGTCGGTGCCGTCACTTCAAGTGATGCCGCAACAAGAACCGGGTATACGTAAACGTCGCGGAAAGCAAGAGGCGTAATGAACCGACAATTGGCCGCGCTTGGGCTCATTTTTCTCCTCGGCGCGGGTGCCGCAACCCCTGCGCTACCGTCGTTTGATACGACGAATTGGCACCTGAGCGGAAGCAATCCGAGTGGCTACAACGGCGACCGTACCGTCGATAGCGCCGGCATCGCGACGATTACGATCAAAGCGAACGCCCAGGCAACCGCAGATGCCTTCGGCACGGTCGCGTATAAGATGGACGCGACGAAGTATCAGGGCGATCACCTTGCCGTGTCGGGAATGCTTTCAACTGCCGCTGCAACCTCGGGGAGGTTCTGGATGCGCGTTGACAACGCCGACGGCAAGGCGCTGCAATTCGACAACATGGCCAACCGCGCGCTGCAGGGTACTGCAACGTGGACGCCCTTCCAGATCGTGCTGGACGTTCCGTCCAATGCGAAAACGATCTACCTCGGCTTGCTGTTGGTGGGGACCGGTTCGGCGTCCGCGCAAGACATTCGACTGGGCCCGGTTCCAAACGACACGCCGACAACGAACGTGCTGCCTCCTTAAGGGTGAGCGAGCAATTCCAACGGCGAGGCAGCTTCGGCTATAACGAGTTGATCCATCGTGCATTGCCGCGGTTTCTTGTCGGGGCGCCAACGCAGAATCTTCGTCCCGTGACGAAAGCGATCGCCGGTCACGTGATCGTAGCGCACTTCGACTACGAGTTTTGGTGCCAGCGGATACCAGGGATCTTCGGTTTGTTTCCAGCGGCTTGGACCACCGGGCGCCGAGCCCGTAAAGCCGGGAGGTTTTTCGAGCGGGCGCAGCTTCGCCAATAGTGGTCCGCGTTCACTGTCGCGGAAGCCGGACGTAAACCCGACGTGATTGAGTTTTCCCTCATCGTCGTAGAGGCCGAGCAGCAGCGAGCCAACGCCGTTGCCTTGTTTGTTGAGCCGATACCCGCCGATCACGCAATCCGCAGTTCGCAGATGTTTGATCTTCACGCCGCCTTCGCGCGTGCCCGAAGCGTATGGTACGTCACGACGCTTTGCGATGACGCCATCGAGGGCATTGCCGACGCGCTCGTACCATGCATCGACCTGTTGGCGATCGATCGCCATCGGCGAGAGCGCGATCGTTGCGTCGCGCAGATGGCGCTGCGCGAAACGATCGAGCGCTTCACGTCGCTTGCGTAGCGGCTCCACGGTGAGATCGCGGCCCTGGGCGTCGACGAGCAAGTCGAAGATCACGTAGCGTGCCGGCGTTTCTTTAGCGAGCCGTTTCACGCGGCTTTCGGCCGGATGAATCCGTTGCAGCAACGCATCAAATGAGAGTTCATCACCGACTTGAACGAGCAACTCGCCGTCCAGCACGCAGTGCTTTACCCGCAATGCGCGCACCGCCTCAACGATCTCCGGAAAATAGCGCGCAAGCGGCTGTCCGGCCTTGGACTGCAAATGCACCTCGTCGCCGTCGCAAAAGGCCATGCATCGAAAGCCATCCCATTTCGGCTCGTATTGCCACTGCGGCCCCTGCGGAATCGATTCGACCTGCACCAATTCCATGGGCTCGAACTCCAAGCCGATCGGGAGGGTCATGGCAGCAGCGGCGTCAAGTTGAAGCGGCCCCGCTTTGCAACAATCGGCTTCCAGAGATCGCCCAGCTTCGCGATGCGCGCCGGCATGTTGTCGATGCGAAAGTCGTCGATCTCGACGCCACCTTCAACTTCGTCCCACGTGACCGGCGCCGAGACGGATGCGCGTGGTGTCGGACGTACCGAATAGACGCTCGCGAGCGTTGCGCCCCAGCGGTTTTGATTGTAATCGACGAGCACGCGGTCCTTCGGACGCTTGTCCTTGTGATACGCAACCGTCGTCAGCTCTTTGGTATGCTGCGCAAGCGCGTGCGCGAACTGTTTCGCGAAGGTCCACACCTCTTTTTGGGTGGGGCCGCGGACGAGCGGGACGTAGACATGCATCCCTTTGGACCCAGTCGTCTTCGCGTAGCTCGGCATCCCCAATGCGTGCAGCCCGTCGCGCACAAGCAGCGCGACCTCGCGTACCATCGCAAACATCGAGTCGCCGGGGTCGAGATCGAAGTGCACGTAGTCGGGACGGTACACGTCGTCGCACCGCGCATACCATTGATTGAGATCGATACAGCCGAGGTTGATCACCCACATCAGCGCGGCAAGGTCATCGATCACCGGGAAGTAGATGACGTTGCCCGAGTCGTGTTCGATCCGGCACGTGCGTAGCCAGTCGGGATGGGGCTCGGGCGTACGCTTCATAAAAAAGAAGTCGCCGTCTGCGCCGTGCGGATAGCGCTTCATCACCATCGCGCGGTCGGCGATATGCGGCAACAGCACGTCCGCTACGTCGGCGTAGTACTGCAGCAAGTCTCCCTTGGTGACGCCGATCTTCGGGAAAAAGACCTTGTTTACGTTGGTAACCGGAACGCGCTTGCGTCCGATCGCGAGCGTGACGTTGTCTTGCTCGCGCGAAATGATCATCGCGCGCGCAACAGCATCCGCGCATGCTCGAGCGCTACGTCGTGCGACTCGCCCGAGAGCATACGCGCCAGTTCCGCGGCTCGCGCGTCCTCGCCCGATATCTCGTGCACCGAAATAGTCGTCGCGCCGCCCTTTTCGTGCTTTTCGAGCACGTAGTGACGATCCGACCACGTCGCGAGCTGCGCGAGATGGGTCACGCACACAACTTGCCCCTCTTGCGCAAGCTTCCCGATGCGGGCGCCGACGGCGGTCGCCGTCGTGCCGCCGATTCCAGTATCGATTTCATCGAAGATTAGCGCCGTTCGCTCGCGTGCGCCGGCGAGCACGACGACGAGCGCGAGAAGGACGCGCGAGAGTTCACCGCCCGATGTAGCGCGTGCGAGGGGCCGCAGCGGCTCACCCGTATTTGCGGCAAAGACGAACTCGATCGGTTCAAATGCTACGTCGAAGCGCGCCGACCCGAGCGCAAGCGCGCCAAGCTCTTTGCCGATCGCGGTTTTCAGCCGCGTCGCAGCTTCCTCGCGAATCGCGCGCAAGCGCGCCTCATCGGCGGCGAGTTCCGCTTCCGCTTCGCGCAGCGCAGCGGCGAGCGCTGCAGTCCGTGCGTCGCGCGAATCGAAGGCTTCAACAATCGCGCGAGCCTGCGTTCCCGTCGCGAGTGCAGCCTCGATCGTCCCGCCGTGTTTGCGCTTGAGGCGATCGAGGACGTCCAGCCGCGCATTGATCGTCTCGAGTTCGGCCGGGTTGAACTCGGTCGCATCCAGCGCGCGCGCAATCGTCGTTGCAAGCTCGCTCGTTTCGCTTTGCAGCGCGGCGGCTGCGTCGGCCATTGCGCGCAGATCGGACGAGATATCGGCAATCGCGTGGAGCCCGGCGGTTGCGGCGCCGAGGGCCCCGGTCGCACTTGCATCATCTCCGCCGAGCGCTTCATGCGCGCTACGTAACGCCGATGCGATCCGCTCGACATTATCCAGATACCGCTGCCGCTCGCTCAGGCGCTCGTCCTCACCTAGCAGTGGCGCCGCGCTTTCGATCTCTTCGAGCGCAAAGCGCGCGTCTTCGTAGCGTTCCTGCGCGCGGCGTTCATCGCCATGAAGCGCGCTGAGTTCGCGTGCACACGCGGCGGCGCGCTCGCGCGCTGCATCGACCGCGTCGCCCGCAGCGAGCGCTTTCGGGCCACCATAGCGATCGAGCAGTTCGACGTGATACGCGGGCGAGAGCAAGCGCTGCGCGTCGTGCTGGCCGACGATCTCTGCGATCTGCGCACCAATCTCACGCACGTAACTCGCCGTCGCCGCGCGTCCGTTGACGCGCACGCTCGATTTGCCCCCTTCGCTCATCTCGCGCGAGATCGTTGCGTCCTCGCCGGGATCGAGCTCGTAGCCGTCCGCCAGCAACCGCTCGCGCAGCGCCGGACTGGGTTCGAAGGTGAGCGTTACCGCTGCGCGCTGCGCGCCGCGGCGCACAACGTCGGCACTCGCGCGTTCGCCGAGCGCAAAGTCGAGGGCGCCGAGGATCATCGTTTTTCCCGATCCGGTCTCACCCGTGAATATCGTAGCGCCCGGACTGAACGCGATCGCGCCGCGGGCGATCAAGCCGTAGTTCTCGATCTCCAGGCGCGTGATCATTAGGGAGCCTTTGACGGAGTCGCTGCGCCGATCGCAGCGGTCATTGGCGGCGCGGATCTAGGCGCGGCCGAGGGAGCATAGTAGAACGCCCTGTGACCGAGGCAGCAACGACGAGCCACGCCGGCAATGACGCTGCCCGAAGGGTTTATCGATCGGCACATGGACTCCATCAAAGGTTCCCCGCTTCGTTACCGCGTCGCAGCCTTGATGGAAACACCCCAACGCATCTTCTCTTCTAGGCGCTCGAAGAAACGCAGCGGAGACAGCCGCGCAAAGCGTACGGTTTTCGGGTGCCGGCGTACACTGACCACGGTGTTCGGGCCAACCTCAGCTAACACGTCGCCGTCACACTCCAAGTGTGCGTGGGCAACGTCTGAGTTACTGACAATGCCGATCTCCGATGTCACGGGGACGATCAACGGGCGCGAGAAGAGCGTATGCGGCAGCAATGGGACGATACCGAATGCATCGACGCGCGGAGATATGATCGGACCTCCGGCGGAAAGGAAATACGCTGTCGAGCCGGTCGGCGTAGCAATGCAGATCCCATCGGAGGGAATGTCGGCGATATGTTCTGCGTTGAGTGTCAAACCAAACGGCACGATGCGCGAGACCCCGCCCTTGCGGACGACGACGTCGTTGAGTGCAAAATAGGTGCGCTCCGCATACTCGGCTTCGAGCGCGACGCGCTCATCGATGACGAGACCTCGATCGATCAGCTGCGGAAGTTGCGCGATACGCGGATCGCCTTCGTCGAGTTCCGTGAGAAAACCGAGGCGTCCCGTGTTGATGCCCAAAAGCGGCGCGCCGATCTCGGTCGCGACGCGAGCAGCGCGCAGCAGCGTGCCGTCGCCACCTACCGTAATAAAGAGCGCGGAATCTTCGGAGCGAGCGTCGCCGGTCGCCAGCTCCGCTATTGCTTGCTGCCCTTTCCAGGTCGCGATCTCGTAGCCGTGCGTGCGGAAACTAGCCGCAATCTGACGCGCGAGCGCGCGCGCCGCCTCGCGTTGTTCATCGACGTAGAGCGTGATCAGCTTACGGCCAACAGCGAGCTTGGTCATAGATAGTGCCCTGCGGCAGGAGTTCGATATGCAAAGTCACGAGCGCCGAGTCGCACCGGCGCGACGCGAGGAGGGAGCATAGCCACAACTCTGTGACCGACGAGCAACAAAGCCGGTGCGAACTCGCCGCCGTGACCCTGCGGGCCGCCCATTTGGCGGTCGCGGTCGGCGTCACTCTTCGCTCGCAAAGCGCTGCTTTTGTCGCTCATCGTTCCTTGTCCGCACTCCGCCAAATGGAGCGGCTTTGTATATTGAACTCCTGCCTCAGGGCACTAGGCCTTCGCCGACGACGCGGTCGATCCGCTCGTCGTCGATCGCTACGGCGTCGCGGCGCAGTTCGATGAGGAATTCACGATTGCCGGCCGGCCCGCGCAGTGGAGACGCGACGAGCCCGGCGAT
>JBAUEZ010000265.1:0-30452 GCA_049678885.1 Candidatus Aquilonibacter sp. | reverse complement strand
ATACCGGTGCGAACGCTGGCCCACGCGGCGCGGCTCGTGCGCGAAGCACGGCAACTGCCGAGCTACGGGATCGACGTGGGCGAGATTTCACTCGATTACATGCAGGTGCTCGCGCGCGCGCGCGAGGTCGTGCGCGAAGCGGCAGTCCATTCGACGTTACGCGCGCAGATCGACCACGCCGGTGTGGCCGTCTACGAGCAAGCGGGAACCGCTCGCTTCGTCGATCCCAACACGCTGGAGAGCGAGGGCGCTCCGGCGATCCACGCGGCAAAGATCATCATCTGCGCGGGCGGGATCAGCCGCCGCCTCAATCTTCCCGGTTTTGAACTTACGGTGACGCCCGCGGATGCTTTTGGTCTAAGTGCCGCTCCCACATCGCTGCTCGTCGTGGGCGCGGGTGCGACCGGCGCGCAGGTCGCGTCGATCTTTAATGCTTTTGGTACTCGCGTTGCGCTCTTACAAGCCGGGCCGCGCATCTTGCCGACCGAGGATGAACTCGTCTCGTCGGCAATGGCCGACGCCTTTCGCGAAGACGGTATTCAGGTGCTCGAGGATTTCGGTGCGATCGATCGCTTCGAAGCGATCTCCGACGGTGTGCGCATGATCTTCAGCAAGGACGGCGTGCAGCGAAGCGCGCAGGCGCAACTCGCGGTAAGCGCGGTGGGATGGTTGGCCGACACCGAGGGTCTCAATCTTCCTGCGGCCGGGGTCGAACTCGACGAACGTGGACGCGTGCGCGTCGACGAGTATCTGCAAACCTCGACCACGCATATCTTTGCTGCAGGCGACATCATCGGCCGCCTAACGCTGGTGCCGCAGGCAGTCCAGGACGGATTCCTCGCCGCGACCAATGCGCTGAGCGCAGAACGCATTACGCGCAGCACGAGCGCTGATCCAATCGGCAGCTTCACCGATCCCGAGTACGCGCAGGTCGGCCTGACCGAAGCCGCGGCGCGCGCGGCGCACGAGGTCCTGGTCGCAATCGCTTATTATAAGGAAACGACACGTCCGATCATCGATGGGCGCACGCGCGGCTTCTGCAAACTCGTCATCGATCCGCGAACGCGTGCGCTGCTGGGCTGCCACATCGTCGGCGAACGCGCGGTCGAGGTCGCGCAGATGGCGTCAATTGCGATGACAGCGCAATTGACGATCGAAGGCCTCGCGCGAATCCCGCTCTCGTTCCCGACGTACGGAAACGTCTTGGGCCGTGCCGCGCTGCGCGCCGTGCGCATGCTCAACGATCGCGCTTAGGGACCCTTGATCGATTCGATCTGCGAATAGCTAAGCGCGCGGATATACTCGGGCAATGCGATGAAATGCACCGCGTCGAGCGTTTTGGCAGCGTTTCCGGAGCATGGCTCGATCGACCAGAAGAGGAACGTGCGCAGCGCATCGGCGACCGCGCTGCTCGACTGATTCTTCGAGACGATCGCATATTCGTAGTTGATGAGCGGATACGAATACTGTCCGGGCGCAAAAACCAGGCTAAGTCGCTCGTCGGGCGGTGTTCGCGGCCCAAGCGATGCGGCAGCCGAATAGATCGTCTTCACCGTTGGCAAAACAAACGAGCCATCCTCGTTCTTGAGCATCGCGGTGCCGAGATGCGCTTGGGTGATCTGGCGCTGATAGCTGATGCCGAGGTAGGCGATGGAATAGGGTGTCGTCTTGCTCGCCTTGAGCACACCTTCGTTCCCATCGGCTGCCTGCTCACCGGGAACGCTGGGCCAATCGATCGTCTCACCAAAACTCGGGCCGGCGTCCCAATCCGGCGTCGAAAACGTGAGGAATTGCGTGAAGATGAATGTGCTGCCCGAACCGTCGCGACGACGAACCGGGATAATGTCATGGTGCGGCAATTTCACTCCGGGATTGAGCGCCGCAATCGCTTGGGCATCCCACGAGCGGATCGTTCCGGAATAGATGCCGGCGATCGTCGGTCCATCGAGTTTCAAGGCGACGTTGCTAAGCCCGGGAAGGTTGTAGTTAATCGACTCAGCCGAGATCGCGAGCGGAATGTTGAGGATACCCGCGTGGCCATGGAGTTGTGTATCGGACATAAACGCGTCCGACGCGCCGATTTGCACGCGACCCGCAACCGCTTGGGCGATGCCGGCGCCCGAGCCCGTGCTGCTTGGCTCGATACGAATACCCGGATTCTCTTTGTTGAATTGCGGTAACCAGGTGCCGAACAACGGATACAGCAAACTCGAGCCGGTTTCGACGAGCGTAACATTCGTACCGGCGAGCGCGGCAGAAACCGCAAAAAAGCTGCACGCGACAAACGCGAACGCTACGAGCAGTGCGGTGCGCCGCGTCATGCGTGCGCCACTTCTTCCGGCAGCTTGCCCATTTCTTCGTCCGGGTCCGCGCCCATCCGATCCAGACTTACGCCGGTCGTTTCGATTCGATACTGCCATGTTACAACCGCTCCCAAGAGTGAAGCGACGACGAGTCCCCAGAGCAGATTGCGTGTTCCGATACCGTTGAGCAGAATCGGAAACAGAAACGCGGTAGCGACCGCGCCGATCTTGGCAAAGGCAGCGGCGAAGCCCGCGCCCATGCCGCGAATCTCGGTTGGGAAAACCTCGCCGGCGAGCAAATAGGTCTGCGCGTTTGGTCCAAGGTTGGTCATGAAGTCGAAGAGCATGAACCCGAGGAAGATCAAGAATACCTGCGATCCGCCAACCGTAAAGCTCGAAAGCGACGCCACAAAGAGCCCTACCGCGCAACCGATAAAACCGAAAACTTGCAGCTTGATCCGCCCGACGCGGTCCGAAAGCATGACGGCGAACAGGATGCCGACGACCAAGAGCGAGGTAATGAGCGCAGCGCCCTTCGCCGCCAGGATGTCATTGGCGATCAAGTCGCTCGTGCTGCGGATATGGTCCGCACTGTGTCCGAGCGCGGCGCCCAAAATCGTCGGCGTGAAGATGCCGATGCCGTAGGTTCCGAGGTCTTGAATGAACCACGGGACCGACGCCAAGATCGTTGCGCGCCGATTTCGATTGTTGAACAGCGCTCCGAACGACGGCCGGCTCGCGTTACTCTTGCGCTCGACGAGCTGCATCTGCTTCGGATACTGCGGTTTGCGGACCAGCAATTTCTTTGCTGCCTCTTCCGCTAGCGCCTTATCGCCACGCGCCGCGAGCCAGTTCGGGCTCTCGGTGATAAAGAAGCGCCCGACGGTCACGATGATCGCCGGAACGAGAGCGGCGCCGTACATCCAGCGCCACGCATCCAGATTCGGCAGGAAGGAGAGCACGAGGTAGCCAACGCCGGTGCCGGCGAGCGCGCCGACGGCTTGAAACGTGAATGCTCCGAGCACGAGCTTTCCGCGGCCGGAACTCGGCGTGCTTTCGGAGATGATGATATGCGCGGTGGGGTAATCGCACCCGAGCGCCAGACCGAGACCGAACAAGCACGTGACGAGAAAGACAAAGCTGCTGCAGGCGGTCAACGCAGCCAAGAAACCACAGAAGATCACCATCTCGATTATGAACATGCGCTTGCGGCCGAAGTAGTCGGATAACCCGCCGAGGGCTACCGCGCCGATGAGAACGCCGAAGAGGCTAGCGGCGCTGACGATACCGTTCTGTGCGTGCGTAATGCCGAATTCGGTGGCGATCAATGGAAGAGCGACGCCAGTCATAAAAACGACAAAGCCTTCGAAGAACTTCCCGGCTGCCGCAAGCGACCAGATAAACCACTGCATCGACGTCATCGGCGTGGTCGGCAAGTGCGTGCCATCCGACCAGGTCGGCCGTTCGTCGATATACTCCTGGACGGTTCTACCTTCCACCGCTGCCTCCGAACGAATAGCGCCGCGAACACATACCGTGGCACGGAGTCACGAGACTGCCTTAAAGTCTACGTTGCGCTATTTATGCTCGATTTAACGAAAGATTATGGAACCCGGCGCGCCGGTTTGCCGGCGCGCTCGCGGTCACGGCGCACGTTGAGCTTTTTGCCGCGAATCGTCGTGCTGCGCAGCTTGCGAATGATGTCATCGATTTGCGACGCCGGTACTTCTACAAGCGAGAACCGGTCGGCGATGTCGATCGCTCCGATCGAACGCGACGAAATGCCGGCCTCGTTTGCTATCGCACCGACCAAATCAGCCGGACGGATGCCGGCGGCGCGCCCGACGCCGACAAACAACTTCGCTACCTCCGCGTTCGGCGATTGAGAAGTGGGGGCGCGTCGACGGCCGTCTCGCGCGGGCACGAGCGGCGCTGTTGGAATGTTGACTTCTTTCGCTTCCGCATCGGTACGACCCTGATCCACGAGTTTTACCGCGGCTGCGGCGAGATCCAGCACGTCGTATTGCGACGCGAGCACTTCTACGATGCCGCGATACCGCTCGAGACCGCCGGTCTCGAGCGATTCCTCGAGCGAGGCCCGCATCAGTTCCAAGCGGCGCTCGCGAAGATCGTGAACAGTTGGAACGGCTTCGACGCGGATCTTGCGCCGCGTGTGTTGCTCGATGTTGTGCAGCAGACGGTGTTCCCGCGGCTCGGCGAGCGTGATCGCGACGCCTTCCCGTCCGGCGCGGCCGGTGCGCCCGATGCGATGCACGTATGCATCGGGCGACGACGGCACATCGAAATTAAATACGTGCGAGAGATGTTCGATGTCGAGACCACGGGCGGCGACGTCGGTCGCGACGAGCAACTCGGAGGTTCCGTCGCGGAAGCGGCGCAGCACGCGATCGCGCTGTTCTTGCGAGAGGCCGCCGTGAATCGCCTCGGCCTGATATCCTCGAGACGAAAGCGTTTCGGTGAGTTCGTCGACTTCGGTACGCGTCCGGCAAAAGACGATCGCCGAGGTCGGTGATTCCATGTCGATCACGCGCCCGAGCGCAGCAGCCTTGTGCGCCCGACCCACGACGTACGCAACTTCACGCACGCGAAAGCCCTTGCCGGGTGCAGGCTGTTCGCTCGCAATCGCGACAGACACCGCGTCGCGGGTGTAGCTCTTCGCGATCTTCTTGATTCGCGGCGCGATGGTTGCCGAGAACAGCGCTGTCTGCCGCTCGGCGGGAACTGCGGCGACAATCGCTTCCAATTCGTCCGCGAAACCCATATCGAGCATTTCGTCGGCTTCATCAAGGACAAGAAACTCCACGGCTCCGAGTGCGAGCGTACCGCGACGTATGAGATCGAGGGCTCGGCCGGGCGTCGCCACCACGACGTCAACCCCACGCCGCAGCGCTCGTATTTGCTGCGACATCGATTGCCCGCCATAGATCGGCAGTACGCTCGTTCCAAAAAGCCGGCCGTACTTATGAACCGCCTCCGCGACTTGCATCGCAAGTTCCCGGGTTGGGACGAGGATTATCCCGCGGACCGCGCGCTGCCCATCGCCCGCTTTTCCGATGCGCTGCAGTAACGGCAGCGCGAACGCCGCCGTCTTCCCCGTTCCGGTAGCCGCTTGCCCGAGCACGTCGCGGCGCTCGAGCAATGGCGGGATGGCCTCGCGTTGAATCGCCGTCGGCTCTTCGTAGCCGAGCGCAGCGGTAGCTTCCACGAGCGCCGGGTCCAGGCCAAGGGAAGCAAAGTCGTTTTTCACTCTGGCATTTCTCCGGCGAGCTAACCGCCGATATAGCTCATTTCCACCTTCGGGATATTCGCCGTCTCGCTCGTACGAATTTCGGAGTAGCGATCGTCGCGATTTCGCCAAAGCGCTGCGATAGCATCACGGATCTCTTCGTCACTCTTGCCGCTACGCAGCAGCGATTTCAGATCGTGACCTTTGCTTGCGAACAGGCAGGTGTAGATCGTTCCGTCGCTGGAGAGTCGCGCACGCGTGCACGAGCCGCAAAATGCCTCGGTGACGCTGGAGATGACGCCGAACTCGCCGGAGCCATCCTTGTAGCGCCAGCGCTTCGCCACTTCTCCAAAGTAGTTTGGATCGGCAGGTTCACACGGGAACGCCGCGTCGATCGTGCGGACGACTTCGGCGCTGGGAACGACGTTGTCCATCTTCCAGCCGTTGGTCGTACCGACGTCCATGTATTCGATGAAGCGCACGATGTTTCCGGAGCCTCGGAAGTGGCGGGCCATATCGACGATTTGCTCGTCGTTGATGCCTCGCTTGACCACCATGTTGATCTTGACGGGACCCAGACCCGCGTTTGCTGCTGCATCGACAGCCTCGAGTACTTTTGCAACCGGAAATTCGACGTCGTTCATCGATTTAAAGGTAGCATCATCGAGAGAATCCAGGCTCACCGTAACACGCGTGAGCCCGGCAGCTTTGAGCGCTCTCGCCTTTGCTTTCAAGGCCGATCCGTTCGTCGTCAAGGTAAGATCGGCGCCCGGCAATTCGGCGGCCAACATTTCGACGAGTCGTTCGATTCCCTTGCGCAGCAGCGGCTCACCGCCGGTAAGGCGAACTTTTTCGACGCCAAAGCCGTGAAAAATCTTGCCAAGCCGAACGATCTCCTCGAACGTCAGAAGTTCCGCGTGCGGCAGAAACTGATAGTCGCGACCGAACACTTCTTTGGGCATGCAGTAGGAACACCTGAAGTTGCAACGATCGGTGACGGAAATACGGAGATCGCGGAGTCCGCGACCACGCCTGTCCTCAACGCTCATCTGTATGAGCCAAAATAGACGATCTGCCTTACAACGTCAAGTTTGCCGGTCACCGCCGCGTGCCCGCAACCGCGCGAAAACCGCCGACGGTCAAATATGCCCCCAACACAAGCCAAATGCACGCATAGATATAGAAGTATCGATCGTAGTTGAGTGACGCAAACACTTGCATAGCGAGATCCGCCGGAAGTACCAGCGCGAAAACGCCCTTGAGCAGTGTTATCCAGCCGAGCAGCGTCACGACGACCGGCAGCGCTCCGCCGCGCCACCTATTATGCGCCAACACGACCGCAAGCCCGGCCGCGATTGTAACCAGACTGACGACGTAAATGAGAGGAGCGCTGTGCACGAGCGCAACCCATGTGTCGATCGTGTTTTGGCGCTGCACGAACATCGAAAGGTCCAGAATGAGGAGAAAGAGCCCGAACAACTTTGCCAAATAGATTGTCGCTTGCGACATGGGGACAGCCTCCCGCAGTAAGCCCTGCTTGCCCTCTCGTTATACCCATGCCTGCCGAACGCCCGGACCCAGGCCGTTACGCCTTCGTGCACGTCGTTCGCACGGTGACACGCTTTCCCGACCCCTCGGCAAACGCCTGATCGAGCACGGTCTTGGTAGCACTGACCTTACTCAGCGTACGTTGATGGGTTGACGTTAGGCCGTGAAGTTTTTGATAGACGAGTTCGGTCCAGACGATTGTTGTGCGGTTCCAACCCGGCGATGCGCTGACGTCATAGGCGCCGTAGTCGTCCATGCTGACGTCGATCCAGCGCGACGTCGTCCGATCGTAGGTGACGTCGTCGGTGGTCGTGATCGTGATTGGATTCCATGGCACTTTCCCCGTGATCGTGCGCGTAATCAGCCAATAACCGTCAGGGCTGATGGACGTCGTCGCCGTGGTAGCGAAGGGCCGAGGCCGCCGCGAGCTGTCCACCGTACAGTGCCACGTGCCGAGCGCAAATGTCATCGAGGAGAAGTCGGGTTTGAGATCCCGTGGAATCGGCGTCGCCTCCACACCCGGCAAGGTCACAAGCGCGAAGACCAACACGAGGTGCTTCATCATCCCAATAGCATACGCTGCCATCGGTTCATGCGAACCTGAAACGTCAGGCGCGCCCCTTTGCTTGGGTTACCACGCGGCACGGGTTCAGCACCCGCGCCGCGAACTAGAGCGGCACGGAGGTAGGGGATGCCAGACTTATCGATGTTCGGGAACAGTGCCAACGCCCAAAAGTTTCCAGCAGGTCATCAGTTCTTCTCAGCGGGCGATCCGGGCGACGTCATGTACGTTGTTCTGAGCGGGGACGTCGAGATCGTCATCAACGACAAGATCGTCGAGACGGTGCATGCAGGCGGCATCTTCGGCGAAATGGCGCTGATCGACCACAATGCGCGCAGCGCCGGCGCGCGCGCCAAAACGCCGGCCGAGGTTGCCACGATCGATCAGAAGCGCTTCATTTCGCTGATCGGGATTCATCCGTTCTTCTCGATCGAAGTCATGAATATTATGGCCGATCGCCTGCGTCTTCTCAACCAAGCCCTTATGTAGCGCGGCAGCAGAAACCGTTAGTTTGTAAGGTTCTCTTCGACGGTATCCGACGTGCTCGCCGGATTGACGTAGATTGGCCCGATTGCATTCGGGAGCGGCACATCGAGCGGATTGAGTCCGATGATATTGCCGATCACGACGATCGAACTCGTGCCCGCACGAGGAGGTTCCAAACCGATGATTTGCTGCCGCCATGAGCACTATGCACCATCCGCGAACGGCGACCACGGCTTCGAGGTCGACGGCGCCCGCCTGAAATATGGTCGCGGCGTAGTCACCGAACTCGGCAGCGCGGCAACGGCGCTGCGCATGCGGCGCGCGGGCGTTTTCATCGATCCCTACCTGCGCGATAGCGCGTTTGTCGATACCGCGCTGCGCTCGCTTCGCGACGCCGGCATCGACAGCGCAATCTATACCGAGATCGAGATCGAACCCACCGATCGTTCGTTCAAGAATGCTGCAGCGTTTGCGGGCGACGGCAACTTCGACGGCTTCATTTCGATCGGTGGCGGCTCAACGATGGACACCGCCAAAGCCGCCGACCTGTACGCAACCTATCCGGCGCCGTTCATGGACTACGTCAATGCGCCGATCGGCGGCGGCAAAGCGGTTCCGGGTCCGCTCAAGCCACACATCGCCTGTCCGACGACCTCGGGCACCGGAAGCGAATGCACCGGTGCTGCCATCTTCGACTTGCTCGAGATGCGCGCAAAGACCGGGATTCGCGCGCGTGAATTGCGACCTGCGCTCGGCATCATCGATCCCGACGCAACGCGCAGCTTGCCGGCAACGGTCGTTGCGTGCAGCGGCTTCGACGTATTGTGTCACGCGCTCGAATCGTATACGGCGCTTCCTTACACGCAGCATCCTCGACCCGAGCGCGGCGTGGCTCGCCCCCTCTATCAGGGCGCAAATCCGTACAGCGACGTCGGGTGTCTAAGCGCGCTTGCAATTCTCGGCGAGCACCTCGTGCGCGCCGTCAACGACGCAAACGATGACGAAGCGCGCGAACGCATGATGTTTGCGGCGATGCTCGCGGGCATTGCGTTCGGCAACGCCGGTCTGCATTTGCCGCACGCGATGTCCTACGCGGTCTCGGGGCTGGTGCGCAGCTATCACGCGCCGCAGTATCCCGGGAGCGAACCGATCGTGCCGCACGGCATGGCGGTCGTTCTCAATGCGCCCGCAGTTTTTCGCTTCACCGCGCAAGCCTGTCCGGAACGTCATCTCGAGGCGGCAAAACAGCTGGGCGCCGAGGTGCGCGGCGCAAGCCTCGATGACGCCGGCGAGATTCTCGCGCGACGCATCACCGAATTCATGCAGGCAACGGGAATGCCGAATGGCGTCGGTGCGGTCGGCTACGCCGCGGGCGATCTCGATGCGCTTGCCGATGGGGCGTTTCCGCAGAAGAGCCTGGTCAACAACGCGCCGCGAGAGACCTCACGCTACCGGTTGCGCGAGCTCTTCGCGGACGCGTTGGCGCACTGGTAGCTATCGCAACCGGAAGATCGCGACCGCATCCCCATACGGAAAGCCCAGTTGGAAGTTACCGCCCGCGGCTACGGCAATGTATTGCACGCCGTCGACTTGGTAGGTAATCGGCGGCGCGTTCACACCCGCGCCAAGTTGATAGCGCCAGACTTTTTGTCCGGTCGCCGCGTTGAATGCGTCGAACCAGCCGTTGCCCTCGCCCATAAAGACGAGGTTACCGCCGGTCGCGAGCGCTCCGCCGATCAGCGGTTGCGGCGCGAGGTACTGCCAGGCAATTTTTCCGGTGTCCATGTTCACCGCAACGAACGGACCGTTCTGAATCCCCCCCTGCTTCACGTTGAGGAAGGCACTCCCGAGCCGCAGTTGCCCCTTGCCGGCCGTCGGCTCGTTGGTCGTGAACGTCATGAGCTGATTCATTGCAAGCACGTAGAGGTCGTGCGTCTGCGGGGAATACGCCGGCGGCGACCATTCCGCGCCGCCGTTGGCGCCGGGAAGCATGTTCACGCCTTCCTTGGTGGGCGTGCTGAACATGTTCTTCGACATCATCACATAGGGATCGGATTTGCGGATCAACTTGCCGGTGCGCCGATCGACGATGAAGATCCAACCGACTTTGCCGGCTTCACCCGCGGCGGGAATCGTCTGGCCGTTCTGATGCACGTCGAAGAGCACCGGGTTACTGACCGCGTCGTAATCCCAGACGTCGTGCTTGACCTCTTGCAGATACCACTTGAGCGCGCCGCTCGTAAGGTCGAGCGCAACGATCGAGTCGGAGTAGAGATTGTCGCCCGGACGTGACGTACCGTAGAGATCGGGATTCGGATTTCCCGTGCTCAAAATCAGGAGGTTCAGTTTGGGATCGATGGCGGGTGTCGTCCACGACATCGCCCCGCCTTCTTTCCAGGAGTCTCCACCGTAGCTCTTGGGATCGGTCGACCACCACTGCCACTTCTTCGCGCCGCTGTTGGCATCGTACGCGGCTACAAATCCGCGAATGCCCCACTCACCGCCGGCGCTACCGATATAGACCGTGCCCTTGTAGACTTGCGGCGCCATCGTCTCGGAGTAGCCGATGTTCGGATCGGCGACACTCTTTTGCCATAAGAGTTTGCCGGTCGTTGCATCGAGCGCCAACAGATTGTCGTCGAGTGTGACGGCGTAGACTTTGCCGTAGGCAACCGCGACGCCGCGATTGACCGGACCGCAGCAAATCTGAAAGGAGCCGAGATTGTACGTCGTTTCCCAAATGCGCTCGCCGGTCGCAGCGTTGAGCGCCATGACCTTCATCTGGTTGTTCACGACCGGCGTGGTGATGTACATCACGCCGCCGACGACGATCGGCGTCGTCTCGAAGCTCGCCGTCATGCTGGTCTGCACGATCGCGACCGGAGCAAGGCGCGACACCGTGCTTATATCGACCTGCGAGAGCGGCGAATAGCGCTCGTTGGAGTAGCTGCGCCCGTGCAGCACCCAATCGGTAAGATCGGTGTCCGCGTTCGCCATCATCGCGTCGGATACGTTGACGTTGCCCGGCGCTTTGCCGTAGTCGACGGTAACCGGAGCGGCGGCGCGCACGATCTCGTTGGTGTTGGGCGCACCGCTCGCACCGGCAGCCGCAGACGCGCGCGCGACTGCGGTGGAAAGATTGACGCTCCCAACATTGGTTGCATCGAGCGGATGATCTCCACTCGGATAGCCGTTCTGTTGGAGCAGGTATGCAGTCACGGAATAATATTGCGCGGGTGTCAAGCTGCCCGGCGCATTGAGCGGCATCTGTTTGCTGATAAAGTCAAACATCTGCTGCCCGCTGCCGTAGGATTGTAGCGTCGCGGCAAAGCGCGCACCGGTTAGCGAAGGCCCACTTTGTCCCTCGAGTTTTGCGCCGTGACACGCTGAGCAACTCGCGGCATAGACGGTCGCGCCGTCGGAGGCTTGCGCATCGGTAAAATAGCCCGCACTGGCAGAGGCGCTCGGTTCACTCGAGCTGCCGGAAGTCGCCGAGGTGGTGGATGTGCTGCAGGCGGAAAGTGCAAGGGCGGAAATGATGACGCCCGTCGCCATCAATACACGAACATGCATCAGCGATACCTCGTTCCTCGATTATACAGCTAGATAGCTTCTAACAGCGCAACCGTGCCCTCGCCGCCGTCGGCGCATATGCTCACCACCGCGCGTGACCCCGGCGCAAGCTGCGCGAGCTCCTTGACGGCTTGGCTCAAGATCCGTGCACCCGTTGCACCGAACGGATGGCCCAGGGCAATACTTCCGCCATTGGGATTTACCCGTTCGCGCGGAAATAAACCGAAATCGCGATCCACGCCGACACGCTGGCGCAAGAAGTTACGATCTTCGAGCAGCGCGATATGCGCGAGCGCCTGCGCGGCAAACGCCTCGTGAATCTCCCACAGCGCGATGTCGTCGTAGCGAAGATTCTGCCGCGCGAGCATTCGCGGGATCGCATAAGCCGGCGCCATCAACAACCCCTCGACCCACAGGTCGATCGACGCGATCTCCCAATCCACGAGTTTGACGCGCGGCAAGCCTTTCGGTAGACGCGCGAGGCCCGCATCCGAAGCGATCCAGAGCCCGGCTGCACCGTCGGTGAGCGGTGATGCGTTGCCGGCGGTGATCGTGCCGTCGCGCCGGTCGAACGCGGGTGCAAGACGCGCGAGCTTTTCGAGCGACGTGTCGGTGCGCGGAATCGCGTCGCGCGTTACCCCGCCAAACGGAATCACGAGGTCGTTGAAAAACCCGCGCTCCCATCCCGCAACCGCACTCCGATGACTCTCGAGCGCCCAGGCGTCCTGATCCTCGCGCGAAATTGTGCCTAGCGCTCTGACGCTCTCCTCCATGTGCTGACCCATGCTCTTGCCCGTCGAGCGGTTCGCAACGGCTGGAATGAAAAGTCCGATCTTCGTGTGCGCAAGCGCAGTGATGCGTTGCAGCTTTGCCTCGAATCCGCGAGCCTGCAAAAAGCCGCGCAGCCAATCCGAGAGCGATTGCGAGACCCCGACCTGTACGTGGCTCAAACTCTCGGTCCCGCCCACGAGCGCAAGCGAACGCGCGTTGTCGTCGAGCATCGATGCAGCTTCGAGCGCGCCGATCATGCTCGTCGAGCATGCCATCACGGTCGAGAACGCGGGGATCGTCGCGTCGACCTTCGCATCCAGCAGCACTTCGCGCGCGATGTTGCTCCACGTCAAATTCGGGAGGACGGTGCCCCATACGGCAAAGTCGGGCTTGGCGTCATGCAGGTGCGCAATCATCGCCTGCACGACGGGAACCGAGAGTTCGATCGCATCGTACTTTGCAAGCGGTCCATCGGACCTTGCAAACGGCGTGCGCAGGCCGGGAAGGAGCCAGACCATGCGGAGATCGACTAGGTGTTGAAGAGTCCGAGTACGGCCGACGCGTTGACGTTGTTCTTCGCTTGCAGCGCGAACTGAATCTGCTGCTGCAGTTGCGAGAGCGTCGATTGCGTCACGCCGGCGCCGTAGTTCTCGTCGGTGATGCTCGACGCGGCGGACGTGAGGTTGTTCGAGTAGACGTCATCCGCTTGCGCCGCGTTTTGCAACGAAACTTGCTGCGCCCCGAGCTGCGCTTCCTGCGTCGTCAAGGTCTTCAGTGCGTTCTGAACCTGCCCGATCGCTTGCGTCGAACTCAGGCTGCTGCTCAAGTTGATGTTGCTGATCTGCAGCGTATTCGAGCTCACGCCGGGGATGTTGACGTTGGTCGTGTTGCCTTCGTTCGCACCGCTCTGAACGTTAAGCGCGCTGTTCTGCGAGTTCGCAGGCGTTGCTTGCTGGATCTGAACCGTCGCCGTCTGGCCGACATCGGCGAGCGAGATGTTGCCAACCTTGATATTGACGTTCTCAAACCCGCTAATGGTACCGCCCGCGGCAACCGGAGCCGAGGTTGCGGTCTGGCCGGTCGTATTGTCGAGCACCGTCGCCACGGCGGCGGCTTGTCCGTTGTTGTTGACGACCTGAATCTGTACGGTCGAGTTCGTTGTCGACGTTCCGCCGAAACCTTGGGCCGAACCCGTTGGCACCGCGTTGTAGTTCGGATTCGCCGCCGTCACTTGCGCAATCACCCCACCGCCCTGCTGCGCGATATCGTTGTTCGTTACCTTAGCGGTCGTCGGCGTTCCGGCTTGCGGCCCCGCGAATTGCCCGTTGAGCAATTGCTGACCGTTAAAATTGACCGATTGCGCGATCGTGTTGGCTTGTTGCACCAATTGATTGGCCTGCGTCTGCAGATCGGCGCGATCCGCAGGACTCAAGAACGAGTTGACGCCGGTGACCGCGAGGTTGTTGAGTTGCTGCAGCACGCCGTTGAGCTGCGAGAGCGCGCCCTGCGCGACGTTCGTCGCGTTGTACACGTTTTGGATGTTCTCGGACGCGGTGCTCGCGGCAGCTGCCTGCGTGTTGAGCGTGGTAGCGATCGCATATCCGGATGCATCGTCGGCGGCGCTATTGACGCGCTTGCCGGTCGAAAGCTTGTCGAACTGCGAAAGCAGACTCTGTTGCGTCTGCTCGGTCTGGACAAGCGAGGACCCGTTCAAGCTAGAGATTGATGCCATGACCTCCAAATTATACAGAAGTTGCCCTGCTGCCCGCCTGTACGGGCGCGCTGGGAGAGGCGAATCTTTACACTCGGTTACTCGTAGCGGACGTCGTCGATCGTGTACTCGATCGGGCCCGCGGGACGACGGACAACCACCCGCTCGCCTACTTTGTGGTCGGTGAACGCCTTGGCAATTGGCGATTCCCAGCTGATCGAGCCGTGGGCCGGGTCGGCCTCGTCATCGCCGACGATCCGCACCTGCAGCTCTTGGCCCGCGCTGTCGTGAGCCCGCACGCTGGCTCCGAATTCCACGACTCCGCTCGGGTGCGAGGCGGGATCGATTACGATCGCCGAGTCGATGCGGCCCTGGAAGTATTCGGTGGCATCGTTGTCGCCGTCGGCGATTGCGCGCGAAAGGTCCGCGCGCAAGAGCGTTAGCCCTCGCGGGGTTACGTAGTTCGGGAGCGTGCTGACGGGACGACGTTCGAAACGAGGTTCCGGAGCATCGCTGTCATCCTTCACGAATGCGCGGCTCATGGAGACACCTCCGCTGCTCGGGCACTATTCGGCGCGAGCGAGATATGTTCGAGAATTTCGCGCTTGGTCTCCGGCACTCCCCGCCATACCACCACGAGGGTCACGATGCACAGCGCTGCATAGATCGAGAACGTCACCGACGCCCCCAGCGCCTGCACCATTGTAAGGAAGAACAGCGAGACGACCAGGTTCGCGACCCAATTGCCAAGCGTACAGAGACTCATACCCAATCCGCGGGCTTCTAGCGGGAAGATCTCGGAAAGCAACAGCCACACGATCGGCCCAAGGCTGTAGGCGAAGGAACCGACGTAGACCATCATGCTGGCCAGCGCAATGCCGGCAAGCGAGCCCCCAAGATGCGGTTGTGCGAAGGCGACCGCGAGTGCCGCGAGCGCGACGAACATCCCGCCGATTCCCGCGTAGAGCAACGGCTTGCGCCCAATGCGATCGACGAAGAAGATTGCGACGAGCGTCAGGAGCACGTTGACGATGCCGACCAGCGTCGTCGCAAGGATGGCGGCGACGTTCGACGCGATGCCGGCAAGTTGGAAGATGTGCGGTCCGTAGTAGATGACCGTGTTGATGCCGGTTACTTGTTGCAGCACGGCGAGCGAGAAGCCGAGGATCAGCGCATTGCGCACCGCGGGCGCGCGAAATGCCGCGAAGCCCGAGCTACGCACCCGCAACGACTCGGAGATCGCCGCTTCTTCGACCGCGATGTCGGCGTGGCCGGCGATGCGGCGCAACACATCGCGCGCTGGATCGGCAAGCCCGACCTTGAAAAGGTAACGTGGGCTCTCGGGAAGCGGAAGCATCCCACCGATCAGCACCAGCGCCGGCACGACGCCCAGACCGAGCATCCAGCGCCACGCTTCGGACTGCGCGAGCGCTAAGTCGACGAGGTATGCCGCGAGAATCCCAATGGTGATCGCAAACTGGTACAGCGAGACCATCGCGCCGCGCACGTCCGCCGGTGCAACCTCGGAGATGTAGAGCGGCGCAACGACCGAGCAGAAGCCGATCGCGACGCCGACGACGAGCCGGCCGGCAAGTAAGACGTCTTCCGACGGCGCGATCGCCGAGAGTATTGCACCAACGGCAAAGATGATACCGGAGACGAGCAGCGTGATGCGCCGGCCACCGCGATCGGCGATCGAACCCGCAACCGACGAGCCGAGAATGCAGCCGATCAGCACGACGCTGATCGTGAGCTCTTGCAGCTTCGTGTCGAGGGTGAAATCGCGCGAGACGAACAGAATCGCGCCCGAGATCACACCGGTATCGTAGCCGAAGAGCAGCCCGCCGAGCGCGGCAATCGATGCGACCAATAAAACAAACGGCCTCATTTGCGAGCGGTTTCGTTAAGCCACGGCGAAGGCCCCGCCATGCAACAGGCACTCGTCGTGCAACGCGCCGGCCGCACCATCCACGAATCCTACGACGGCGGCTTCACCGCAGCGACGCCGCACGCGCTGTATAGCGGAACGAAGAGTTTTTGGGGCACCGCCGCAATTGAAGCATGCGCCGACGGACTTTTCGATCTCGACGAGCCGATCCGCAGCGGCTACACGGTACGGATGCTGCTCGATATGACCGCCGGTTACGGCTTCGGCGGACTCGGCAGCGCAGTCCCGGCCTACGAGCACGCGCTCGAGATACCATTGAAAAATACGCCGGGCTCAAAATTCACCTACAGCGGCATCCCGCTGCAAGTATTCGGCGCTTTCTTCGCCGAGCGCTTACGCGCCACGAAGCTGACACCGCACGAGTACCTTGCGTCGCGCGTGCTCGAGGTTGCGGGCGTCACCGTCGCATCCTGGCGCACGCTCAAAGATGGGACGCATCCGTTACCTACCGGGGCGTTCCTGCGCGCGCGCGATTGGCTCGCGTATGGTACCTACGTGCTCGCGCACCGCAAGAAGTACGCGCGAGCCTTCGCCGGTTCACCGGCAAACGCGCGCTACGGCCTATGCTGGTGGCTCGCCGATAAAAAGATGCCGCCGGATACGTTCTATGCGAGCGGATCCGGCGGCCAGGGTCTCTACGTCATTCCTTCGCTCGAGCTTGTCGCCGTACGATTCAGCGACGGCGGTTCACCCAATCATCCCGGGGTTGTCAAAAAGATTTCATCGATGACGTGATGCTCGTAGCCACCATCCCAATTGAGAATCGTGAAGTGATCCTGGCCGTTGAGGAACGTGCACGTCGCCTGGGCCTGCAGCGCGGCCAACGCATTACAAAAGAGCCGCGCTCGCGCCCGCCGTCGAAATTCCGGCGGCGAGCGCGAGGACGATGAGGAACCGCGTGATTCGCACTACGGCGAAACCGGCGTCGCTCCGTTGATGTTCATTCCACCGAGCGATTTAACGAAGTCGTTGTACTTTGCGAACGCATCGTTGTAGGCGGCGTCGAAACGCGAAGCATAGTCGAGTTGTTCGGCCGTCGGCGGCAACTGCACGCCGAAGCCGGTACGCGGAAGCGATTCGCGCAACGATCCCGAGCGCTGGATCGAGTCTTCGTCGTTGTGGTAGTCGGCCGTGAAGCCGGCGAACACCGACTGCCACTGCGCTTTCGCCGCGACAATCTTCGGATCGCCGGCGTTCGCTTTATCGAGTGACTTCTTGATCGCGTCCATGTTGTTGAGCGCAACGTCGATCTGTCCGTACGCGCGGCTGTACTTCTGCGCAAAGGCGTAGCCCGCGGCATATTCCTCCGCGGTGAAATTGTCACGCGGATCGGGTTTGACGTCAACGTTCTGCGAGAACGCTTTTCCGTCGATCGTCATGCGCACCGTGTAGGTGCCGGGAACGACCGCCGGACCGAAATGCGGACCTTGATACTCCGGCCGCGCGGCGCCGAGCCACAGCGTCGGACCGTCGGTGTGGAAATCCCAGACGAAACGATTGACGCCGGCTTTGTTCGGGATGTTCGGAACGTCTTTACCCGCGACTTTGCGCGTGCCTTTGATCGTCCGAATGACCTTGCCGCTAGAATCGAGGATCTCGGCTTGCAACGCTGACTTCTGCGGCGCGGCTTGGAAGAAGTTGACCATGACGCCGTTCGGCGGGTTCTCCGCCGCGAATTCCGTGTATGGACCGTTGTCTTCTTCCGAATGAGCGTGGTACATGTACGAGGTACGCGGCGCAAAGAGCATCGCGCCGGCTTGCTGCGCTTGGCCAAGTTGCTGAACCGCGGTCGCATCATCGAGGATCCACACGTCGCGACCGTGCGTCGCGAGCACGATGTCGTCGAATTGCGGCTGGATGCGAATGTCGCGCACGGAGACCGCCGGAAGATTGATCCGGAAGTTCTGCCAATGGTCGCCGCCATCGTAGGAGATCCATAACCCGTTTTCGGTCCCGGCATACACCAGATTGGGATCGTGAATGTCAGGCCGGATCGTTCGCACGTATTGATCTGCCGGCAATCCGTCGACGATCTTCTTCCACGTCTTGCCGTAGTCGTTCGTCACGAAGGCGTACGGCGCGTAGTTGCCCATGCGGTGATCGTCGGCGATCGCGTAGGCAGTCCCGGCAACGAGCGGCGACGGCGCGGCGGCCTCCATGCGCGCGTACTCCGGCGTGCCCGGCGGCGTGACGTTTTCCCAATGTTCGCCGCCATCGCGCGTCATCTGCACCAGACCGTCGTCGGCGCCGACCCAAATCTCGCCCTTGCTGACTTGCGAGCCTTCGATGTAGAGCAGCGTGTCGGAGTACTCCGCGCCCGAGACGTCTTTGGCGAGCGGACCGCCCGAGGGCTGCTGATGTTCCTTGATGTTGCGGGTGAGATCGGGACTGATCACCGTCCAGTGCTCGCCGCGATCGGTCGTCTGAAATACGACGTTGCCGCCGAACCACGCGATGTGGCCGTCCCAGGGTGCGAACGCGAGCGGGGAATCCCAATTGAAGCGATACTTCGCTTGACTGAGATCGAACGGCCCAAGGAAGCTTCCCGGAAATGCATCGTACGGGCGCACCGTGCGCGAGATCTCACTCTTGCGGTTGAATACGAGAAGGACACCGTTCTCCAAATCCGACCAGATGTAGTTCGCGTCGGTAGGATCGGGCACGCTCCATTCGCCGTCGCCGCCCACGACGTTCTGCCAATGCCGGTTCATGATGCCGTCGGAATCGAGCGAATTCGACGGGCCGCAGAAGCCGTTGTTGTCTTGCAGCGCGGCGCACACCGTGTACGGATTCTCGTTGGAAAGCCCGACGTGGTAGATCTCGCCGATGGTCAGATTCTTGGAGAACGACCAGTTCTTGCCACCGTCGGTCGTCAGCGCGAAGCCGCCGTCTTCGCCGGTCATCATGCGGTTGGAATTGTTCGGTGCGATCCACATGGCGTGATAGTCGACGTGCACGCTCTTGGCGATCTCTTCGAATTTCTTACCGCCGTCCTTACTCTCGGCGAGCATCTCGGAGACGGCGTACACATGATCCGGATTGCGCGGATCGACAGCGATGTGCGTGAAATAGAACGGCCGCTGATCGACCAGCGTGTCGTCGCTCATCATCTTCCAGTGCGCGCCGGCGTCATCGGTACGCCACAAGATACCGCCCTTGGCCTCGATCAACGCGTAGACGCGATTCGGATTGCTCGGCGCGATCGCAAGCCCGATGCGGCCCGTGTATCCCGCCGGCAGGCCGTTGCCGGTGAGTTTCGTCCAGGTCTTGCCGCCGTCGCTTGACTTGTACAAGCCGTCGTCGGGTCCGCCGCTCGCAAACGTCCACGGTTTGCGCCGGAACTGCCACATGCCGGCGTACACGACGTTCGGACTGCGCGGATCCATCGCAAGATCGCTCGCGCCGGTCGACGGACCGTTGTAGAGCGTCTTCGTAAAACTCTTGCCGCCGTCGAACGTGACATATACGCCGCGATCGGTCGAGTCTTTGAATGGATCGCCGAATGCCGCGATGACGACGTGGCTGGGGCTCTTCGGATCGATCGCGATCCTCGAGATGCTCCACACGCCTTCGAGTCCAACGCGCGTCCAGTGCTTCGCGCCGTCGGTCGTTTTGTAGAGCCCGTCACCGTAGGTTACATCGTTGCGCGGATTGGCTTCACCCGTACCTGCCCACACGACGTTTTGGTTGGTCGGATCGATTGCTACCGCGCCGACCGCAGAGACGTGCTGGCCTTCGAAGACCGGCGTCCACGTCGCCGCACCGTTATCGCTCTTCCATACGCCGCCACCGGCGGTGCCGAGATAGTAGAGCTGATCGTTCTGTGGCGTTCCGGCTACCGCCGCAACGCGTCCACCGGCGCCGGCCGGTCCGATCGAACGCCATGCAAGATTGCCGTACGATGCCGATACTAGCGCCAGCAGTGCGATCATTTAGGGTGTGACCTCCTTTGCTCCCTCGACCTTGAGGCCGGCGAGCGATTTCACGTAGTCGTTGTATTTCACGAATGCCGCTTCATATAAAGCATCCCAACGTGCGGCGTAGTCGAGTTGCGCGGCCGTCGGCGGAGCCACAGCGCCGAACCCGGTACGCGGAATCTCTTCGCGCAGCGAGCCCGGGTGTTGGATCGAGTCTTCACCGTTCTTGAAGTTGGCGGTTAGCGTCGAGAAGACGTCCTGCCACTGTGCCTTGGCAGTTGCAATCTTCGGATCGCTCGCGTTCGCCTTATCGAGCGACTTCTTGATCGCGTCGAGGTTGTTGAGCGCATCGTCGATCTTGCCGTAGCGCGCGTTGTACTTCTCGGCGAAGTCATGTGCGGATTGCAAGTCTGCCGCGGTCCACGTGTCGCGCGGATCGGGCTTGACCGTCACCGTTTGCGAAAGCGTCGCGCCATCGAGTTGCAAGCGCACGGTGTAGACGCCCGGTAACGCCAGCGGGCCGGTGAGCGGACCACGAAACCGCGGAGCACCCGCCCCGTTCCACGGCGTCGGACCCGCTTCATGCAGATCCCACGTCATCCGGTTGATGCCGGCCTTGTTCGGCACGCTGGGGACGTCTTTGCCCTCGACTTTGTGCGTACCCGAGATCACGCGCACCACCTTACCGTTCGCATCGAGAATCTGCAGCGTAGGATTCTTCTTCTGCGGCGCGGCGAGGTAGTAGTTGATGATCGCGCCGCTCGGCGGATTCTCGGCCGAGAAGTTCGAGTACGCGCCGTAGTCACTGTTTGAATGTTGATGGAATTGATATGCGGTACGCGGCTTGAAGAGCATCACGCCCGCCTTTTCGGCTTGCGGAAGCTGTTGTACCGGCGTGAGATCGTCGAGCACCCACGCATCGCGTCCGTGCGTGCCGACGATCAGGTCGTCGAACTCGGGTTGGATGCGAATGTCGTAGACCGCAACCGGCGGCATGTTCAAGCGGAAGTTCTGCCAGTGCGCGCCCTTGTCATACGAGATCCACAAGCCGTTTTCGGTTCCAACATAGACGATATTGGCATTGGTCGTGTCCGCGCGAATGCCGCGCGCGTACTGATTTCCCGGAATGCCGTCGACGATCGATGTCCAGGTCTTGCCGTAATCGTGCGTGACGTAGATGTACGGTTTGTAGTCGCCGAGCATGTGGTTGTCGGCGACCGCGTATGCCGTGCCCGCATCGAACGCGGACGGAGAAATGCTCGCCATGCGCGCGTACTCCGGCGCACCGCTCGGCGTGACCGTCGTCCAGTTCGCACCGCCGTCGCGTGTGAGCGAGATGACGCCGTCATCCGAACCCGCCCAGATCTCACCCTTGGTCAGCGGCGAGCCTTCGATGTCGAGCAGGTTATCCGAATACTCTGCGCCCGAGACGTCCTGCGCGAGTGGGCCGCCCGCCGGCAACTGGTGATCCTTGATGTTGCGGGTGAGATCCGGACTGATCGCAGTCCAATGTTGACCGCGATCCGTGCTCTGGAAGACAACATTAGCCCCGAGCCACGCGATGTGCGGATCCCACGGTGCAAAGTTGACGGGTGCATCCCAGTTGTAGCGATACTTTGCCTCGCGCGAGTCGAACGGGCCGCCCATCGCATCCCACGGACGCACCGAGATCGCGGACTGCGTTTTCACGTCGTTGACTAGTGTCTCGCCGTCCTGCGCAGAGGCCCAGATGTAGCGCGGATCCGACGGGTCGGGCCACGCCCATGTGCCGTCGCCGCCAACGACGTTATACCAATCGCTGTTGAGGATGCCGTCGCTCGACAGCGAGTTCGACGGTCCGCAGAACGCCTCGTTGTCTTGCAGCGCCGCGCAGATCGAATACGGATTGTTGCCGATGCTGTAGCCGACGTGATAGATCTGTCCGATCGGCAGATTCTGCGAAAACGACCAGTTCTTGCCGCCGTCGAGCGTGATGGCGTACCCGCCGTCGGCGCCAATGATCTGGCGATCGGGATCATTCGGCGCGATCCACATCGCGTGGAAGTCGACGTGCACCGATTTGGCAACCTGTTCGAACTTCTTCCCGCCGTCTTTGCTCTCGGCAAGATCGTTCGAAATCGCATAGACGTCGTCGGGGTTTTTCGGATTCACCGCGAGATGCGAGAAGTAGAACGGACGCTGATTGACGATCGAATCGTCCGACACCATTTTCCAACTCGCGCCGGCATCGTCGCTGCGCCAAAGGATGCCGCCTTTGGCTTCAATCGTCGCATAGACGCGCTTGGGATCGCTCGGCGCAAGCGCCAGGCCGATGCGTCCGGTCATGCCGGCCGGTAACCCGTTACCGGTGAGTTTTTTCCATGTCTTGCCGCCGTCGGTCGATTTGTAGAGCCCGCCGACGTCGCTGCCGCTGGTGAATGTCCACGGCACACGGCGGAACGTCCACATGCCGGCGTAGACGACGCTCGGATCCTTCGGGTCCATGGCGAGGTCGCTCGCGCCGGTTTTCTCATCGAGGTAGAGCGTCTTGCTAAAGGTTTTGCCGCCGTCGAAGGTCACGTAGACACCGCGATCGCTCGAATCGTTGAACGGATCGCCGAATCCCGCAACGACCACGTGATTGGGATCTTTCGGATCGATCGCGATCCGCGAAATGCTCCATACGCCTTCGAGCCCGACGCGTGTCCAATGCTTCGCGCCGTCAGTTGTCTTATACAGCCCGTCGCCGTAACTCACATCGTTGCGCGGGTTGGCCTCGCCGGTTCCGGCCCACACAATGTTTTGATTCTTTGGATCGATCGCCACCGCACCGATCGCCGAGACGTCTTGTTGGTCGAAGACCGGCGTCCAGGTCGCGCCGCCGTTCTCCGATTTCCATACGCCGCCGCCTGCCGTTCCAAGGTAATAGAGCTTGTCGTTCTGCGGAGTGCCGGCGACCCCGGCGATGCGGCCGCCGGCAACCGCCGGACCGACCACACGCATCGTGAGATCGCCGAACGACGTCGCTGCGGCAAGGACGAGGGCTGCAATCATGGGATGGTCACCGCCTTGAGTTTGAGCGCCGTGAGTGCCGCGTTGAGCGCAGGCACCTGATCTTTGACAAAGGCGTCATAGTGCGCCGTCGCCGCGTTGAGTTCGCCCTGCACGCGATGCGTGTAGTCGCGTAACGCCGGCGTGATCACCGTGCCGGAAAAGAACATGATCGACTGCACGTCTTCACGCACTTTGCCGGGCATTTGGATCGAGTCTTCGTCGTTTTGGTAGTTCGCGGTCAACTCGTTGAAGACGGCCTCACGCGCGGTGTCGATGCTTTCGAGCTTGCTCTGCGTCGCCGTATCGCCCACCTTCTTCGCCGCCGCGATACCGTCGTCGATCGATTTCTTGACCGTATCGAGGTTGTTGAGCATCGTATCGACCTTCGAATACAGCGCCTCGCCCATGCGGCCGAACTCATACGACTCGACCAGCTGCGCTTGCGTGTAGATCGTGCGCGGATCGGCTTTGACCGTGAAGCGCTGCGTGAACGTCTTCGCGCCTAGGGTCAAGCGCGCCGTGTACACGCCGGGCGGAACGCCCGGACCGCCGTCGGGTCCTTGATAGGCTTTCTTCGCAGCGCCCAGCCACTTCACCGGACCATCGATCGTCCAATCCCATACGTAGCGATTGAGACCGACCTTGTTCGGTACGTACGGCTCTTGTTTTTTGTTGACATCGTGCGAGCCCTTATAGGTACGCACGACTTTGCCGGTGCTATCGAGAATCTCGAGCGTCGGCGCAGTCTTTTGCTCGGCATTGAGATAGTAGTCGATGATGACGCCGGTCGGAGGATTCTCCGCCGCGTAGTTGGTGTAGGTGCCTTCGTCATCTTCGCGTTGGTTGTACTGATACGAGACGCGGATCGGGAACATATATACGCCCGCCGCGACTGCGCTCTGGAGCTGCTGGATCGCCGTCATGTCGTCCATGATGTAGATCGAGCGGCCGTGCGTCGCGATCACGAGATCGTCGAATTGCTGCTGCATCCGAATGTCGTGGACGGAGACGGTCGGCAAGTTGTTCTTAAACGCCTTCCATGACGCGCCGCCGTCATACGAGATCCAGAAGCCTTCCTCCGTTCCAAGATAGACGAGGTTCGGATTGCGGATGTCGGCACCGATCGAACGCGCCCACTCGTCTGCAGGCAAACCATTCGCGATCGATGTCCAGGTCTTCCCGAAGTCGTGCGTCACAAAGACGTACGGCTTGCCGTCGCCGGTATAGTGACCGTCGTTGATCGCATACGCGGTGCCGTCACGCAATGGCGATGGCGAGATCGATGCGAAGCGTCCGTACTCCGGTGCGTTGGGCGGCGTGACGTTCTTCCAATGCTTGCCGCCGTCGAGCGTAAGCTGAATCACGCCGTCATCGGTACCGACCCAGATCTCGCCTCTGTGCAGACGCGATCCCTCGATATCGAGAATCGTGTCGCTCTCTTCGGCGCCTGAAACGTCGTGCGTGATCGGACCGCCCGAAGGTGCTTGATGGTCCTTGACGTTACGCGTGAGATCGGGACTGATCACCGTCCAGTGCAAACCGCGATCCTTCGTTTGAAAGAGCACGTTGCCGGCGATCCAGCCGATGTGTCCGTCCCACGGCGCAAATGCAATGGGCGTCTCCCAATTCCAACGCACCTTGGCAGTACGAGTGTCGAAGCTTTCCAGCGCTGCTTGGAGATATGGCTGTACGAACCACCCGTCTTTGGTGACCTTGTTGATCACCGTGACCGAGCCGTTCTCCGAGTCGGCCCAGATGTAGTTGGGGTCGACCGGATCAGGAACGGACCACTCGCCGTCGCCGCCTGCGACACCGATCCACGCTTTGTTTTGGATGCCCGACGGATCTTGGGTGTTGTTCGGCGCGCACCAGGCGTTGTTGTCTTGCAGGCCGCCGCACACCCAGTATGGATTTTCCGTTGAAAGCCCGACGCGATAGACTTGCGCGATCGGAAGATTCGCCGAGAAGAACCAATTGTCGCCGCCGTCGAGCGTGAGCGCATAGCCGCCGTCTTCACCGGTGATCATGCGATTGGGATCGTTCGGCGCAATCCAAATCGCGTGATAGTCGACGTGCACGCTGTCGGCAATCGCTTTGAACGTCTTGCCGCCGTCGGTCGATTTCGAAAGCGCTTCCGAGACGCCGTACACAATGTCGGGATTCTTTGGGTCGACGGCGATGTGCGTGAAGTAGAACGGGCGCTGATCGACGAGCGTGTTCTTTGAGACCATCGTCCAATGATCGCCGCCGTCGTCGGAGCGCCAGAGAATGCCCTGTTTCGACTCGATCAACGCATAGACGCGATTGCCGTTGCTCGGCGCAATCGCAAGTCCGATGCGACCGATCGTGTCGGTGGGCAGTCCGTTGCCCTCGAGCTTCTTCCAGGTCTTGCCACCGTCACTCGAACGAAACAGACCGTCTTGCGGACCGCCGCTGGTAAACGTCCACGGACGGCGCTGGAATTGCCAAATGCCCGCGTAAAGCACGTCGGGGTTTTGCGGATCCATCGCGAGATCCGATGCGCCGGCTTGCGGACCGGTGTAGAGCGTCTTCGTCCAGGTCTTGCCGCCGTCGTCGGTCACATACACACCGCGGTCCGGACTATCGTTGAAAAGATCGCCTTGCGCCGCGACCACGACGTGATTGTGATTGCGCGGATCGACGACGACGCGTGAGATTTGTTTGGTCGCCTCAAGCCCCATCAGCGTCCACTTGTCGCCGCCGTCGGTCGACTTGTAGATTCCGGCACCGTAGCTCACGTCGTTCCGCGGGTTGTCCTCACCGGTGCCGACCCAGACCGTGTTGTTGTCGGTCGGATCGATCGTCACCGCGCCGATCGCCGCGACGGGTTCCTTGGCGAAGACCGGCTCCCAGGTTTGTCCCGCGTTTGCGCTTTTCCAGACGCCGCCGCCGCCACTGCCCACGTAGTACAGCTTCGAATCGGTCGCCGAACCGGCTACGGCCGCGACGCGGCCGCCCGCGGCCGCGGGTCCGATCTCACGCCACTGCATGTTGCCGTACGGCGGTCCCGGCGTGGGCGTCGGGGATGCTGACGGGGAGGGGCTTGACGACGCGCTCGGCGCCGGGGCAGGGTCGGCGCTTGCGGGCAACGCGGCAAACGCGTAGAGAGCGGCACCGCAGAGAACTGCGGCAAGCGAACGGACAGACACGGCCTGAGCGACCTCCAGAGGCAATCGGGAGCGAATGTTGATTAGTTGATTAACGATTGGCGGTCCGGTACCAGCGCCGCAACTCCTGCGCTGGTCCCATCAAAGTCCCATCAATGCTGCGAGCTCGCGCAAGCATTTCGTGACGAAAGCTACTTTTTGCCGTTGCTGTTCATCGCCTTGTAATGCGGAACATTTACGCTATATGCGTACCACTCGGAGATCGCAATGCCCGCACATAAGAGAAGAAAGAAGGCGATCAGCCCTATCGCCCAGGCGCGGCGGCGCTGCGGCGACATTCCGCGATATCGGCTCATGCACAGGGATTACGGCACCAGTCGATGGAAACGCCTGCCCTCATGAGCCGACGCCGCGCCCCGCTGCTTGCGGGACTCTGCTTCATTTTAGGACTCTGGATGCCGGCTGTTGCAAACGCCGCAACGAAGCCGGTACCCGCGACGCCGGCTAGCATCGCGGCGTATTCCGCAGTCCTGCGTCAATACAACCCCGAGATGCCGGAATGGCAAAGCAAAGACCTCGCGCGTCATCTGTTGCTGACGGCTGCGCGCTGGAAGGTCGACACGAACATGCTCGCCGCGATCGTCACCGTCGAGTCGAGTTGGCATACGCACGCAGTCTCCTATGCGGGTGCGATTGGACTGGGACAGCTGATGCCGGGCACCGCCGCGACACTCGGTGTGAACCCGCGCGATCCGGCCGAGAACCTGCAAGGCGCAGCACGCTATCTGCGTGGTTTGCTCGAAAAGTTTGGCGCGAACCGCAACCGCTACGAATTGGTCTTTGCCGCGTACAACGCCGGTCCGCTCGCCGTGCAACGCTATGGCGGCATTCCACCGTACTATGAGACGCAGAATTACGTGCTCAAGGTCTTGCGCGCATGGAACGAGTTGCGCACTACCGTGCGCTTACCACGCAGCGTGTGGGCAGCGACCGCGCCGCGAGCGCACGCGGCGGATATAGATTACTGGCTTAACGGCCAGCAATAATTGAATCGACGGCGCTCGCGATATCGCGGGCGCCGTCGATCTTTATCGCCTGCGCGCCGGCGTTGCGTGCAGCCTCGACGTCGCTCTCTTTATCACCGACGACGACGATCGTTGACGGGTCGATGCCCCAGGCACGTGCTGCATCGAGGATCAATTTCGGCTTGGGCTTGCGACAGTCGCAGTGGGCATCCGGCGCATGCACGCAGACGAACCAGCCGTCGAACGGGCCAAGCAATGCGTCGACGCGCGCGTTGACCGCATCCATCTGTTCTGCGCTGATCATCCCGCGTCCGACACCGCTTTGATTCGTGAGCATGCCGACGCGCAGGCCCGCCGAACGAAGCGTATCGAGGGCGCGTTTCGCACCCTCGATTGGTTCCACGCGTTCCGGATCGCCGTTATACGGAACGTCTACGATAATGGTCCCGTCGCGGTCGACTAAAACGCCCTTCGTCCTTCGAGGCTCGCCTCCGGCTCGCACCTCAGGATGACGCTGCTTCTACGTAAACTTCTGCTCCGCTTTCGAGGAACTCTTTGCTCTTCTCGGCCATACCCTTTTCGGCGTATTCGCGTACTTCTTGCGTGATCTTCATCGAACAGAAATGCGGCCCGCACATCGAGCAGAAGTGCGCGATCTTTGCCCCCGGTGCGGGCAGCGTTTCATCGTGAAATTCGCGCGCGGTCTCCGGATCGAGCGCAAGCTCGAACTGATCTTGCCAGCGAAATTCAAAGCGCGCCTTCGAGAGCACGTCGTCCCAATGGTGCGCGCGCGGATGGCCTTTCGCGAGGTCCGCCGCGTGTGCCGCGATCTTGTACGCGATCACACCGTCCTTGACGTCCTTCTTATTCGGCAAGCCGAGGTGCTCTTTCGGTGTGACGTAGCAGAGCATCGCCGTCCCGAACCAGCCGATCATTGCCGCGCCTATCGCGCTCGTGATGTGATCATAGCCCGGCGCAATGTCGGTAACGAGCGGTCCGAGCGTGTAAAACGGCGCTTCGTGACAAATCGCGAGCTGCTTGTCCATGTTCTCTTTGATCAGATGCATCGGCACGTGGCCGGGGCCCTCGATCATCACTTGTACGTCGTGCTTCCACGCAATCGTCGTTAGCTCGCCGAGCGTCTCGAGTTCACCGAACTGCGCCGCATCGTTGGCGTCGGCCGTGCAACCCGGGCGCAGACCGTCACCGAGCGAGAAGGCTACGTCATACGCCTTCATGATCTCGCAAATATCTTCGAAGTGCGTGTAGAGAAAGTTTTCTTGATGGTGCGCAAGACACCACTTCGCGAGGATCGAGCCGCCTCGCGAGACGATGCCGGTTACGCGATTTGCAGTCAGCGGCACGTAGCGCAGCAGCACGCCGGCGTGAATGGTGAAATAGTCGACGCCCTGTTCGGCTTGTTCGATCAGTGTGTCACGGTAGATCTCCCAGCTTAGCTCTTCGGCTTTGCCGTTGACCTTTTCGAGCGCTTGATAGATCGGCACCGTACCGATCGGTACGGGAGAATTTCGAATGATCCACTCGCGCGTCTCGTGAATGTTCTTGCCGGTCGAGAGATCCATCACCGTGTCCGCGCCCCAGCGCGTGGCCCACGTCATCTTCTCGACCTCTTCGTCGATCGTCGACGCCACGGCGGAGTTGCCGATGTTCGCGTTGATCTTTACGTGGAAACCGCGGCCGACAATCATCGGTTCGCTCTCGGGATGATTGATGTTGGACGGAATGATGGCGCGGCCGCGCGCCACTTCGTCGCGCACAAATGTTGGCTCAACGCCTTCACGCAGCGCAACGAACTCCATCTCCGGCGTGATCTCGCCACGCCGCGCGTAATGCATCTGCGTCACGTTCTGGCCGAGTTTCGCGCGACGCGGCGTACCTTCTGTATCCTCGCGCGCGTCGATCCACGCCGCGCGCAGTTCCGGCAGGCCGCCTTCGCGATCGATGACGACGTCGGGGTCGGTATATGGCCCGCTCGTATCGTAGACGGTGTGCGCCGTGCCGTCGGTAAGCGCAATTTCGCGTACCGGCACGCGGATCGTCGAATCGCTGCCCTGGATGTACCGCTTCATGAATGCTGTCCTTTCCATCCCCGGCATTACCCGGGGGGTCCGGCGGTCGGCCTTCAGCCCTCTCAGCCCGCAATGCGAGCTCCCGCATACCCTCACCGTACGCGCTGTGCACGCTGCAGGCCTGTGCCAAAATCGGCAAAATCCGCCCCATGAGTCACCCGGCATGGGGCATAAGGCTGAAGGGGGTGAAAGCAACCAATCGAACGGGGACTCGAGACATTTTGTCTCGTCTGGGAGCACCTTTATGAAGGCCTTTAGTGCCTCGCTTCTTACCTTGCTGTTAGCGCTTGTGCCGCTGACGGCTTCGCCCGCCGATACCGAGAAGACTTTGCAGAACGTCAAGGGTTCGGTCGTCTACGGCCCGGGGGATCCGCCGTCGAACAAACTCGCGATCAAAGCGGCGGCCACGCTGAACGACAGCGATTATGCCCAGACCCTTTCTGATTCGCTGGCGACAATCACGTTGCCGGACAGTTCGCAAATATTGATGGGTCAGAATTCGAGTGTACAGATGGTGTCGTTCAACCAGACGGACATTGCGCATGCCAAATTTATCGTCCGCGGCAAGATGCGCTTCACGGTCAATCACCCGTCCGGCGCGCAAGCCGACTATCACTTTCAAACGACCACCGGTGAGATCGCGGTGCGCGGCACGGTCGGCGACATCTTCGCCAATCCGGCCGGCGGCCTTCAGGTCAACGTCTACGCACTGAGCACGCCGACGCTGCCGGTGCAAGTGACGCTCGTCAACGGGCAAGTCTTCACGCTGGCTGCCGGACAGTCACTCGTCGCAACAGCGGCAGCGGGCGCGGTCACCGCATCGGTCACCGGTGTCACGCAATCGATGTTCACACCCTTTAGCGAACTGGGAGCACCGGTCAATGCCGGCTCGCTCGGCATCACGGGCGCAGCGGCGGGCGCCGGTGCCGGTGCGGCGGGAGCAACCGCGGGAATTGTAGCCGGTGCTGCCGCCGCAGCCGCTGCGGTAACGACGATCTCCAACAACAACACGTCGACACCGTCGCCGGCGCCGTCGCCGACACCGACCCCGACCAATGCGCCGACACCGCAGCCGAGTACGACGTCGGTCCCAATTACCGTGAATAAGGC
>JBAUEZ010000264.1:0-6685 GCA_049678885.1 Candidatus Aquilonibacter sp. | reverse complement strand
GATCGTGTCCATGACCGAATAGCCGATAACGGTCAACACAGCGGCCAGGAACGCATCATCGGCCGGGCGGTCGGCGATCGCGTAGATGCCGATCATCACCAACGCGTCGCGTACCAGCGCGACGACCGTGACGAGACCGAAGATATAATTCCAACCGAAACGGAACGCGATGTAGATGAACTGGATGCTGAGCGCAATGATCAACGCCAAGAGAGCGTCGCGCAGATACTCGGCGCCGAGCGTCGGGCCGATCGCAGTAATGCTCAACTGACTCGGGTCGATCGGCGCAGCCTTATTCAGCGCGTCCTTGAGCGGTACCGAATCGTTGGCGAACGAGGTTTGCGAGTCGATGGTGAACTGCGTGCCCTTGTTGCCCGCAGTGTTGATGCGCTCGTCGGCGAGATTCAGCGGTGCAAGCGCGGCCCGTACCTGATCGGTCGTGACCGGTTTCGTGTACGTGACGTCGACCTCGGTACCACCGGTAAACGTCAAACCCAAACGCAGCATCTGTTTGGGTTGGAAACCGTGGCCGCCTTGGAAGCCGTGATAGATCATCGCACCCAGACCAAGCGCGATAATGATGTACGAAATCGCCGAGACGGTGCGGAACCAGCCGACGATATTCCAGTTGAGTCTACGGAAGAACATCGCTTACGCCGTCGCCCCCTGCTTGGCAAAGATCCCGACGTCGTCGGACTTGACGCCATAGAGCTCGGGAGCGGTGAGAATGTTGTTGTCGACCAGCACGTCGACGAAGAAGCGCGTGATGAAGACCGCCGTGATCAGCGAGACCACGGTGCCCCAGAAAAGCGTAAAGGCGAAGCCCTTCACGGTACCGGTGCCGAGCATAAAGAGCACGCCCGCGCCGACGATCGTCGTGAAGTGACTATCGAAGACCGCCGAAAACGCGCGCGAGAAGCCGACGCGCACCGAAGCGCGCATCGTTTTGCCGTTCCATAGTTCTTCTTTGATACGCTCGAAGATCAGCACGTTCGCGTCGACCGCCATACCGATCGAGAGCACGAAGCCGGCGATTCCGGGCAACGTAAGCGTGGCATGCGAAAGCGCGAGAATCCCGAGCATCACGATCACGTAGATCACGAGCGCGAAATCGGCCAAGAGGCCGGGCAGGCGATAGACGATAATCATGAAGAGCAACACGAGCGCAAGCCCGAGCATCGAGGCTTTGAGCGATTGAATCAAATCGATTTTGCCGAGCGTTGGGCCGATCGTTTCTTTCTCGATAATAGAGATCGATACGGGCAAGGCGCCGGCGTTGAGCTCGTTGGCAAGCGTTACCGTCTGGTCTTGGGTAAACGAGCCGGTGATCTGACCGTTGGTCGAGATCGCACCCTGGATCGTTGCCGCCGAGACGTAGCGATGGTCGAGGAAGATCGCGAGCAGCTTGCCCAAGTTCGCGGTGGTCAGCTTGTAGAACTTACTCGGGTTCTTGGTGACGAACTGAATGTCGGGATTGCTCGACTGATCGTAGCCCGCGGTCGCCGATTGCAATTCTTTGCCTGTGTACACGACCGGACCGCTTGCGGCATACGCGCCTTGTTGCACGTAGGCTTGCGCCTGCGCGCGCGCCTTCGCGCTTACGCCCGGCAATTTCGGATTGTTGACAATCTGCAGCGCCTGCTCGGCCTTTGCACTGACCTCAGGCGGCATGATCTTGTACTCGAGCACCGCGACCTGCTTGAGCAGTTGCTCGGCCTGGTCGGGATTCTTCAAATTCGGAATCTCGACGAGGATACGATCGCTGCCCACGTTGCTAATCTGCGGCTCGGTGACGCCGAGTGAGTTGATGCGCTGATCGATGACCTGCTGCGTTTCCGCCTGCACTTGGGGCGTGATCTGCTTCACGTCCGCGGTAGGCGAGAGCTGGAGCAGCAAACGCGACCCGCCCTGCAGATCGAGACCCAAATGGATCTTTTGATCGATTGGGATGCATGCCCACAACGAGTATGCGACAACGCCGGCGATGACCAGCGCTTTGGCTAACGGCTTAAGAAAATTCCAGCTCATGCGGCTTTCGATCTGATACCAAAGAAAGGGCCCAAGGTGACTCTATCCGCCAAAGGTGAACCTTTGTCGACTAGCGTCCGCCGGGGCCGGGAGGTCTTTAACTTAGAGACTGTACCAGCCTCCCTCGCCCTCGTCAAACGGCTTCGGTCAGGCCACCAAAAGTAGCCGCGAGCATCCCGGCCGGGGCAAGCGCCAACTCCGGCGGCAGCTCGGCGTAACCGAGGACGTCAACGCGAACACCCGAGCGCAGCAAGAGATCGGCGAGCACTGGACGCAAGGCGGCGCTGCACAACACCGCGGCGCGATCTCGCGGAACGCGCGCCATATAGGCTGCTATCTCATCGCGCAGCGCGATCGCGCGCTGTGGATCCGGCGCGAGCTCGGCGCCGAACCCGACCCATTGGCGAACGAGTTCGCGATCGTACTCGGCATCGATGACGAGCGGTTCCAACCGTTCGATGCCGCGCCGGCGTAGCAAATCGGGAAGTATCACGCGGCGCGCGACCTCTGCCAACTCGCGTGAATCGCGCGATGGCGACTCCAACATCGCCTGCAACACGGCAACCGGATCACGCGGCCACGCCGATTCGCGCAGTAGATGGCCGAAGGCTTTGTGCAAGGTGCCCAGCGGGAACGCATCGGTGCCTACGTCGCGGATCAACGCCGGGATCGTCGCGCGCAGATGCTCGAGCATCGTTTGCAGCTCTTGGCGACCGAGCAATTCGCTCGCGTGTCGTCGCACCGTCTCGGCGACATGGGAGCCAACGATCGAGATCGGATCAAAAACGAGCGCCCCGGCCGACGCAACGCGCTCGCGGTCGAGCGGATCGATCCACGCCGCGGGCAACGCGTAGACCGGCTCACTTTCAACCCGCAACCCGAGTCGCGCGAGCAATTCGGCATCCGCAACGGCCATAACGCGGCTCAAGTCGAGGCGGCCTTTGGCTACCACGCGGTCGCGCACGCGAATCGCATAGGTCTGGGGATCGCGCGCGAGGTCATCGCGCAAGCGCACGCCGGGTAGCACGAGGCCAATCTCGCCGGCAAGCGCGCGGCGCACTTCGCCGATGCGATCGAGCAACGCATCGGAAAGCGGCGGCACGAGCAGATGCGCGAGCTCGGCGCCGATATCGATTGCCATAGCGTCCACGCCGACAAGGCTCAGCGCGAGTTCGGGCCGGCGCAACGCGTGGCGCTTCGCGCGCTCGCTCGCGACACGCGTCTCCTCGTCGTTGCGCTTGTTCTTTCGCACGGCGATCTGGGCAAGCACGAACGCGCTTGCACCGAGCACGAGGAAGACCGGACGCGGGAGCCCCGGCACGAACGCAAGCACGAGCAACAATGCACCAGCGCTGCGTAAAACGTCGGGCCGCGCAAAGAGCTGCGCAGCAAGGTCCGCGCCGAGGGCTCCGTCGGAGGCCACGCGCGTGACCATCATGCCCATCGCGGTGGATATAAGGAAGGCCGGCAACGTCGTCACCAGTGCGTTCCCGATCGAGAGCAAGGCAAAAGTATCGATCGCTTCAAGCGGCGAGAGACCGTCGTACGCGATGCCGACCACGACACCGCCCACCAGGTTGAGCGCGACAATGACGAGGGCCGCGATCGCGTCGCCCTTGACGAATTTTCCGGCGCCGTCCATTGCGCCGTAGAAATCGGCCTCGCGCTGCACCACCGCGCGTTTGCGACGCGCGCCTTCCGCATCGAGCGCACCGGCATGAACGTCCGCATCGATCGCCATCTGCTTGCCCGGCATGGCGTCGAGCGTAAAGCGTGCCGCTACCTCGGCGACGCGCTGCGACCCGCTCGCGATCACGATGAATTGGATCGTGATCAGGATCGCGAAGACGATCAGGCCCACGACGAGATTGCCGTGCACGACGAATGCGCCGAAGGCAGGAATGATCGCGCCGACCGCGCCCGGGTTTGCACCTTGCGTGAGGATCAAGCGTGTTGCAGAAACGTCGAGCGACAACCGGAAGAGCGTCGCCACGAGCAGGGCCGGCGCAAACGCGGAGAATTCGAGCGGATCGTCGATCGTCACGGCAAGCAGCAGGACCAGCGCCGACCCGAAGATGTTGATCCCGAGCAGCACATCGAGCAGTGCCGGCGGAAGCGGCACGATGAGAATGCCGACGATCGCGAGCAACACGCCCGCGAAGGCGTAGACCGGCAGCCGCGTCATGTGGAGCTCCCTAACGCTCCGCTCTTGATCAATGCGGCGACGATCTCCGCGACCGCGACATAGTGCTCGTAGGCGATCGGCTCACCGACGGCGCCGTCGCGATAGAGCGCGCGTGCAAGCGGAACGTTTTCGATGACGGGAATGCCATGCTCCGTCGCCATCTTGCGTACGCGAAGCGCCATCTCGTCGGAAGCTCGCACGAGGACGGCCGGTACCGGCACATCGGGCGGCCGGTACTCGAGTGCGATCGCGATGTGCGTCGGATTGACGACGACAAAGGCGGCTTCTTTTACTTTCGCGAGCGCGCCACGAATCAGGTGGCGGTGCAGCGCCTTACGGCGGCCGCGCGCCAGGGGATCGCCGTCGCTCTCCTTCAATTCGCGCTTGAGCTCCGCAAGGCTCATTCGCAACTTACGTAACCACGCGCGCCGCGCCACGCCGTACTCCGCGACTGCGAAGAGCAGTCCCACGGCAGCGGCCGCCCACACGACGCGCTGCGCACCGCTCCACGCAATCTGAGCGACGCTTTGTGCGCTCAACGCAACCGCTCCAGCGCTAGCGAGATCGCGCAACGCCGGCAGCATCGCTGCCGAGGCAAGCGCAAACGCGACGAGCGCACGCAGGCCGTGCGTGAGCGCATCGCGCGAAACCATGCGTTTGATACCCTCCATCGGTTGCATGCGCTCGAATTTCAGCGATGGCGCCACCAGCACAAGCCCTCCGCTCTGGAGGAGCGCACCCGCCACGCCGCTCGCTGCTGCGAGGGCCGCGGGAACGAGTGCAAGCGCAGCGATCGCGATGCACGGCCCAACCGCGAATGCTCCTCGTGTTGCGCTACGCAGCGCCTCGTTAGCGAATGCGCCAAGCGGTGCAGCAGTCGCGCACACGCCCAATGCGGCAGCAACGAACGCGAGATTCGCGCTGAACTCTTGCGCGCGCGGCACGTTGCCTTCGCGTCGCGCCTTGGCGATGCGCGATGGCGGCGCATCGAAGGTTTTCTCGCCGCTATCGGCACTCACGGCGTGCTCCCTGGATAGAGCAGCAGCGGGTGTCCGGCTCGCGCGGAGAGTAGCGGAATCGAGACCGCCGTCACCAGCAGCACCGCCCCGAAGACGAGCGGAAACGAGAGCGAGAAGCCGGCAAAGCGCGGAATCGTCCGTGTCAGCGCGGCCACCGCGACCTGCACGACGAACGCGAGTGCGATCGCCGGCGCGGCAACTGCGACGCCGACCAGCACGATCGTACTTGCAAGCGTGCTCGCGAATGCGAGCCATGCATGCGCGGCGAACGGCGCGCCGGGCGCGACGCGATCGAAGCTCTGCGCGAACGCCAACACGGTTATGCGATAGGCGCCAAGTAAGAAGTAGCCGCCCGTAAAGGCGATCGACCACATACGGCCAAAGCCGCTCGGCGCAACCAGTTGCACGTTCGGCGCCATCGCCTTCACGCCGACGTAGTCGTCGAGGATGCGACCACCGGCATAGGCACCGTCGTAGAGGAGCGATGCACCGATGCCCATCGCAGCACCGAGTAAGAACTCGAGGACGAGCGCTACAAGGAGCGCGCCGCCGTCCACATGCGCCGCGCGCACGCCCGGGACGATCGCGACGGTCAAAAGGAGCGCGATCCCCGCACGCAGCACGTGCGGCACGCTTGGATGCGAGAAGCCCGGCGCGCGCGATGCAAATCCGGCGCAGCGCGCAAGGACGAGCAGCGCGGTTGCGGTCACGATCCGTAGACCAACGCGGGAATTGCGACGAGCGCATCGCTAAACAGCTGAGCGCATTCGTGCATCCCGAACGCGCCGAAGATTGCCAGCACGAGGCCGACCGCGAGCACTTTGGGCAAGAGCGTTAGCGTCTGTTCCTGGACCTGTGTCGCCGCTTGCACGATTGCAACCGCGGTGCCGACGAGCGCAGCGATTGCTAAGACCGGGATGCACAGGATCGCAGCCAGCACCATCGTCTCGCGCAGTAGGGCATCGAATGCACCCATGCGCCGACGGTACGCACCCGCCGTTACCTCAATGTTGCCGAAATTGAGCCGCGCTCAGCGCATGAGTGTTCAGGTCACTAACGCGAACGCCAGACCGTCGTAGCCTTTTTGCCCGACCGTCTGCAGCGCGGTAACCTCTAGGCGCGGCTCGCTCGCAAGCAATTCCAGCGCACGCTTCGTACCGACGACCATGGGATCGCGGTTGGAAGGATCGATGATCGCTCCCTCGCGCACAACGTTGTCGAGAGCAATGAGCGTACCCGGCCGCGACAGTTCAAGCCCGCGGCGGATATAGTTCGCGCCGTTCTCCTTATCTGCGTCGATGAAGATCAGATCGAACGGTGGAGCTTTCGCGGCAATCAGCCGGTCGAGCGTTTGCAGGGCCGGGCCAACCGCGACGGTTGCGATGCCTTCGAATCCCGCCGCAGCCCGGTTCGCGCGCGCAACCGCGGCGTGTGCGGGAGCGATTTCGAGCGA
>JBAUEZ010000263.1:0-2652 GCA_049678885.1 Candidatus Aquilonibacter sp. | reverse complement strand
GTCATGGACAACGGGCAGATAGCGCAGGCCGCTGCCCACGAAGCCCGGCGCGTCGATGCGGTTGGCAGCGCACGCGTCGGCGGCGTGCAAGCGGTCCTCATAAATGGCGTGGGAGATGAACGCGCAGATCGCCGGTGCCATCCGATACGAGCGATCGAGGAAGATGCCGTCACGCGGATCGATCGTGTCATGGCCCCCGAGCAAGTGCTGCAAAATCGAGAGGCCGGTTCCGGGCGGATGCGTGCCCGCTGAGACCGATTGAAGTTGCAGCGGATCGCCGAGCAACACGACGTTCCGGGCGGCCGGCGAACAGGCAAGCGCGTCGGCCAAACTCATCTGCCCGGCTTCGTCGACAAAGAGAAAATCGTAACGCCCAATCATCTGTTCGCGCGTAAAGAGCCATGGCGTACCCGCGGCAAGATCGTGCGGGGCATCGAAGGCATCGTTCGAATCGGTTGTCGCGATCCAACTTCCCGCGTGTTCCGAGATGAATTGCGAGTTTTCGGTTGTGCTCGAGTACTTTTGGAGCCCAACGAAGCGTTGTTGGCCACAGTTGGCGACGTGTTCTTCGATCTTGTATAGCACGTTGTGGATCGCTTTGTGCCCGCCTGCGACGATGCCGACGCGCTTGCCCGCGGCAAGAAGATCGGCGATAACTGCGGCGGCGATCGTGCTCTTCCCACTGCCGGGCGGCCCCTGTATCGCAAGGTGACTGCCGTCGAGATCCGCGATGAGTGCGCCGACGGACTGCGCATCGACCGACGGCGGTTGCATCTGCGCGCGTGGCGTGAACGTGCGTGGCTGACGAACGAGCAGCAGCGAGAGCGTCGCGGGGTGCGTCGCGGCCAACGTGCCGTCGAGATAGCGCTCTGCGATCCGCCCAAGGGCTTTGCGTTGCTCGGGTGTCTGGAAGGGAAATCCCGGAATGACTGCTCGCAACTCATTCGGACGAATCGACGAGCTTAACTTGATGCGGATCTCCCGGCGCTCATCGTCGAGGGACACGATCTCGCCCGCACCAACTTGCGCATGCGGGCAATGCGGCTTATCGCCCGTGCTCATGGCATGCAGCTGTTCGGGATACGTGTACGTGTAGATGAGATTTCTCGCGCGTGGGCTCTCTTTGTAGGGCGCGATGTCCTCGCGCAGTGTGAGGCCGCCCAGCGCCTCGTGATCGAATTCGAGCAGCTTGTCAACGTTCTCGAGGCGATCGTAGTATTGCCAAAATGCCGGCTTCGCCTCGCGCGCGTGGTATTCGAGGAGATGTCCGAGCTGCCACCGCGCCCGCGTTGCATCATCGCTCGCGCGCAGTGTGCGCAGCGAGTCGGGCGCGGGAATACCGTCGAGCAGTCTCGCTGCGAGCTCGCTGCGGCCGTCGTCCTCCGGCGGCGCAATGGTCACCGTCTCGCGCCAGGCAAATGCCCGACCGTGAACGCGGGCGGCTTCCGCACGGCGCTCGAGCAGCCATTGATGTAGTAAGTGGGTCGAGCGACAGTCGTCGGCGTTGTAGCGCTCGATATCGTCCAGGATGTCGTCGCTCCCGCCGGCGAGCCAGCTCTCGAACATCACGATCGAATCATCGCCGCGTTGCACGTCGGTCGCGCGTCGCATGCCGTAGAACGGCTCGAGCTTCTTGAGCGAGTAGCTGGGTTGCGAGATGCGCAGCGTCTGCCGCACGACGCCATAGAGATCCACGAAGAGTTGATTGCGCAGCAGATCGTCGAGCTCGCGCTCGCGGGTACCGTAGAAGCCCATGAGCCGGCGCAGTGCGCTCGTCTCGTACGAGGCATAGTGATAGACGTGCATGTTCGGATGGCGTTCGCGCCGTTCGCGCATGAAATCGATCGCGGCTTCGAAGGCCGCGCGTTCCTGCGCTTGCGAGCGTGCCCAGAACGAAACGTACCGTCCATCATCGGCGCAATAAAAGCCGAAGAGGTATTCCAGGCCGCGCTCGGGCGCGTAAAGCGGATCGCCCTCCATATCGAAAAAGAGATCGCCGGGGTTCGGGGGCGGCAGCAGCTCGAAACCGGTACCGGGTTCTGCATCAAGGAGTTCGTAGACGTAGCGGCCTTCGCGCTCCCCTTCAACTTGTAGCGCTGCCTGCGCGTGCAGTGCGGCGAACGTCTTTGGGTCCATCCCGAATGGACGCTGCGCGCTCGTGTTCGCGAGCTCGCGCATCGTAGCAATGCCGTGGTTTTCGAGGCGTAGCATCTGATCGCGGCGGATACGCGCGACCAGACTCAGATGATCGTCACGCCGCCGCTGCGCCGCGCAACGATCGTGCCAGCGGCAGATGTCGCAATGTGCGACCTCGAGCGGATAGGTTGGGTTCGGACCGGTCGCCATGCGCGCGAGAAAGCGCGCGCGCAGGTGGCGCTCGTATGCGGCAAAGTCGTCGACGCGAAATGCACGCTCGGCGCTGCTGCCGAGCAGGACGTGCATCGCGTGCGGCGCGCTGCCTTGGATTGCGGTCAGGTGAGCGCTGTAGTGTGCCAACTGCACGAGGTAATACGGTTTGGGAACGAGGGCGAGCTTTGCATCGATGACTTCGTAACTCCACGGCCAACGCGCGCACGGCCGCTCGATGCGGCGCAGAAAATCGGTACGACCCAGGAACGTGCCGTCGAAAAATGTCGCCTGATAGATAAGTGG
>JBAUEZ010000262.1:0-52880 GCA_049678885.1 Candidatus Aquilonibacter sp. | reverse complement strand
TCATCATCGAAATCGGGTGCGTCAAGCGAAACGTCGTCTGATAGGTGAAGAACGAACCGTGCGGCGTCCGTCGAACCAACTCCATGAGGTCGAATGGATTCGCGCCGACGAATCCGCCGCCGCCTGTGCTGAAGAATCCATTCATCGGGCCCATGTATTGGCCGCGGCGAATCATGCGCTCCACAAGCTCGAGAGAATGAACGTGGCCAAGCGCGAAATACGGCTGGATCCCATGTTCGATGCAGAGCTTGGTCTCTTCGATATAGAAATCCGGCGTTGAGTCCGCCACCATGTTGGAGATCCCATGCATAGCGTCCTCGTTGCCCAGATGCGTCCCTCCGAACGAATCGTCCATCGGGTGCAGCGCGGTCAAATCGTAAAGCCCTGAGCCGCACAGGACCGTGATCTGATCCGGCTTGGGATCGATCGTCGTCAGTTTGTGCCGCTGCTCGTACGTACCGAAGGCTCCAACTTCTCCGGGCTCCGGTGCGAATGAGATCGACCCGCCTACCTGAAGAATCATCTTCGGAACGGCTTCGCGAACCCGTCCAATTTGCTCCCCGTACTCTTTGAAGTTTTTTGAGATGTGTCCCGTCTTTGGATCGCGCACGTGGATATGCAGCAGCGTCGCTCCGGCATTGTAGCAATCCACTGCGGCTTGGACTTGTTCATCCCACGTGAGGGGAATGTATCCCGGTGGGCCGTCCGCCGGCATCCACATTGGGCCGTAGGGAGCCGCTGTGATCATTAGCGGCGCCATGTTTTCTGGGAGAAGCGAATCGTCAGTAAAATAAGCCACGTCATGTATCTCCTGGTTGGCAAGCGGCCACCGACTGCGCTTCCCTGAGCAGCTTGGCGATATTTCTAGCGCGATACGGGGCGGTGAATCAAAGGATAGATCAGCACACGTTGCAGCTCTATCCGAAAATTGCACTGTATTTGCGGCAGCTATTTATGATTCTCAACGAAAATTAAGCCCGGCACCGAAATGCCAGGCTCAACTTGCCCGTGGAATTAAAGCGTTTGAGCGCGTTCGGCTCTAATGCTGCGAACGAAGTGCGCGCAAGTACGCTTCGAGGCGTTCGAACTGTTGGGTCCAGCCTACGCTCGTACCGTCAATCACGTCTTTGCGGTCGCCGGCAAAATTCCAATACGTGTGTCGCACGGTCACGCTCGTCGTCCCGGCTTGCTCGGCAAACGAGACGTCCAGACGTGTATTGAACGCGGCGACGCCGTCTATTTCAAGCACGCCTGCGGTCACGAGGCGTTCGTTCGCGATGACTTCTTCAAACGTGCCCGAGATATGAATCGTCGCGTCCGGGCCCTGCATGTGAATGCTCATCTTGCCGCCGGGCCGCAAATCGTGTTCGCAGACGGTTGTGAAGCCGGCCCGACCCCACCATTGATTCCGGTGTTCGACCTCGGTCCACACCTTCCAGACGAGCGAGAGCGGCGCGTCGAACGTGCGCGTCTTGACGACTTCTGCGACATCGTCGGCGGTCTCAAGTTTGTTCATCGGTTACTCCTTGCTGCAGCTGATGAAGGTAGGCGCCGAAGCGATCGAGGCGCTCGTCCCAGGCGCGTTGCTGTTCCTCAAGCCAGCGCGTCGCGCACTCGAGTGGCTCCGGGGTTAAGGCGCATGCCACGGTCCGGCCCGTTTTCTCGCGTGTGATGAGCCCCGCATCGTCGAGCACATCGAGGTGCTTGATGACCGCCTGCAGCGACATCGGGAACTCGCCGGCTAGAGTGCTGACCGTCTCGCTCCCGGCGCGTAGTTTGGAAACGAGGGACCGTCGAGTGGGGTCCGCAAGCGCCGCAAAGGTCCGATCGAGACTAGCCTCCTGATACTCAACCATTTGGTTGAGTATAGCTCTAGGCGGAAATACCGTCAAGTGTCGTTGGAAACGCGGAAAGCCCACGCAGACTCCGCCTTGCGCCAGAGTTCTGGAGCGCCCAGTTGCTTGCAAACGCCGGCGAATGCAGTGGTAGGGCCACGCCATTCCAGGTCATCGACGTTCTCGAAAAGCTTCGCGTCCGTTCGAAGCGTTGCGAGTTGCTTAAATAAGAGGGCGCGATCGCGACTCTCACCCAGCACGTTTTGCGGGAAGAGCTCGATCGCTCCGTAACGCGTCAGCAGCGCTGCCGCGCCCTTCGCGCCAATGCCCTTGATGCCGGGATAGCCGTCCGCAGCATCACCGACGAGCGCAAGGTAGTCGGCAATGAGCTCCGGGTCGACGCCAAATTTTGCTCGCACGCCGCTCGCATCGCGAACGACATTCGTTCTTCTGTCCACCTGTACAACGCGGTCACCGCGTACGCATTGAGAGAGATCTTTGTCGGGCGTCCAGATGCAAATCTGTTCGACGCGAGCATCCCGCGATGCGATTTCGGCAGCCGATGCAAGCGCATCGTCCGCCTCGAGTTCGACCATAGGCCACACTACTATGCCCATTGCGTGCAGCGAATCCTCAAGAGGCGTGAACTGCGCGAGAAGCGCACGATCGACCCCATCTCCCGTTTTATAATCGCTCCAAAGCTCGTTCCGAAATGATTCGATGACATGGTCGGTAGCGACTCCAACGTGCGTCGCTCCATCTGCGATCATGCGCACTACGGTATTGAGCACTCCGACAACGGCGCCGAACCGACGCCCCTCACTGCCGCCGCGGCGCTGCAGTCCGTAAAAGTGCCGGAAGAGCTCGTACGTTCCGTCGATAAGATGAACTACGGGCAAGAAAGCACCGCCTTTTATCGAAACAGAGCGGGTCGAACGCCTGTAATTTGGAGCATGAATATGAAGCGCGTTTTCTTGCTGCTCGTGGCCCTCTCTTTGATTTCGCCAACCGCCGTCGTTGCGCAGGGCGCTTCGTCGGCTCCGGTCGTCTTGAGTGCTGATACCAAGGAGACCTTCGCCGGCGTAACATTCACCGCTCCCAAAGATTGGAGCATACAACAGACCGATACCATGACGATCTTGAGCGCGCCCGAGAACGATGCGCGTCTCTTCATCGTTCACATCGGCGCCGCGACCGACGGAAAAGCGGCTGTAGCGAGCGCGTGGAAATTGATCGATCCGTCGTTCGACCGGAAAATCTTGGCCGCAGAATCCGTGGCGCCTATCAACGGATGGGACGAGCACGTCTCGCTCAGCTACGTGACGGGCCCCGAAGAACATCGCGAAATTGCAGCGAGTGCGTACCGTAAGGATACAAGCTGGACCGTCGCATTGATCGACGGATCTACGTCAACGCTCGAAAAGCGCGGATCCGCCGTGGGAGCGTTGGCTTCGACGCTACAGCCCGAAGGCTACGTCCCAGAAACCTTCGCGGGCCGTACGGCAAATCGGCTGACGCCGCAGCGCGTTAACGAGCTCCTCGACTTTGTAAAAACGGGCATGCAAGAACTACACGTCCCGGGGGTCGGACTCGCGCTCATCGATCACGGCAAGGTCGTGTATGAAGGCGGCCTCGGTGTACGAACGTTAGGCAAGTCGACGCCTGTCGACAAGAACACCCTCTTCATGATCGCCTCGAACACCAAAGGCATTACCACGCTCATGCTCGCGCGCGTCGTCGACCAGGGGAAACTCCAGTGGAGTGAACCGGTGGTCGAGGCGTATCCGTCATTCCGTCTTGGCAGCCCAGCGACGACCGCGAAAGTTCGCATCGAGGACTTGGTGTGCGCCTGCACGGGTGTGCCGCGCAAAGATTTCGATTGGATCCTCGGTACCACGCCACAAACGGGTCCGCAAGAGACCTTTACGATGCTCGCAAACACCGAACCGACCAGCGCGTACGGGGAGTTGTTTCAGTACAGCAATACGATGGCGTCGGCCGCCGGCTACATCGCGGGCCACACGGAATATCCGAACCTTCCGATCGGCGATGCCTATGACAAGGCTATGCAGCAACTCGTCTTCGACCCGCTCGGCATGGCGAGCACGACGTTCGATTTCGACAAAGCGCTTGCATCCGATCACGCGGACGCGTACGGCCAAGATATTGACGGCAACACGCACGTGCTCAACCCGGATATGAACCGCATCGCCATTCCGTTCCGTCCGGCCGGCGAAGCGTGGTCGAGCCCGCACGATATGATCAAGTACGTCGAAAACGAACTGACGGAAGGTATGTTGCCCAACGGCACGCGTTTGGTGTCGCAGAAGAATCTTTTGCAGCGTCGCGTGAAAACCGTTGCCGTGGGTAAAGACGCGTGGTACGGCATGGGACTCATGGATGACCGGACGTATGGCATCGACGTCATCCATCACGGCGGCGATCTCTTCGGCTATCACAGCGACTGGGCGGCGATTCCCAACGCGAACGTCGGCATGGTGATCCTGACGAACTCCGACAGCGGCGTTTATCTTCGCGGTCCGTTCCTGCGGCGTTTGCTCGAAGTGCTGTATGATGGTAAACCGCAAGCAGCGGCGGAGCTAGCCTCTGCAGCAAAAAACCATGTCGCGGAACAGCAAGCAACGAGAAAGCTCTTAACCGTTCCTCCGTCGGCCGAGGCCTCCGCAAAACTCGCGTCGTCGTACTTCAATCCGGATCTGGGACACCTTACCGTGCATCGCAACGGATCGAGCGTCGTCTTTCAATTCGGGATGTGGAGCAGTCCCGTCGCGACGCGCACGAATCCCGACGGCACGACGTCGTTCGTGACCGTCGCTTCGGAAATCGCCAGCCTTGAGTTTTCACCGTCCACCGAAAATGGAAAGCCGACGCTCATTATCCGCGACGGACAACACAAATATACGTACACGGTGAGTCCGTCACCGAAGTAAGCGGGGAAGCTATGACCGCTGCGAAGCCCGAGCTGCCGCTGTATCGGCTGTACGTGCTGCGAGTTGCTTACGCGCTCTTAGGCGTACTGCAAGGGCTGAAGACCTGGCCGGCGATCCTGCACCATACGCAACCATGGGATTTTTGGCACGGGGTCGGGATGAGCTTCTTCGGCGCGCTAACGCTGCTCGCGCTGCTCGGCATTCGTTACCCGGTACGTATGATGCCGCTGCTGATCTTCGAGTTTACGTGGAAGCTCATCTGGGTGCTTGCAGCGTTCCTGCCGGCGTACCTCGCACACTCCGTCGATACCGACCTTGCGAACAACTTTTTCGGGATCTTCCTTGGCCCCGTGGTCGTCGCGCTCGTACTCCCTTGGGGTTACGTCTGGAGGAAGTACGTGATCGCACCCGGCGACCGTTGGCGGTGAATTGTGGAGGCTCCATTTCGGCAAACGAGCGGTCGCGGTCTTGGAAAAGATCACCGCGAGCGCCTCGAACGCACCGCCGAGAACGAGCGCCTCCAGATCGAGGTCGATGTTCTTCGCTCCACCCTTCGCAGCGCACACGCCCCGTAGTTTTGCGCGCGTTTCGCCCTAACTCGGCCGTCGCGCCACAACGGCGTTCGCTTCCCGGATTGCGCGCCCTTCATCGCCATCCCGTTCGAGAGATTCGTTTGCGACGTTTGCCCAAAGCTCTTTTAACTCGGGCGTTGTCGCCTTGTGCGTGTGCCTTTCGGCATCGTCTGCAGTCCACGGCATGCTAAGCTCCTACCCGGTTTTCGACACCGGCACTCTTCGTCGATCATCCAATAACTAGCGAGCTTTTCTTCGCGCTAGACTCTGTAGCGTAACTTAACAGAACGGCTTTGGGAGCTTGACAATCCGTAGCACAGGGGGCTAGTATCCTAATTAATTACTAGAATACTAGTAATTTGTCGAAGTTAGGAACGTCCATGCCGCGACAGCGTAGCCTGACACTGACCGATCACGAGCTCCGCCTCATGAACGTGCTGTGGGACCGGTCTCAAGCGACGGTCGCGGAGGTCGTCTCAGCACTCGACCCGCCCGTGCTCGCCTATACCACTGTTCTCTCGACCCTTCGCACACTCGAGGACAAGGGATACGTTGACCACGCGAAGATAAGCCGGGCGTTTGTCTATCGTCCGCTTGTGCAGCGCTCCGAAGCCGCAACGTCGCTCTTGGACGCGTTGCTTCACCGATTCTTCGGTAACTCACCCGGCGTCTTGGCGCTCACGTTGTTGGAGGACAAGCGCCTGTCGAAAAAAGACTTGGCGCGCCTGAAGCAGTCGATTGAACGTAAGGGGAAAGTGTGATGGTGTTCCTCTTCCGCATCGTACTAGATGTACTCTTTGCGACTCTCTGGCAAGGGGCAATCATTGCGTGTTGCTGCACGGTAGTGCTCAAGTTTGCAGGCAACCGCTTTAGCGCCGCCACGCGACATATTGTTTTGTTGGGTGCTCTAGCCGCTATCGCTCTTGTCCCGTGCGCAACAACCATTCCAAGTGTGTTGTCACAAACGGAAGGCCTCATCATTCGCTGGGGTCCGACCGTGGAACGCGGCGTCGTCGTTACCCCATCTGCGACAAGACAAATTGCGGTTCCGCAGACATCCACGAGCACGGTACGCAGATTCGATGTAGTCCTGAAAGATCGTGCCATCGTTGCGTTGATTTGTGCGTGGCTGACCGGCGTATCCATCATCGCTTTGCGCGCTGCTCTCAGCGTGCTTCAGCTTCGGCGTATTTTTCGTAGAAGCATGTGGCTTAAGGAGCATCTCGGTGTTCAGGTGTACGCCTCACCCGATGTGAACGTGCCGATCACGGGTGGCTTTTCCAAACCATCGGTGATCGTCCCGAGGTCCTTGGCATTGAATGGCGGTGAGCAGTTGGAATGCGCGCTATTACACGAAGTTGGCCACGTGCGTCGACATGACCCGTTCACCCACGAGTTCGAGCTCGCTCTCTATGTGTTCTTGTTTTTCAACCCGTTCGTCGTTTGGTTGCTGCGGTGGGCCGCCCTCGAGCGTGAAGCGGCCTGCGACGACTGGGCGGTGGCGTGCGCGCCAGACCTTGACGCCTGCGCACGCAGCCTTGTTACGCTCGCGATCAAACGTAGCGACGCATTGCTCGGAGCGCTGAGCTTCGGTCATGGTATTGTCTCGCGAGTACAACGCCTTAAGGACGAGGGCCGGAACGGATCACTGTCGGTCGCCTATGCGCCGATAAGCGCATTCGGGCTTCTGCTCGTTGTCGTCGGGCTGTCGTTGGGCACACGAGCACCGGCGATTGCCTTCACGCCGCCGCCGGTGACCGGACACTCCGTCGCAGTTGAAACGAACGGCGTGACACGAAAAGGCCTGATTGTCGAGAAGATCATCATCGCCGGCGATCCAGCGGTTTCCACCGAGTCCATTCTTGCACATATTGTGCTAAGACCGGGGATGAAATATTCCGATCTGGTACGCTCCGAAGACTACGAAGGGCTCAGGAGCTTCTACGAAGGGCTGCACCTGGAGCTCGGATCGATCGAGGGCGGGATCGTTTCGTCATCGATCGACGCCAACAGAGCTACGGCCAATGTTAGATACAATGTCTATGCGGCGCGAATCGCCGAGGTGCGAATTGTTGGTGCCACAAGCACCGACGAGGCCGCGATTCGCGCGCAACTGCACGAGCGGCGGGGTGCCGTTCTCAACACCGATTTGGTGCGGGCTGACTACGACAGACTGAAGGCAGCCGGCTATCGTATGAAAGTGGCAGTAAAAGACGGCCCCAACCCCAGTCGGCCATATGCGATCACGCTGGAATGGCGAGTCGCGGCAGCGCAAAGCGGAAGAACGCCGCCCGATGCAAGCCTCGTAGCCGCTTCGTCATGCACCACGCCAAACGCGGAGGCCACCGTCATCAGCGCCGCATCGCCGAACATGCCAAGTTCTGTTGCCGCACCCGTCGGTGTGACGATGCTCGTTACGATATCGTCGGAAGGCACGCCCACCAAAATCCAATTGAACGCGTACGGTAACGGCCATCAGCACGTCGATCGAGCCGTGATCGACGCGGTCACCGATGCTATCCGCCGGTCAACATTCGCGGCTGCCCGCAAGAACTGCAAGCCCGTTACCGGTACGTACTTGTTTCACGCTGACTTCAACCCCGCGTATTAAGAAGTCTACTAACGGAGTGTGAACACAAAAGATAGCCCGGCACCGCAATGCCAGGCCCAATTTCTCGTGAATTAACGCATTTGCGCGCTGCTGTTCCTGAAGTATCAACGCGCATCATCCGCAGGTTGCTCAGCCTGCAGTATCCTCAAGCGCGTCGAACCGCATGCGCGCCCGCAGTACGACGGGGTAGCTGCGCTCCGTCCACTCCACGAGGGCGATCATTGACTCGAGGAGCGATTCACCCAACTCGGTCAAGCTGTATTCAACGCTCGGCGGTTTGGTCGGGAACACGTGGCGCGAAATCATACCGTCGCGTTCGAGCGAGCGCAGCGTCTGAGTAAGCATCCGCTTCGAGATGTCAGGAACCGCGCGTCGCACCGCGCTAAAGCGCAGCGGCTCAGCGGCGAGCGACATGAGAATGAGCGTCGACCACTTGTCTCCGATGGAGTCGAGCAGATCGCGCGTGGGGCAAACCCATCCCTCCAAGCTTCGGCGCTGAATATCCGCAAAATACGCGGCGAAGCGCGCGCGCGTCGCGCCATAGGGTTCCTTCGCAGTAACCTCGGCACTATTTTCTGCCTCATTGTAGTTGACGGCCATGGTCTCTATTATAGTCCAGTACTCAATTCGTTTCCTGGAAAGGGCACCATGTCAGCGAACAAGCCACGTCTCCTCGTCACCGGAGCAAGCGGCCAGCTCGGTCACCTCGTCATCGAACACCTGCGCCGCCGGGACCCCTCTGCCGACATCGCGGCAATGGTCCGCACACCACAAGCAGCGGAGGAATTGGCGCCATTTCGCGTCTCGACGCGTATCGGCGATTATACTGATCCGGCGTCGCTCGATGCGGCCCTGACCGGCATCGATCGGCTGCTGCTGATCTCATCGAGCGTCCTTGGTGGGCGCGCTGCGCACCATAAGAACGTCATCGATGCGGCAACGCGGGCCGGCGTGTCGCTCATCGCTTACACCAGCATCTTGCGAGCCGACACGTCGGAGCTGAGCCTCGCTGTCGAACATCTGGCAACCGAAAAGATGTTGCGCGAGAGCGGGCTGCCGTACGTCGTATTGCGCAACGGCTGGTATCTAGAGAACGACACCGCGATGCTTTCGCCGGAGGTGGCGCACGGTGCGATCATCGGCAGCGCGGGTGACGGACGACTTTCGTCCGCGAGCCGATCAAACTATGCGGAGGCGGCAGCATTGGTCCTGCTGCACGGGGCGCCTGCCGGTACCGTCTACGAGCTTGCCGGCGACGAGGCGTTCACGTTGACGCAGCTTGCGGCGTCGGTGAGCCAACGAACCGGAAAGACGGTTGGCTATCGGAACATGAGCGAAGCAGAATACCGCGCGGCACTGCTCGGCATGGGTTTGCCGGACGATGTGGCGACGATGCTTGCGCAAACCAGTGCTGCCACCGCGAAGGGCGCCCTCGAAGATCATGGTCGCATGCTAAGCCGTCTTATCGGCCATCCAACGACCTCGCTCGCCGATGCCGTAGCCGCAGTTGTATAACGTCGTTGACGGTCGAGCGTTCCTGCTGTGGCTTCATGTCGGCGCGATGATGTTCGCGTTCGCGGGGTTGCCGATTGCCGGAATCATCTTTCGGATCATCGTGCAGCATGTTGACGAACAACGGGTATTGCAGCTGCTGGCTTCCGCCTTCAGCCGCATTTTCGCGGGCGGCGGCATATCGGTCGGGATAGGAGTGGTGTCCGGTCTGTTGCTTGCGCACAGATACGGGTACACGTCTGGCTGGCTCGTGGTATCGTATGTGCTTGCAACAATGGCGGCGCTGATCGGTATTCTGATCGACGAACCATGGTCGCGACGTCTCGCATCTGCGGAGCGTCAAACGTTACCGCTCGTCCGTAGTGCGATATTGCCACGTCTCGCCGCTCCACTCGGGATCGCCCTTTGGCTCTCCATTCTCTGGCTTATGATTACGAAGCCGTCCCTATGAATGTTGCAACGAAGTTGTAAGCGATCACGTGAACAGAAAGAGCCCGACGAACTTCGCCGGGCTCTTCATTTTCGTCGGTCCCTCGACTACGCTTCGCTACGCTCGGGATGGCAAGTTAGAACGCTAGAACGTCAGAACGGCATTGTCTCACCTTGTACGCTCATTTCGCCCTAACTGGCTCGAAACGGCGACATTTCGCCCTAACTCGATCCGAACATAGGGCGCTTCGATTGCCGCCGAGAACCAACAACTCATGCGTGCATTTCTCAGTGTGCTGGCTTTGCTATTGGTGGCCGCCTCGAGCGCGCCTCCGCGCTACCTCGTGGCCTGGGCGATGGAGGCGCAAGAGCATCCGGCGCACGGTGAGGGCCGCGACGTACTGACCGTCTTCGACATTAGCGACGGCTTGAATTTCGGCAAGCTGGTCGCGTACGTCCCGACGCCGATCCGCGGGATGATGGCGCATCACACTAATACCACCATGCCCGCGAACCATCGGCTGTTTGCGAACGACTTCATGGCGGCGGAGAGCCAAATTATCGACGTGACCGACGTTCGTCATCCGCTCCTTGCCGAGGCGTTCACCGATGCCGCGGGATACACGCATCCACATAGTTTTGCGACCCTCTCGAATGGCAACGTGCTCGCAACGTATCAAATCAAAGGAAACGCCGACGAACCCGGTGCGCTCGTTGAACTCGACGATCGCGGAAACGTGGTAAAAGCGACGAGCGCTGCGGCGCCGGATATCGACGAAAACATTCGCCCCTACAGCGTGCTCGCAATTGAATCGCTCGATCGCGTCGTTACCACGAGCGCGCCCATGCCGCCGCTTAATACGAAGGCGCCAACGAGCGTCGTACAGATCTGGCGTCTCTCCGATCTCACGTTGCTCAAGACGATTCCGCTTTCGAAGGCGCCGTTCACTACCAGCGGCGCGACCTATTCCGACGACGCCTTGCTGCTCGACGACGGAAAGACCGTGCTCGTCAAGACGGCGACGTGCGGTCTTTTCGCCTTGACCGGAATCGACGGGGAGAGCCCCAATGCGAACTACGTCTATGATTTCGGTGGGCGCCTATGCTCTGGCGTTCCCGTTCTCGCGGGCCATTATTGGGTCGAGGCGCAAATGTCGGCGCACTCGCTCATCGCGCTCGACGTTCGCGACCCCATGCACCCCGTCGAAGTATCGCGTCTCTACCTTGGCCCGACAGCGAAGCCGCATTGGCTCGCAATCGAGCCTGGTACGGGCAACATCGTCATCAACGGTTATGGCTCGCTTCTGCATCGCATCTCATTTGCGTCGATCGACCTTCGCACCGGAGCGATGACGCTCGATTCACGTTCGATTGATCTGAATCGCGCGTGGCCCGATGGTTGGAACGGTCCGCTGATCGCCCACGGCACGGTGTTCTACCGTTAGTTCTCTAACACAAAGAGCCCGGCGATTTTCGCCCCGAATTTGTTAAGATGCCGATGGCTGGATCGCCGATCCAACGAGCGCAAGTAAACGCGAGTTCTCGACGCGAAGGTATGCCTGGCCCGCTGATTCTGCGAGCGCTTCGAGCACGGCGATCTCATCCGGATCGAGCCTCGTACCGTCGCGGTGAACTCCGTACAACGTAAAGCCGGCGAGATCGTCCCCATCGAAGATCGGGATGGCGATGGTAGGAACGCCCACTTCGGCCATCGCGGCCGCTACCCGATCGCCCAAATCATCGATATGGACACACGAACGCTCCACGCGAAGAAAGCGAACGATATCGTCATCGCGGTCGAACCCGACCATGGGCGCCGTTGCAAACCCGGCCGACGTCGCCGGCAAAAACGCATTCCCAGCTCTTCGAAACAGAGCCGCCATCGTAAGGTCGAGCTCACTGTACGGATCCTCGACGAGTGCGCGATCGATCGTCTCAGTGCGCTCTGCGCGCGGCAAGGTACGCGCGAGACGTCTAAGGTAGATTTCTGCTGCATGTTTTCCGCGATAAATGACCGAGTCTACCCAGCCTTCTAGGACAGGGATAAGTCGATGCATCAAAACGCCGAGACAAATTGCGATGACCGCGTCGAGTGCTAGCGCTATGCGAATTTCGGCAAGGAAACGCGTTGCCCCCCAGTCGGCGGCCGCGATTACTCCAAAGATCACCGTCATCAACGCACCGTACACGACAGCCTTGCTGATTACGAATCGAATGTCGATGACGTGACGCCGCACGATCGCGTACATCAATGTCAGAGGCATCAGCATTGTGAGCGTTCCGAATAAGCCCGGCCAAAACGCTTCGCGCCCTTGCCGAAGATCGTTCGTAACGATGCCGATCGTAATAGCCGCGGCAACCCACCAAAAGCGGGCGCGCGCCGAAGGCTCCATCTTCAGCAAACGAACCACAATCAAAATGACAACTGCGATCGTCATCAATTTGGAAAGAGCAACTTGGGACGGATCCAAAGGAGAAAGATAGCCGAGAACGAGTACGCGGTAGAGGGAATGCGCCACGACGAAGGCGATCGTGCCGATTGCCGCTATCCAAAACACCCACCCGCGCCAATCGCGCGGAACGCTTTCCTCGGGCACGAGGAGTGCGAAGAGAAAGAGAAACACTGCGCCCAACGAGGCCGATGGACTGGCCACCGCCATGAAGGCGGCATATGCAACCGGCGGCCAAACGGTGAAAGCTTGATATGCCGTACCCACCGGAGCTTCCGCAAGACAGTAACCGAAGAGCAGCCACGTCATGACGCTCGGGCGCACGATCACTAAAGCGCAACCAACGAACAAGAACACCACATACGAGAACAACCGGAGAGCCTGCATCGTGGTACTTCCATAAAACGACGCGGACAGTGGTCCAGGCGCGGCCGCAAACGAAAGCTTATGCTGCGGAACGGTGTTGGTTACGCAGAAGTGAATAAGGTCGGGTTCGTAGGCCCCTTGTGAAAACGGCGAACGCAGCATCACGTAATCCCGCGTATCGATGCACCCTATGAGATCGCCGGTTCGCAGGCCTCCGCGCTCGGCAGGTGAGCCTGCGTCAACCGCCACAACCCGTGTGCTATCTACGTGCGCACCGGTGTACGCCGTCGTAAATCGCGCAAACATCGATGGCGTGACAATAGCCAAGAATAGGACAGATAACGCGATCACAATGACAGCGCGCCAGCTCATTGATCGGTATATTTAACTTTCACGAGAGCTTGCCTGCACTACGCGTGACGCAGAAGGAAAGCCCGACGATATTTCACCGGGCTTTTTGTTAGATACGCTTCCCTCGACTACGCTTCGCTACGCTCGGGATGACAGCATTAGAACGTTAGAACGGGATCTCGTCGTCTAACTCGTCGCCGAAGGCCTCGCCCGCGGATGCGCCGTTTGCTGCGCTGGTTGCACCGCTGCGTGCGCCGGCGTAGTCGCCGCCGCCGCTGGAACCGCCGCCATCAGCGCCGGCTTGACGTGCGCCGAGCATCTGCATGTTGTCGATCACCACTTCAGTGGCTTTGCGCTTGTTGCCGTCCTTATCGTCGTACGAACGGATCACCAAACGGCCCTCGATAAGCGTGTTCGAGCCCTTCTTCAAATACGTGTTGCAGGTTTCGCCGAGGCGATCCCACGCAACGATATCGACGAACGTGGTCTCTTCTTTGTTCCGCGGATTGTTCACCGCAAGGGTGAACTTCGTCACCGCTTTGCCCGACTGGGTGTAGCGGATCTCGGGATCGCGGGTGAGATTCCCGACTAAAATTACTCGATTATACGAACCGGCCATTTTCTTCTTACTCTCTTTCGCAATGTCGCTGTGCTACGGCCCTATCCCACCCAATACAGACCACGCCTAGAAATAGCAGCGGCTCGTGCCAGGTGCCTGGCACAAGCGTTCTCCTGAGCCCGTCGAAGGGCGCCTGTCGAATGTCGTAGAGTTTTAGGTGCGGTCGGAGGCGACCTGGGCGGCCCGATCGGCGGGCTGCATCGGCGGCGTGAGCGGGACGGGGCCGGTCTGCACGGGCGGGGGCGGAGGATTGGCGGCCGCGTAGGCCATGGCCGCGAGGGCCTTCTTGTCGAGGTGGATCACCAGCGCGCGCAGGACGTCTTCTTGCAGCTTGAGCTGGCGCTCGAGTTCCTTCGAGGCATCGCCGCTGCTGCGGTACTGCATCGCCACGTAGTTGCCTTCGCGCAAATCGGCGATTTCGTAGGCCAAACGCTTGCGCCCGAGCTTCTCGATGTTGACGACCGTGCCGCCCTGGTTCTTGATGATTTCGCCGATGGCGGTCGCCCGCGCGTCGACGTCGGCCTCTTCGAGATTGGGCCGCAGAATATAGGTCACTTCGTAGTCGTTCATCGTTGCTTCCATCTATGGACGCTGCCCGTCATATTTGACAGCGGCCCCTCATCGGGGCAGGTGGTGGCGGGAAATCAAAAGTCTCCCAAAACTCACGAATTTTACTATAAGCTCCGGCTAAACGCAATGTGGGCGGTCGGCGCCAATGCTAAGATGGGGGGCGATGTCCATCGCCCGCTTTGCCGTCAACCGCCGGGTGGCCGTCTCCATGATCGCCTTGGCGATCGTGGTGCTCGGCATTTTCGCCCTGCCCCGGCTGCCGGTGGCGCTGCTCCCGAACTTCACCCCGCCGGTGGTCACCGTGACGGTGAACTACCCCAACGTGGGGCCCGAGCAGATGGAGGCGCTGGTTACCCGTCCGATCGAGAACGCGGTCAGCCGCGTCAACGGAATCGAGCTGATCAACTCGAGCTCGCAGCTCGGACAAAGCTCGGTCAGCGCACAGTTCTACTACGGGACCAATCTCGACACCGCTGCGGTCGATGTGCAGCAGCAAGTCGACCAGATCCGCAGCCAGCTGCCGAACGACCCGAACCTGCAGCAGCCGGCGATCGCGAAGTTCGATTCGAACTCGCTGCCCGTCGTGCGCTTCTACGTCACCGACACGAACATGCCGCTGCGCGACCTGGGCGATCTTTTCGCCAACCAGCTTTCCGACGAGTTCGCCTCGGTCGACGGTGTCGCAAACGTGGTCGTCGGGCAAGATCAAACGCGCGCCTTCATGATTGAGCCCGACACGAACAAACTCGCCGCCTACGGCATGACGCTCAACCAGATCATCGGGCGTGTTCAGCAAGAGAACCTCAACCTGCCGGCCGGCATTATTCAGGTCGGGCCAAACGAATACCAGGTTCGCGCCAACGCGCTGCTTGCGACCGCAAGCCAAATCTCGGATCTCGTGCTTGCGGTTAAGAACGGCAGCGTCGTTCGCGTCGGCACCGTCGCGACGGTCACCGACTCGATTCAAGAGCAGCGCACGTTCGAACGGCTCAACGGCAAGCCTGCCATCGGCGTTGTGATCGACGCGCAGCCCAACGCCAACATCGTTGCCACTGCGATCGGAACGTATCGCAAGATCGATCAGATCCAGGCGCGTTATGCGGGCATGAAGATCGGTGTCGTCTTCGATCAGAAAGGCTTCATCCTCGAAGCGATCAGCGCGCTGGAACATACGGCGATCTACGGCGCAATCTTGGCAGTCGTGATTATCTTGCTCTTCCTGCACTCGTGGCGCACGACAGTAATCGTCGCAATCTCGCTGCCGATCTCCGTGCTTGGTGCGCTCTTCATCGGCTATGTGTGCGGCTATTCGCTCAACATCATGACGCTCGGGGGTCTCGCGCTCGCGGTCGGCCTCATCGTCGACGATGCGATCGTCGTCATCGAGAACATCTATCGCCACATGGCGCTCGGACAGTCGCCGCGCAACGCCGCCGAAAGCGCCACGTCCGAAATCTTCAGCGCGGTGCTCGCATCGTCGGTGACGGTTGTCACGGTCTTCATTCCGCTCGTGCTGATCCCGGGTCTCCAGGGCTTGATCTTCACACCATTCGCAGTGATGGTGATGGCCGCGGTTGCACTGTCGTTCGTCGTCGCGGTAACGACGGTGCCGATGCTCTCGTCGATCCTGCTGCGCAACAAGTACACCTCCTCGAACGGCTCGACGAATGGCAACGGCGGCACGCACGGCGGCGGGTTCTACACCCGTTTTGCGCGCGGGTTCGATCGCGTCTACGACCGGTTCGAACAGTGGTATCGCCGCGTGCTCGAGCGCGCCATTGCGCGTCCTGGCCTGATCGTCGGAATTGCCGCGGTGTTGCTTGTTGGCACGATCGTTGCCACCAAGTTCGGCGCGGTTAAAACCGAGATTTTTCCCGCCTCCAACTCGGTCTTCGTGCGCTATAACTTGCTCTTACCAACCGGCACCGCGGTCGGCATCACCAACGCCGTCTCGCGCGACATCGAAAATCGCATGATGAACGATCCGCGCGTCCTTTACGTGGGCTCGCAGATCGGTCAGCAAGGCTATGTCGGCAACGGCACGCAGGTCACCAACCAGATCAACCTTTCGGTGCAACTCAGGCCGGGTTACAGCGGTAACGACGCGGCAAAGTACGTGCGCGACTGGACGAAGATCATCAACACGATTCCGGGCGTGCGACCCTACGGGCGCACCGTCGACATCGTGCAGAACATGATCTCGCGCGGTCAAGACGCGCTCGACGTGCAGATCTTTGGACCCGACATCGCGAAGCTCTACAATCTCGCGCAATACACGGTCGTGCCCGATCTCTCGCGCATTCCGGGCATTCAAACGCCGCAGAGCTCGATCTCGCCTTCGCAACCGGAACTTGACATCAACGTCGATCGCGTGAAGGCCGCGCAACTCGGCATCTCGACCCAGGCGATCTCGAACACGATCGACACCGCGACGTCGGGCACGATTGCGTCGTACATGCAGATCAACGGGACGCAGTACCCGATCATCGTGCAGCTTCCGCCGAATCAGCGGCGCTCGTTGCAGAGCGTGCTGTCACTGCAGATTCCGGTTTCAACTCTTCCGGGCGCAACCACGGGCAGTATCGCGAATGGCGTTACAAACGGTGCGGTCGGCGGCTCCATCATGCAATCGTCGACCGACCTCGGTGCGATGAACACGCTGCCGGTGATGTCGCTGAACGAGCTTGCGAACATCAGTTTTGGATCCGGGCCGTCGGAGATCACGCGACAGGACAAACTGCGCGAGATCGACGTCTACGCCGGACTCGACACTGCACCGCTCGGAGCGGTCGTCGACGCCACGACCAAGATCATGAACGGCCTCACGTTGCCGCCCGGTTATTATTGGCAATTCGGGCAAACGGTCACGCAACAGAGCGATACGTTCGGCAGCCTTGGGCTCATCGTGCTGCTCGCAATAATTCTGGTTTATATGCTGCTTGCGGCGCAGTTCGAGTCGCTGCTACATCCGCTCGTCATCATGGTTTCCGTGCCGCTTGCCTCGACCGGCGTCGTGCTCTCGCTCTGGCTCACGCACCGCGCTTTCGGCTTAACCGCATTTATCGGAGTCTTGATGCTTGTTGGCATCGTGGTGAAGAACGCGATCCTCGTCGTCGAGTTTACCAACCAACTTCGCGAGCGTGGCTACTCAATAAAGGAAGCCGTGCTCCACGCCGCGCCCCTACGCTTGCGCCCGATCCTCATGACGACGCTGGCATCGGTCGGCGGCATGCTCCCCATCGCGCTTGGGATCGAGGCGGGCAGCCAGACGCAGGCGCCGCTGGGCACCGTCGTCATCGGTGGATTGCTCTTCTCAACGACGCTCTCGCTGCTGGTCGTACCCACGCTCTACTTGTGGGTCGCGCAGCACGTCGAGCCGCGCCTTGGCGGGTTCCATCGCGGCGAAAAACAGGCCACAATGCCTACGCCGGAGCTCGTACCGACCGAGGTCTAACACCGTACCTAGAGAACGCTTGCCTACATGAAGCGGGCGTATCTTCCCTTTGTCCTGTTTGGCTTTGCCCTTTTCGCAAGTGCCTGCGGAGGCGGCGGCGGAAGCGGTTCGAGCCCGTTGCCGCATGCCGCGAACGCACCACAAGCGAGCGCGGTGATTCACGTCGTCATTCCAAAGAGCGGCAGCACCGGATCAAGCGCGCGTAAGCCGGCGTTCATCTCGCCAAGTACGGCAACACTGACGATTTCTGTGTACACCGTGAACGGTGCGACGCCGAGTCCGCTTCCAACGCCACTCTCGATCACGATCGCGACGAGCCCGGATTGCTCGACCGTGTCCGGCGTCACCAGCTGCACGATCACCGTCACCGTGCCGGTGGCTACGGCGGTTGTACTGCAGATTTCGAGCTACGACGCAACCGGCAACTTGCTCGGTCAAGGTTTGCTTGGACCGATCAACACGACGCTCGCAACGATTCCGACGCAATCGGTTTCGATCGGCGGCGTTCCCGCAAAAATCTTGCTTGCACCCGCGGGGCTTGCAGCCGGTGATGACGGCTCGTCCCACGCCATTACGTTTAGTGTTTCCGCCGAAGATGCTGGAAACAACGTGATCATTCCGCCGGGCACGTACCCAAATCCGATCGGGCTCACGATTACCGGCGATACGAACAGCGCGCTTTCACTCTCGACGTCGAGCGTCGCGTCACCTGGACCGTCCAACGGCGCATCAAGCGTCACGCTCACGTACAATTCGGCGAAGGCGATAACGCAGGCGACGATTACTGCCACCTCGGGTTCAGCGACGGCCTCGATTCCATTTGCGCCAATCGTGTTCACGCCGACGTCACCGGCACTCTTTGTCGGCGGATCAATGCAAACCGTAACCGTAAGCGAAGCCGGCTATGCAGGCGCGTTCACGCTAAGTGGCTCGAGCACGACCGCTGGCGTTACGTGCGTGCCGTCGAACTGCACGCCATCGACCGCGGGCGGCAGTGTGACGCTTGATATAACGCCAGGTAGCAGCGCGGGCAGCGAAAACATCAGCGTCGTCGATGCAAACGGCGGATTTGCCAACATTCCGGTTACGGTCACAAGTTCCGGCGGCGGCGGCGCGCTGGTCGCACCGCAATATTCGATTTACGAATACGCGACACAAGGCGGTGGCACCAACTACGGCATCACCGTTGGGCCTGACGGCCAATCGCTGTGGTTCGTCGATCGGGCGAACTACTCGCTGGGTGCCGTATCCAATCCGAGCGCGTGCAACAGCACGACCTGCGCATCGAGCGAGGTCCCTGTTCCCTGGGTGTCGGCGCCGCCGACCGACCTTCTCGCAATAGCCGCTGCCTCTGACGGTAACCTCTATACGACTGACGTCGGCAACAACGGCTCGGACTTGGGCAATCTCTATCAAAGCTCGTGCACGCCCTCCCCGGCGTCGTGCACCAGTACAACCTATATCTATTACGACATTTACGATGACAACGCGCCAAATCTGACCGACGTGTTGGCCGCGCCTGATGGCAACCTCTACATCTCGGCGGCGTCGGACTGCTGCGACAACTCGGCGATCGCGTGGGACCAGATCGTTGGGTGCTGCAGCAGCTACCCCTACGATATCTATGTCGCCGGTCAGCCGAGCGCGATCAACATGATGACCTTCGACGCGAGCGGTCAAACGCTGTGGTTCACCGACGTAGGCAACGCCAACGTCGGATTCGTCGCGGGCCTGCCATGCGAAGTGTCGTGCACTGCGATCGAACAACCGTCGGGCTCGAGCTATTCGAACTACGGTCCGCAGGGCGGCGCCGCGCATCGCCCGTCTCCCGGCGGCATCGCGAGCCGCGTTCGAACAGGCGTCGGTCCTAGGCCCGCGTTCGTACCCCGACGTCGCCGTGCCCTATGCTGCGGTCTCGAGTCGAGCTTCACCGGTCCGCTCGAGGGAATCGTCGCCGCTCCCGACGGCAATATTTACGTCGCTGATGCCAGTGGATCCATCGACCAAATCAGTCCATCGACCTGGGAATCGTGTTCGGGTTCGGGCTGCACGTTCACGGCAATCGGCCTTCCGAATGTAAGCGCGGCGCCGCAAAATCTGACCGTTGGCCGAGATGGTAATGTCTGGTTTACCGACGCGAACGGCTACGTCGGATTCGTCGCCCTCAACACCTGTGCGAGCGGCACGTGCAAGGCCTTTGAATACCACGTCGGCGGATCGCCGTGGGGGATCGCCGCCGGTCCAGACGGCAACATCTGGTTCACCGACAGTTCGACTAACAAAATCGGTAAGGTGGTGCTGTAATGATTCGCCGTGCATCAGCGATGGTGATACCGCTCGCGCTGTTGACTGCGTGCGGCGGTGGCGGTGGAGGAAAGAGCGGTTCGCTCCCGCCAACCGGCAACACGCCGCAGTCAAAGAAAACCGGGACCGCAACGTTCTCGTTCAAGCTTCCGGGCAAGAACACGATGGCACGCGTGCGCCGTCCCTACTATCAATCGCAAGCTACGCAAGGCGTGGCAATCGACTGGATTTCGACGAACCCGACGACCCCAGACTATGCTGCGCCGATTTCAGCAGCGTGTCCGTTGCCGGCATCAGTTCCGCCCGGCGTCGTCAGTTGCACAATCGACGGGCAAGGCAATACCGACTATACGTTCCAACTGCAGATCCCAGCCGGCAACTATCCGCACTTCACCGTCACGACGTTTGATGCGCAGCCCGTGAGCGGAGGCTTCACCGGCAGCATGCTCGCGCAAGGACAGCTCGCAGCACCGGTTGTCATTACCGCCGGCGCAACGAATACGATTCCCGCTCTTACGTTCTACGGCGTCCCGGCGTCGGTGAGTTTTCAACCGGGACCCGCGCAATCGCACGTCGTGACGTATGGCGGCAATGTCGCCGTGATCGGCAATGCGCCGCAGACGTTCTTCGCGCAAGCCGAAGACGCCGACGGCTTCGTGATCGATAGCACCGACAGCGGCGCGCCGGCGATCACCGTGGCTGAAGCGGCGGCCGACTCGCCGCAAGAGTTTACGGTCGCCACGACCGCGATTCCGTACGCATTTACGCTTACCGCGATCAACGCTTCCGGTAATGCCTCGATTGATTTGACCGCGACGCCGGGCGGTACGGGCTTATCCGCGACAACCGACTCCGTCACGGTGACGCCGATTCAAGAACTTTGGACATCGCAAAGCAGCGGCAGTGGAACCCCCGGCGTTTACGGATTTCCGCTCTATCCTCCGAGTTATACTCCGACGTCGATCCTCGATTATGCGAACCCAGTGTTCGCAGGCTGCTCGGGCCAATGCGATTGGGCAGACGCCGGCGTTGCACCGAACGGTTCGGTCTGGGTCTACGAATCCTACAATGCCGCCTTCTATGTCTTTTCCACGGGCGCGGGTTCCCAAGGAATCATCTCGCCATCGTCGAGCACGCTCTCGTTCTCGAGCCCCCAAGGCTTCACGATCGATAGTCAGGGTCGCGTGTACGTCCCTCAAAACTCGACGAGCAACATCTATGTCTACAACTCGTCGGGCACACTCCTTACGAGCTTCACCGATACGGATGGCGTCCCGTTCGACGTTGCCGTTGCTCCCGCAAACGTCGCGAGCGGCATGGCCGGCACGATTTGGGTCGCTGATTCGGCCGGTATCAGTGTCTTCACTGCATACGCGGGCACTGCGCCGACCTTGATCAAGCAACTTGCAACCGCCGCACCAACCGAACTCAGCTTCGATCCTTCGGGCAATCTTTGGATCCTCGATTCTGAATCGGCGAGCCTCACCTCCTACACGATCAGCAGCGGCGGCGGGGCCGCGATCGGGCAGAACGCGACAACCGGCTCCAACGTCGTTCCGGGCGGGTACGGGACACCATTTGGCGTGAGCGCGCAAGGCTCGGTCTGGTTAGGAGCTCCCGCCAGTTCTACCGGCATGTTCGCATTCACGCGCTCGGGCAGTTCGATAACCCTCGGTTCATCCATAACGTCGGTGGGATCGACGAACTTGTCGGATGTCTATAGCGCGATGATTGCGCCGTAGCGCGTCAGCGCACGAAAAACACGAGGGTCATGATCGCACCGATGGCGATCACGAACCATCGGCCATAGGCTTCGGGCACGCGCCGGAACAGATGCGCGCCGACATAGCCGCCGATCAGCGCCACGACCGCCATCGGAATTGCGTAGCGCCAGTCGATGATGCGCGCGATCAAGAACGGTATGAGCGAGAAGCCGTTGATCGCCACCGCGAGCACGTTCTTCATGCCATTGGTAGCGTTGAAGCTCGGTAATCCGGAGAACGCCAGCAGCGCCAGCATCAATATGCCGATGCCCGCGGTGAAATAGCCGCCGTAAACCGCCACCGCAAATTGCGCGCCGTACTGCCACCATTGATGCGTCGGATCGCCATCGTGCGCTTTGGCGAGTAACGGGCTCGCCGCAAAAGTCAGGGTCGCAACAAGCAGCAGCCACGGGATCAGCCGGTTGAACGCGGCCGGAGGCGTGAGCAAAAGCAACGTTGCACCAAGGATCGCACCGACGATGCTGATTACGAGCATCACCGTCAGCATCCGTTTGTGCGGTTGCACGTCGCCCCAATAGGCGCGTGCGCCGCCCCACGTGCCGACCCACATCGCAGCACTGTTCGTCGCGTTCGCGGGGATCGAGGGCACGCCGGCGAGGATGAGCGCGGGGAAACTCAGGAAGCTGCCGCCGCCCGCGATGCTGTTCATTGCACCGGCAAAAAAAGCTGCCCCGACGGGCAGCCACTCCTTCGACAGGCTCAGGATGACACTAAGAGCCTGCAGCGCTCTTCTCGCGTTTCGTGACGCGATAGACGCGGCGCACTTTGCGCAGGCCTTCGAGTTTGGTGAGAATCTTGTGCAGGTGATCGAGGTCGCGAATCTGCACGGTAAGGCTCGTGACCGCAATCCCATCTTTGCGTACGCGTGCCGTCACCGAACTCACGATCGTTTTAAGCTCGGCAAAGACCGCCATGATGTCTTGCAGCAATTGCGAGCGATCCTCGGCTTCGACCTCGACGTCGACCGCGTGGGTCATGTCGGTGCCGGCGGTCCATTGTGCTTGCAGAATGCGCTCGGGTGTGGCACTCATGTAGGCAACGTTCGGGCAATCCGCGCGATGCACACTGACGCCGCGGCCGATCGTCACGTAGCCGATGATCGGATCGCCTGGCACAGGCGAACAACACTTCGAGAGCCGCACGAGGACGTCGTCGACGCCGGCGATGCGCACGCCGCTCGCACGCCGAGCGGTCTTGCGCGCGGCCGGCTTGCGAATTTGCGTCAGATCGACGACGTTGTCGCCCTTGACCTCTTCGCGAATGCGATTGACAACTGACTGCGCCGATGCATCACCGAACCCGATGGCGGCGAACAGATCGGTCGGCGCGGGATAGTTCATCCGGTGCGCGATGCGTTCGATCAACTCCCCGCGCGCCAGATCCGGACGCAACCGCTCGCGCGCGAGCTCGGCCTCGACCGCCTCTTGCCCGGCAAGCACGTTCTCCTCGCGCTGCTCCTTGCGGAACCACTGCTTGATCTTGTGCTTCGCGCCGCTCGTCTTAACGATCGAGAGCCAGTCGAGCGACGGACGGCCGCTGGATTTGTTGACCAGGATCTCGCAGATATCGCCGTTTTGCAGCGTGGAGTCGAGCGGAACGATGCGGCCGTTGACCTTCGCGCCGACGCAGTGGTTCCCGACGTCGGTGTGTACGAGATAGGCGAAGTCGAGTGGCGTACCGCCGGCGGGAATCGAGAACACGTCACCGCGCGGCGAGAAGACGAATGCCTGGGAATCGAACAGATCGAGCTTGAGGTTCTCCATGAACATGCGCGAGTCGCGCATGTCCTTTTGCCATTCGAGCAGTGCACGCAGCCACGAGAGTTTGTTCTCGAACTGGTCGGCCTTGCTGCCTTCCTTATAGCGCCAGTGGGCGGCGATGCCGTACTCGCCCGTGCGATGCATCTCCCACGTGCGAATCTGAATTTCGAGCGGCTCGCCTTGCGGGCCGACGACCGTCGTGTGCAACGACTGATACATGTTCGGCTTCGGCATCGCGATGTAATCTTTGAAGCGTCCCGGCAGCGGCGTCCACATCGCGTGCACGGCACCGAGCGCAGCGTAACAATCCTTCACCGAATCGACGATGATACGAATCGCCGTGAGATCGTAGATCGTCGAGAAGTCGCGGCCCTTCTTGATCTTCGAGTAGATCGAGTAAAAGTGTTTCGGCCGGCCTTGAATCTCGGCGTTCACGTCCATGTTCGCAAACTCGCCGCGCAGCCGCACGATCGCTTCCTGCACGTCGGCCTCGCGCTCGCGACGCGTCTTCGCAACGCGTTCAACGATCTCGCGGAAGCCTTCGGGATCGAGGTAACGCAGACACTCGTCCTCGATCTCCCACTTGATCTTCCAAATGCCCAAACGGTGCGCGATCGGCGCGTAGATGTCGAGCGTCTCGCGCGCAATCGATAGGCGCTTCGCGCTCGGCAGACTCGCGAGCGTGCGCATGTTGTGTAACCTGTCGGCAAGCTTGATGATGATGACGCGAATGTCGCGCGCCATCGCCATGAACATCTTGCGGAGATTTTCGACCTGCGCGTCTTCCTTAGATTGGTAGGGAATGCGAGTCAGCTTGGTGACGCCGTCGACCAGGGCCGCAATCTCTTCCCCGAACTCGCCGGCGACCTGATCGCTGGTAATCGAGGTGTCCTCGACTACATCGTGGAGCAATGCGGCGGCGATCGTTTGGCGGTCCATCTCGAGCTCGGCCAAGATGCCTGCGACGGCGAGCGGATGCTCGATGTACGACTCGCCCGAGGCGCGGCGCTGCCCGTCGTGGGCACGGTCGGCCACCTCGTAGACGCGCCGCAACCATTCCCCGTCGAGCGAGGGGTCGTAAGCTTGGACGGCGCCGGTCAGTTCCGCAATCGTCATGGGAGTATCTGCCTATACTCTCATAATCGACCAAGCGTAGCAACGAAAGATACCTTAGGGACGATGTTGGGCCGGACCGAGGAAGCGAGCTCCGCGGTTTGCAAGGGCAAATGAGGGGCGAGCTGACGATGGGCCCGGGCCGACAGCGACCTAAGGAAGCTTCTTCAAGAAGTTGATCGAGTCAATCTTGCCGTCGGGGCCGATCATCAGCTGCTCGAAGATCGCATCGTTCGTGCACACCATGCGGTAGGTGTATCCGATTACCCCAGGCGGAGCCCCGATAATCGGAAAATTGCCGTACCACTCGGTGCGCTCGAGCGCGCCATAGCCGATCAGCGCCTTCGACATCTTGTCGGTCACGTCGGTGGTCAGTGCGGTTTGCGCAGCCGGCACATAGTGATCCTTATCGACGGCACCGGCCTGCCACGCAACGAACTCGCGGCGCGCCAGTGCCGTGATTGCCGGGATCTCCGGGGCAAGCGTGGGCGTTGCGGTCGGCGTCGGCGATGGATGCGCGCGTGCAATCAGCAGCGCGCTAATAATGAATGAAAGAAACAACCTCGGCTCCCGGTAACGCGTTGCGCCCTTTAAGCACGTCAAGCTCGATCAAGAACGCAAATGCTTCGATGTGCGCGCCCAGACGTTCGAGCAGCCGGCGCGTTGCGGCTGCCGTTCCGCCCGTTGCGAGCAGGTCGTCGACCACGACAACCTTTTCCCCGTGTCCGAGCGCATCTTCGTGAATCTCGAGCGAATTCGTACCGTACTCCAGCGCATACGACTCAGAAAGCTTGCTGTAGGGCAACTTGCCCGGCTTGCGGACCGGAACGAAGCCCGCGCCAATCGCGTATGCAAGCGGAGCGCCGAGCATGTAGCCGCGCGCCTCAATGCCGACAACGTAGTCGATGCCGCGGTTCTTGAACCGATCGACGAAAAGATCGATCGCCTCCTTGAACCCCGCGGGATCCTTCAGCAACGGCGTAATGTCACGGAATAGGATTCCGGGCAGCGGAAAATCGGGAATCGCACGAATCAAATCTTGTGTTCTCACGACCGGACGTGCATTCGCGAGATGCCGTAGTGAGCCTCTTACGGCGGCTTGCCGTGGCATTCGCGTTCGCGCTCGTGCTCCACGCTATTGCGTTCGCGCTGATTCCCAGGCAAAACGCGATCGAAGCGCCGCAAGAAGCGATCGTCGCACGCGTGACGCTGGCCCGCATTACACATACCCCATCGCCGCGTCCCAGCCCAACGCCGAAGGCGCGCCCCGTTATCGCGAAGGCCATCGTTGCGGCAGGGGTCCATGCGCGCGTCGAACAGATCAAGCACGCCGGCGCGCGAAGGCCCACGCCGCCGAAAGTCGTCTACGCGACGCCGGATGCCTCGATTCCAACCGGCGGTGAGGGCGCCGGCGCACAAACCGGTGCGGGCGCAGGAAGCCTCTCAGCGACAACCGGCAACGGCACCGGCGCTGCGGGAAGCGGCAACGGTAACGGCACGGCCCCATGCGGCGCAGTCGACTTCGAAGCGCTCGGCGAGGCAAAGTACAACCCTGACTCGGGCTACTACGAACGCAAGATCACGGCAACCGTGTACTACGCTGATGGCTCCTCGGAGCGGATTGCACTCGACTGGCCGTGGCAATACAAGACCGAGGCCGATGACCCATTCAGTTCCGATTCAGCGTACGTGCCGTTTCAATTTCCGCCGGCGGATCAGCGCGCGAGCGAGCCGCCGCCGATTCAGTACATCATCGCGCACACGCGGCCAAACGGGACAACGATGCTTACCGACAAGTGCCCGAATATTCCGCCGCCGCCATCACCCAACCCGCAGTGACACGCCGAGTAGTTCGCGCGCTTCGACGGGACGGCTGAAATAGTATCCTTGCACGCGCTGACATGCAAGTTCGTTGATGAACTGCCACTGCTCGGGCGTTTCAACGCCTTCGGCGATGATCTCGAGCTCGAGTGAACGCGCCAGTGCGACGATCGCGCGAACGATCGCGCGGTCTTGCGCATCCTCGTCAGCGTCACGAATGAACGTACGATCGATCTTGACCGCGGCGATAGGTAGGCGTTTGAGATACCCGAGCGCGCTGTAGGCCACGCCGAAATCGTCGACGACGATGCGGATGCCCAGCCCGCTGAGCGTGCGCATCGTCATAAGCGCCACATCGTCGATCTTCATGTTCTCGGTAATCTCGAGCTCGAGCCCACTTGGGGGAAGGCCCGTTTCGGCGAGGATGTCGCGGATCGTGTCGGCCAAATCGACCTCGCCGAAATCGCGCGCCGAGAGATTGACGGCGACGCGAAAATCCGGATAGCCGCTGGCTCGAATGCGTACGGCTTCCATACACGCTTCGTGCAACACCCAGCGAGAGATCGGCACGATGAGTCCCGTCTCCTCGGCGATCGCAATGAACTCTTCGGGCATGATCTCGCCGTGTTTGCTGTGATTCCAGCGTAAGAGCGCTTCTGCACCGACAAGGTGCGTTGTCACCGCATCAACGATCGGCTGATAGAGCAGGTGGAATTCACCGTGCGGAATCGCATAGTGCAGATCTTGCTCCAAACGCAGACGATACGGCGCCTGTTCGTCGCCGCCGACGTCGAAAAAGCCGATGCGGCTGCGACCGGTGTACTTGGCGCGATACATCGCCGAGTCGGCGCGCGAGAGGAGTTCCTCCGCACTCATGCCGTCATCAGGATAGGTCGCGGCGCCGATGCTCGCGCTGACGAACAGCTGCCGCTCGGCGATAAAGAACGGTTCGGCGAGCGCAAGTTGGATATCCGCAGTGATCATCGGGACGCTGATCGTCGCCCCGAGTTCGAGCATCACGATGAACTCGTCGCCGCCGCTGCGGAACACGCTCGCTTCCGGATCGACGGCGCGGCGCAGGCGTATTGCAAATTGGCGAAGCAGCTCGTCGCCGGCGCGATGCCCAAGCGTATCGTTGATCGTCTTGAAGCGATCGAGATCGACGAAGAGCACGCCGAGACGCCGCTCCTGCGCCTCCGCCGTCTCAACCATCTCGATCATCTGCTCTTCGAGTGCAAAGCGATTCGGCAATTGCGTCAGCGCGTCCAAGCGCGCAAGTCGCGCCAGGTGATCGGCGGTCTCTTTCATCTCCGTAATATCGAGCGCGACGCCGATTGCCCCGATGATCTGCCCATTCGCGCCGCGCAGCGGCTCGACGTGGTGCTGCATCCAGCGCCCGCTGTGGTACGACTCGAAGCGTTGCGAATCGCCACTGAAGACGCGGCGGATCTGGTCGACCTTGTCTTCACCGAGCTCTTGCTGTGTAAAGCCCTTGGCCGACGTCGCGGTCCCGACGAAGGACGTGAAGCGCATGTCGAGATCGACCGTCCACAACAACGCGGGCACTTGCTCGAGCAACAGACGCAGGCGCCGCTCGGAGTCGCGCAACAAAATTTCCGCGCGTTTGCGGTCGCTGACGTCGCGCAGGTACACGAGCACTTCACGCTCGGCCGGCTGAATGCGTATTTCAACCCAAGTATTCGTGCCCGGAAAGAATTGCGTGCGCTCGATCGGCATGCTGCTCTCGCGCACGTTGCGCATTTCCGGCAGCAGATCCGACGCGAGCGGATCGAGCACTTTGTCGAGCCGGCGCCCAACGAGATCGGCCGCGGTCGCATGCAGCAGCTCTTCAGCCTTCTCGTTTACGTGAGTAAAACGCCAGCGGTCATCGACGATGAAGATACCGTCTTGGACGCTCTCGAGTACGCTGTAACGCCGTTCGTCGAATTTTTTCGGGGAGACCGTCCGGACGTAGAACACGATAGAGATAACCGCCGCGATGCAAACCACCAGAACCGTCAACGCGACGGCAAGGGTCGCGATCACAGCACGCCGCGCTCCTCGAGCACACCCCGTAGCGCGTTGCGAGACCGAACGTTGAACAGATCGTAGAGCGCCTGCACCTCGCGCTTGATTGTGAACTCGCTGCGGCTAAACCGGCGCGAAAGTTGCTGGTTGTCGAGTCCTTCGCAGAGCGAAAGCGCGAGCTGACGCTGCATTGGCGAGAGGCCCTCGATCCACGGCGTCGTCTTCTTGGAGATGCGATCGGTGAGATACTTATAGAACGCGCTCTTTGGGAAGGCGCCGGCGTGCTGACGCGCGCGCTCGACCCATACGGTCGCGCCGGTAACTTCGGCGAGCCCCTGCGCAGCCAGCGCGGCGCGGAAGTGGTGCTCGGCCTCATCGAAGATTCTGTAGGCAGCCTCAAAGGCAGTCGTCGCGCTCTCGACATTCCCGAGAACCTGATTGACACAACCCGAGGCGTATTGCGCGTAACCGACACTGCGGCGATCGTGTGAGAGTGCAAGCGCCGGGTCGACGGTTTCCGTGCCGAGCCGCATATAGGTCGACACGTAGCGCTGTGCCTGCCCCATGTCCAGCGGTGCGAAAAGCACGGCTAGGGAAACGAGCCCCTGGCGCTCCTCGCCCGTTGTCGCAGCCCACACCACAGTACGGGCGTACGCTTGGGCTTGCATGAGTTCGTCACGCGCCCACGGCTCGTTGTGATTCATGCGCGCCACGTAGGCGCGATCGACGTGCGACCATACGCGCCAAGCGTCGGTCGGTGCAACTTCTTTTGAGTCGCGCAATAGCCACTGCGCGCGCGCGGAGTCGCCTCGCATGAACGCGTCCCAGGCCAGACCGCGTAGACAAAGGAACTGCAGGTCGGCCATCTCCGGCGGCCACTCTAGCGACTCGTAAAGGTCGCGAGCATCGTCCGCGGCTTCGTGGTCCCCAAGCTCGGTTGCGACACGCAGGAGCGACTGGATCGCGCGGGCGACCGAGTGATACTCCAGAGAATCGCGATGTTCGCGCGCAATCGCTAGCGCGGCTCGCAGATCGGTGATCTGTGCGCGATAGTTGCCCTGGCCGGCGTACATCCACGCTCGCACGACCAAGGTGAGAACGCGCGAGCCCTGATCGGGATGCGCGAGTGCGATGGCAAAATTTGAATCGTTGGGATCGAAATCACCCTGTAAGTAGCGGAGCCGTGCACGTTGGTGTGCGACGGTGGCTATAAGGGCGGCTTCCTTGTTAGCGGCGCTGTCTGCGAGCGTAAGCATCTCGAGCGCACCGTCAAAGTTACGGACGGCGGCGTAAGCGCGGCCAGAAAGAAGATAGTAGTTGAAACGGGTTTCTTCGCGTTGAAGAACGTCGCTCGAACGAGCCAGAGCCTCTAGCGCATCAACCGGATCGCGTGCAAGCAGAATTTCAGCACGCAAGAGTTGCGCGAGTTCAAGCTGCGGTGAGGGCCAACCCTCTCGCTCAACGAGACGCGCGAGAGCTGCATCGTACCGTCCGGTACGAAGCAGGTCGCGCGCCTCGTCTAGTTGCTGCTTAGGAGACATTTGCTGAACTCTAGTCGTTCAGCGTTCCGACTTGTGTGATCTGCCCAGCCGGCGCAGTGAGCGACGGCCCCTGGAAGGACGCGCCCATCGACGCATCAGCACCCCGAGCGGTGATCGTTTGTCCGCTCGCGGTTGTGTAGTTGTTATAGATGACCAGCTGATACGAACCGGCACCGATCGCGTGTAGATCGAAGTTGCCGTTCACATCGGTGTTGGTCGTATTCTGCACGCGGCCGTGCGCATTGAGCGCCACGACTACGGCGTTTTGTACGGCCTGACCGTTTGCGTTCAGTACCTGCCCTTGGACTTCGGCCGCGTTCGCCGCCGAAACCGCGTACAGCGTCGGTTGCGCGACGACCTGTCCCGCACTGTTCAGGTTCAACGACTCCATCGCGTTGAAGTCCGCGAGGACCGCCGAAGCCGGTACGCTACCGATCATGAAGGAGCCGCTGACGGTCATGGTCACCGTCGACGAGTTCCCGGTTGTGACGGAGCTTTGGCCGGCACCCGCTGAGCTTGCAGACGCGGTTGCAACCTGGAAGTTGATCGGGTGAACATTACCGCTCGCGTCCGTGACGTTACTCGTAGCAGTGTCGACCACGAACTGAATGTGGTCGTAGTTGCCCGAGTAGGACTGGCTGATGCCGATCGACGATGGGTCGCCACCGTTTGCCATCACGTTTGTAACGTAAGGCGTCGAGTACGTGGCGATCGTCGTCACTTGGCCTTGATAAACAACGTTGACGGCGTCGATACCGAGGTTGATCGACTGCACGTTCATGTTGCCGAGCACGGGCTGCGCATCGCCGAGCAAGAGGCAAAGCACGGCGCCAAGCAGATTGCCGACGCCGCCAAGTCCCTCTTCGGTGTGCTTGGTCCCGCCCTTAGCGACTCCAACCCAGTTGGTAGTAATAACCGACTGAGTGTTATGCGTGGGGCTGGTTGTTGATTGGGATTGGTATGTGGTCGAGGGAATTGTCGAACCTGTCGATCCGGCACATCCGCCCAACATCGCGATCAGTACAAAAACTGCACCGATCGAAGTAAAGCGTTTCACGAGGCCTCCTAACAGCAGCAGAGGACGCAGCTCCTAAGAGCCGCGCCACACCCACACCCCAATTATCGGGCAAGCAAGTGCATTACGGGTCTATCAAGGGGGCGTAAAGTGCATAGTTTATGTATGGCGCGCGTAAAGCGGACGTAAAGACTGCTCCCCGAACGTGCTCAGTGGTCTGAAGGTCCCGCCAAGTAAGCGGGGGGACGCTCTTGAGCACCCCCAGCAGGCGCTAACGCGAAGGAGTATTTCGGCTCACCAGGGGACGGCTCGGTCATGCTACGATAGGCCGAGCTACCGTTCGCCAAGGGTGCGTGAGCTGGAGGCAAGTTTGGTCCGTCTGCACTTTGTCCCACTTTGTGTTGCGACAATTCTCCTCACGGCTTGCTCGGGTTCCTCGGGGTTTACCCCGGCGTCGACGCCCTTTCAGTCTTCATTTTCGCTGGCGCCCTCCAGCGTCGATCTCACGCCCGATGCGCCGACGGATTCGTTCAACGCGCAGGGCGACACCGTGGGCGTCAGCTATAGGCCGAATGCAGCCACCGCGTGCTCGAGTCCGACCGGGAGTATCGTCGTCAGCGGGAACGGCGTCGCGCAGGTCGATGTCGCCGGGTCCCCGCTGCTGTTCATCGTGGCCGCGGTCGGGGCAACGCCGCCCGCAACGTGCACCGTTGTCGTGACCGGGTCGGACGGATCCGTCGCCGCGATGACCGTCAACTACAGCAACAACCCCGTCTTTGATATCCCGGATTCCGCCCATCCGCTCAGCGTTACGCGCATCATGGCGGGCACCTCACCAAACGCGCTGAGCTTCACCTCGCTCGCCGCCCAAGATCTCACGGTATCCGGCTTCAGCGGCAACGTTACTGCAAATGCAACATGCAAATCGAGCGGCAGCGGTGTCACGGTTTCGCCGAACCAGAGCAACACATTTACGGTAATTCCGTTCGGCCAGGGATCGATCTCGAACACCTGCACGATCGCGCTCGCCGATACCAACAAGAATTCTGCGACGGTCAGCGTTGCGCTTTCGATCGGCGCGATGGCCAAGCTTACCGCAACGCCACGAACCGTACAATTCGGATGTGCGGGCTCGACCTCTCCCTACAATTGTCAAACGCTCTCCGCCGTGGCCGTGGCCGAGAACGGGGCACAGACGTACAGCATCGTCACGCGGCCCACCCTCAGCGGTACGTGTGCGAAAGCGTTCTACGGACCACTGACCATGACGGCGAACGGCACAACCTTTGCACAAAGCGTGAGCGGTTCGGCGGTCACACTCACCTTTGCGGGACTGCTCACGAGCAAATCGCTCAGCTGCTCGCAGATCCTGATCGCCGATAGCAACTCGCCGGCGCAGCGCGTCAGCATCGCCGTGAATTCGACGCTTGGTTCAGCCCCAACGGGGGTCGCGGCGGCGACCCCGCCGCCATGCACCAGTCCTGACGCGCGCGTCGCGGATCCGACCGCTCCGCACGGGATGTACGTGTGGAATCCCTTCAAGGTCGATGGTGGCGCGTACGAAGCCGGCATCGAGCAGTACGTCATCGGCAAGGATAGCAGCGGGAAACCCAAAGACCCGAATATTTGTGGCGCGAGTCTGGTCATCGAGTGGAACGAGGTCGAAAAGACCAAAGGCGCCTTCAAATGGGATAACGTCGTCAACCAAGCGCTGAAGTACGTCAACCAAGGACTGACCGTCAATCTGCTCTTCTTCGAGGCAACCGAAAGCAGCTCGGACACGCCGCCAACCAATGGCGCGACACCGAGTTGGGTTACGGATCCAAGCGGCGATGACGTCCCAGTGGTCAACTGCCCTTCGCAACCGCCGTATCCGGACTATATGAATTTAACGTACGAAGCGGATTGGGAGGACCTAATATCGCACGCGGTCACTGAGTTCACGACGCCCGGGACGACGGCGATCAACGCATCGATTGGGTACCTGCGCTTCGGCATCGGCGCCGGCACCGAGGCGTACGCCGGGCACATGACCGGTACCAGCGCCGACGCTCTTGCGTGCCTCGCCGCGTGGCAGGCGAAACCGGTAGATTGGACCTACCTCCATTGGGTCGCGCACACGCAGCGCATTATCACCTACATCGGCTCGCTGAACACCAACGGTAAGCAGGTGATGGCCGCGATGAATGAGATTCCCGATAATCCGAGCACAATCTACGATTACTCCAATGCGGAGGCCGACGTCGCCGTGAACAACGGCATCGGCTTTGGAACCGAGAATCTCGGCATCGGGGCCGTCGCGGACATTAACGGCAAGGCGCCGCAGCCGTGCAATCCAAAAACAATGAACGAGAGCATCTATTGGTGCCAGGCGTTCGTGCGCCATGTCAGTGTGGTGCCGTTCGAGTTTCAGCCGATCGAAGCTGTCGCGAATAGGTCGGCGGGATACGACATCGATTTTACAAATCTGCTCCGGTATGGGCTGATAAACAACACGCAGATCTTCGAGCTCTATCCCGAAGATTGGCTCGAAGCCGATGCGCCGACGCAACTCTTTCCCGGCTACGGCGCCGATCCCACGACGTGGAAAGCGGCGATGACCAACACTGCTGCAATCGTGGGGGGCCAGCAATAGTGAAACGTACCCTCGTGCTGCTTTTTCTCGCATCGCTCGCGCTTATCGCTTGTAACGGCGGCGCGCCCTCGAACGGCAACTATCCCTACCCGCCGATTCCGTCGCCATCGGGGCCGGGCTCGGTCACCGTGTCGCCGCCGAAGGTTCCAATTCGCGGTTTGATCGACATGCAAGATATCGCGTGGCACGACACCGACAATGCTACGCCCGCGCCGTTCACCACGCAGTACATCTCCGGGTATCCGGGCCTCTTTGGCGGCATCGTGATCAACGAAACGTGGGCCGACCTGCAGCCGACCCAAGGCGGCACGATCGTTACCACGAACATCGACAACGATCTCCAAGCGGTTCAAATGTACAACAACTCGTCGAACGTGACGCAGTCGTCGCCGGTCAGCGTGAAGCTGCGCATATATGCCGGAAGCAATGCGCCGCAGTGGGCCAAACATTTGCCCGGCGGTCCGGTTACGATCTACCGCAATCCCTCCGGTTGCAACGGCCAAACCGACACGTGCCCGCTCACGCTCGGACCCTACTGGACCACAGCCTACATCAATGCGTGGCGATCGTTTCAAGCGCAGGTCGCGACAAAATACGACACCAATTCGCTGATCGTCGCAGTCGCGGTTACGTCGTGTGCGGAGCAGACCGATGAACCGTTCGTTCAGTCGAGCGGTCCGATCAGTAAAGCAAACCTGCAAGCTGCCCATCTCACCGACACGTTCCAAGAGTCGTGCCTCATGGGTGCAACGACCGACTACGCGGCTTGGGTAAATACCGACATCGACTTCACGTTCAACGAATACAGCAAGCTCACCGGCGGCCTGGATCCGAGCTTTACGACCTCAGTGATGCAGCAATGTCGCTCGGTGGCCGGGGCGCGGTGCGTGCTCGACAATCACGCGCTATCGACGCCAATCACGGGTGATCAGACGACCTACACGGCGATCCAAAGCATGGGCGGACTGATCAACTTCCAAACCCAGGCGCCTGAGGGTATGGGCTGTATCTGGCCCGAGACGATCACGCAAGGCCTTATCCTCGGTGCGCGCGCGATCGAGCTGTGGCCGGAGAAGAAATTCCAGGGCTTTACCACCCTTACCGTCCCCGAGGTCTCGCAGTTGCAGAGCTTGTTCTATTCGCCGGTTCCAACCTCGACGCCGGTGCCAAACCCGCTCCCGACGCCGTGCAGCGGCTTTAACTAGCCAATGAGTTTTTCGAGTTCTGCGTGCAGATTTTCCCACGTAGCGAGGCGTTCGGCGTTCTGTACGGCGAGAAGCGTGCGTTCCGACTCCAACTCAGCGACGCGTTTGCGATCGTCGTAGGTCTCGGTTAGCGAAAACAGTCGCTCGATCTCGAACTTGCGCGCGTCGAGCCCGGCGATCTCGCGTTCGATGTTGGCTATCCGCGTTTCGAGTTGCGAGCGGATCTTCATCGGTGTCTGGCGTGTGGTCTTCGAACGTCCGGCAGATGCCGCTTGCGCTTCGAGCGCTAATCGCTCTCGCTTGAACTGACTCGCCTCGAAGGCATCATATCCGCCATCGACGGTGCCCCACGCTCCGCCGTCGATCCAGAGCACCCGATCGCACAGACGCGAGAGCAGATAACGATCGTGCGACACGATGAGAATCGCGCCTTCGTATTCGCCGAGGACGGATTCGAGCGCTTCGCGGCTATCGATATCGAGATCGTTGGTGGGTTCGTCCAGCAGCAGCACATCCGCAGCCTTCGCCATCAGCGACGCGAGCATAATTCGCCGTCGCTCCCCGCCGGAAAATGCGCGCACCATCTTGTCGGCAGCCTCGCCGCTGATGCGCATCCGTCCCAAAAGATTGCGGGCTTTCTCATCGGAGATATCGGCGGCCGAGCGCACCGCGTCAACCGCGCTTGCCGCGGGGTCGAGTTGCTCGTGCGAATTCTGCGCAAAATACGCAATCTGCGACGCAGGATTCACTCGAACGGTTCCGCGATCCGCGGGAAGTTCGCCACTCACAATTTTCAAAAGCGTGGATTTCCCAGAACCGTTGGGCCCAACGACCGCCAAGCGTTCCCCGCGTAGCACATCAACTTCGAGATCTTCAAAAAGCGGATGCGCATACGCTTTTGAGAGCCCAATTAGCTCCAGCGCAAACGCATTGGCAGCTCGTCGCGTTGACTGCAGATTCACCGCAATGGAAGCCGCCGGCGCGACCGGTGCGTTAACCGCAAGGGACGCTTCGGCGCGCGCTAGTTGTTTCTCGCGACTGCGCACCTGACTGTAATCGGATGAAGTATGGGTGGCGCGCAGACCCGCGATCGTCGCGCGACGCTTATCTCGCTCGGCAATGAACGTTTCGTACGCTCGACGTTCCTCGGCGTGCCGCGAAGCTCGCTCCACGACGAACGCGTCGTAGGCATTGACGGCCGGCGGGTACACATGAAGTCGCCCCGCTTCGATCTCCCAGATGCGCGTCGCTACCCGGTTCAGAAAATAGCGGTCATGGGAAACGATAAGGTAGGCGCGTTTATCGGAGGCGATGTATGACTCGAGCCAACGGACCGTCGCTATATCCAGATGATTGGTTGGTTCGTCGAAGATGCAGTAGTCCGGTTCGTCGATCAGTATGTGGGCGAGCGCAGCTTTTGCGCGTTGGCCGCCCGAAAATTCGCGTAGCGGACGCGCGAACGCCTCGGCGCGGAATCCGAATGAGGCGAGCATGATGCGCAGCGTCTTGTTGCGTAGGCCGTACATCTCGGGCGTAACGCGAGCCAGCGCCGCATCGATGAGCTCCTGCAGGGTCGATTCCGTTTCGTCGGCAACGCTTTGCGCGAGATAGGCGAACGTGGCATCGCGCGGGCACAACGGAGCCCCCGAACGGCGAGTCAACGCCGGCGAGCAACCGCAACAGCGACGACTTTCCCGCCCCATTCGGGCCGACGAGTCCGACGCGCTCGCCATCCTGCAAGACGCCACTTAGCCCCGCAAAGATTTCGCGGGCGCTATAGTGGCAATCGAGATCGGAAAAACGGACGAGTTCCACGGCCGGGTGACGTTCTCTCGAAAACCCGTAATTCCACCTATCGCCGGAGCGAGCAGCTCGCGCAGTAGACCCGTACTTCGCTCTCACTCTGGAGGATCGCAGTGCAGGTCATCGCTTCTACCACGCCATCTCGCCGGGCGCTCGAGTTCGGCATCTATCGCGACGGCGATAACAATTTGGACGCATCCCAGTCACGTACCATCGCGCAAGCACTGAAAAGTAGTCGCACCGACGACGCGGTCGAGTATACGGTCGAAGACACGACCGGTCTACGCATCGAGGACGGCGATCTCGCCGAAGGTCGCAAGCGCACCGACACGTTTACCATCGCCGACGGCAACGTCAACAATTCGCAGACGGGCAAGCCGCAGAACATGGCCGACCCGGCAAATCTCGCAAAGTTCGTCGCGTGCACGCTCGAGCGCGCCGAGCAATCCGGCGCAAAGCAGGCCTGGGTCGATTTGGTCGATCACGGTGGCGGCGATGGGGGCGGTTTGGAGACGCACACCGGCGCCGTGATGTCGATGCCCGACATGGCCAAGGCAATCGCCGACGGAATCGCGCTGCACGCTCAGGAGCACCCCGAGGACGCGTCGCGCAAAATCGACGGCGTGGTGGCGAACCAATGTTTGATGTCGACGATGGGGTTTGCCGACGCGCTCTCGCGCGTTGGAGTCCGCTGGTTGGCCGCATCGCCCGAGACGATGCTCTCGCCGGGCGTGCCGTCCGGTGTTGCCGATGCGATCGCACGCAATATCGACGATCCGAGCGCAATGGCGAACGGCGTCGTGAATACCGTGATGCAGGCCCGCTACGCGACGCCGTTCGGGGATTCATTCGGCACGGCCGCTGCGTTCGACGTCCTAGACTGCTCGCCGGAACCGATCGCCAACGCCGAACGCGCAATCAAGACGTTCAATGATGCGGCGGCGGGGGACAGCGCGGATCGCGCGGCGATTCGTCGCGACGCCGCGTCGGTCGACGGCATGGTCCGTTTCGAGGAGGCGACGCCCGACATGCCGTGGCACGCCGATCGTCCGGCGATTGCCATGTACGAAGCAATTTCAAGCGACGACAAACTCCCAGCCCAACTTCGCGACGCGGCGCGTGCAGCCGCCGATGCAACGCGCGCGCTCGTGATCGCGCACAAAGAAGCGCGCAAATTCGGCCCGTTCGACGGCGCAAGCTACACCGACGCCGTGGGACCCACGATCCATGCGCCGGTTTCACAGAAGCAAATCGATCCGTGGGCCAGCAAAGGCATCAGCGAGACCAACAACGCGTTCTACGATGCCGTCGATCAAGCGAAATTCGTGCGCGCCGTTGCTTAAGGCCCCGCAGCGGAGATCGCGGCCTTGAATGCGGCGTTCAGCGTTGCGAGCGCCGCATCGCCGTTGGTTCCAAGCGTGTCGTCAAGCGAGGGCAGAATCGTGCCTTCGTAGCCGCTCACGCTATAGAGCAGCGTGCGCGACCACTTGGCTGAATCCGCTTGAAAGAACGCGTCTTCAGACGCATGCAACTGCGCGTATGCCGCGGCAGCAGCGCTTGCGTCGCCTTGCGCCACGGCCGTATCGGCTCGCGCATCAAGGGCGTTGGCGGCGGCGAGATAGGCATCGGCATCCGGCTGCAACTGTGCGACGACCGTGGCGCGCCGCGCGTCGTTCCCGGCCTTCGCGAATGAGCTGACGCGCTGCTGGAGCGCTTGCGCGAGCAGCGTCAAACGCAGATCCGGATACGTCGCATCGGCGAGCCGCAAAACGACGATCGACGTGTAGCGCGCTGCAGCAGCTGCTTCGTGCATGCCCGGGTCGTAGATGCTTAGCGAGGCCGGATCGTCGTACGCCGAGTGGTAGGTGCCGAATGGGCCGCCGTAGCCGGCTCCGGCCGCCGGAATGTTCTCGTGATACACGAACGGTTCGTGATCGCTGCCCCCGCCGATCGGGCGAACGCCCATGTCCTTGTCTTGCGCCTTCCAGTATGCCGCAAGCGGTTGTCCGTTGGGCGCGTTTACTGCCGTCGCTGCATCGAGCAGCGCACCGCCGAGTTCGGGCGTTGCGTACACGCCAAAGCGTGGACCAAACGCGACCTCATCGGTGTTGATATACGCAACGCAGCCGGCGCGCAACTCCGCGGCGTGTTGCTCGACCCACTCGTCGCTGCCGAAGAGGTTGAGTTCTTCGCCGTCCCATGAGCCGATCACGATCGTGCGCTGCGGTTTCCAACCTGCCGCCTTGAGTTTTCCAAGCGCGCGCCCGAGTTGCAACAGATCGACCGTACCGCTGATCGGATCGACCGCACCGTACGTCCACGCGTCACGATGGCCACCGGTAACGACGAGCTGCTTCGTATCGACGCCGGGCATCGTTGCAATCACATCCCAAATGGGCCCATAGAACCGTTTGCTTTTGATCACGAAGTGCGCTTGCACGTTGCCGCCGAGGTGCAGCGGAAATGCGAAGCCGGGATGCCAATCCGGCGGCCCAACGGGACCGCCGATGGTTTCAAGCAACTGCCTTGCAACGCGTCCGGTGATCGGCATCTCCGGAATCGGTGGGAGCTTGATTGCCGAGAACGGTTTGTGCGGCGCACCCGGTACCGGAATGCCTTCCGCCGTTGGATCCCCCGGATCGTTGGTAAACGTCATCGTGTTGCGCATCGCGCCGCCGAGCGGGCGCCACGGACCGTTCGGATACGTTTCGCCTTTGAAGTAGCCGCCGTCGAGCGGGTCGGGAAACACGAGCACCGCTTTTGCGCCATGTTTCGCTGCTTCGTAGGCCTTCATCGTTAGCGCACCGCCGCCGGGACGCGCGATGATGATCGCGTTCTTTACCGAGATACCCATCGACGCGAGCGCCGCAAAATCTTCCGCCGTCGCGTGGTTGGCATAGATCACCGGACCGGTCCCTTCGCCGTCAACGCTGTAGCCCGAATACGGAATGCCGATTGCCTTGTGATCGGTCGAATACGGATCGCCTTTGACCGCCGGTTCGTAGAGATCAACGTTTTGCGGCGTTTTGCCAAGCAACGTCAAGCGCTGCTCGTACGGCCACGCGATCGCGACGTTGTACGTGACGAGCTGCGCATCCCAACCCGCTGCTTCGAGCTGATCGCGCACGTACTTCGCGCTACGCAAGTCACCCGGCGTGCCCATGCGATGCACGTAGCCGGCCAGCGCGAGCTCGTCGGCCTCGGCTTGCGCCTCGGTCGGCGAGCCGGCGACGATTGCTTCGTACTTCGCTTGCACGTCGAGTTGCGCAGGGCTGAAGCCGCGTGCGGTTATCGCCGTGGTCAGCAAGAGCGCCGCGGCGGCAGCAGCAAGTTTGCGAAAGACGTTCATGGGTGGAGTTCCTTAACCAAGAATGTGGCGGCGGCTTGATATTGTTCAGCCAAGTGCGCCCAGACCGAGGGCTCGTGCGTCTCGTTCGTAAACACCAGCGTCTCAACGTGCACGCCGCGACTGCGCAGACGTGTTGCGAGATCGACGCCTTGCGAGAACGGCACGTTGCGATCGTCATCACCCTGCGAGATGAAGACCGGTGAACGCCACGTATCGATAGCGCTGATCGCCGTCGACTTTTCCGCGAGCGAGCGCTGCGCCGGCGTACCGACGACCTTGCCGCCGTAGGCCCAATCGAAGTATGTCGCCCAATTGTGCACGCCGGAAAAATCAGCGCCGGCTTTGAAGACGTCGGAGTTGCGCGCGAGCGCAAGCGCCGTGAGCAGCCCGCCATACGAGAGACCATAGATGCCGATACGTTTGGGATCGACCTCAGATTGCTTCTGCAGCCAGCGTCCGCCCGCCAACACATCCTGGTACTCCGATGCGCCGCGCCAGCAACAGTGCGGCGCTTCACGGAAGTTGTGCCCGTACATGATCCCGGAACGATAGTTGATCGAGAGCACGACGTACCCACGATTGACGAGATATTGATTCATCTCGTAGAGATGCGTGTAGGCTTCCATGTAGTGGAAGCCGGGCAGCATCTGCCGCCGCGAACCACCGTGATCGAAGACGATCGCCGCGTGACGCGCCAAAGCACCGCGCGGCACGAAGAGCTGCGCGTGGATCAGCAGCCCGTCGGGCGCACGGAATGTCACAAGTTGCGGACGTACGAGTTGGGCCGACGGGAAGCTCGCGGGTGTCGCAACCGCGACGAGCGTCTGTGCAGGGTGTCCTGCGATGGTCAGCACCGGTGGCGCGTTGTAGCCCCCGTCAACGTACGCGTACCCGCCGTTTGCCAGCGGCGTCGGCGCCCATTGATCGTTCGTGCCGCCGGTCAAGGCACGCGGATGCGCATCGAGGCCAACCGTCCAGATGTGCCGGCGATCGATGTCGTCTTCGTTGGTCGCGTACAGCAAGCGCGTGCGGTCCAACGACACGTTGACCGTTTCGGTTTCGAAGGTTCCCGCGGTGAGGCGGGTCGCGCTGCCCCCGTTTGCGGAGACGGCGTAGAGATGCCGCCAACCGTCGCCCTCCCACGGAAAAGCGATGTAGTTGCCCCGCATCCACCAGAGTTGCGCGCTGCTATCCGTGGCGTAAAACGTCACGCCCATCCCGCGCGACGCTTGCCACACCATGTGCGCATTGCCGCTCGCCGCATTCGCGACCCAGATCGACCACGGTGCGTTGGGAGGATCGTCATACGGCGTATTCTGCTCGCGCGTGCCCGGACGACGCACGAACGCAACCCGCGTTCCGTCCGGCGACCAGCTCGGCATGCCGTCCAGCGTGAAATCCGTCGACGCATAGACGTACGCGTGTTTTGCCGGCGTATAGATGACGACAAATGAATGATCGCCGCGCGCATTGGTGAGCGCGAGGCGGGTTCCATCCGGCGACCACACCATGCCGGCAATCGCGCCACGAATCGGCAACGGCTCCGGCTTACCGACGGTAAACGTGTCACCGCTCTTCGTCAGCGAAACGACGTTCAATTGGCCTTGCACGGTCGTATAGGCGACCGCGTCGCCCGTTGGCGAGAGTGCGACGTTGTTACCGATGCCGATCTGCACCGGGTCGCCGCCCTTCAGGGGGACGACGAAGATCGCGCGGTCCGGCGGCGGTATCACCGAGAGCGGATTGGGGTTGCCGTCGGCTGCGTTGTCGTCGACGCCTCCGTGCAAGTACACGACCGCATCGTTTGACGAAAAGACCGCGACATCGTCGATGTCTTGTCCATCGTCCGCCATGTACGGCGTGATCTTGTGGATCGTCCCGCCGACGTTGGTGTAGAGGTTGTGCACGCCGCTCGCGTCAACTTTCCATACGAGAACCGTGCCGTCGGGCGAGGCGGTGACGTTGTCGACGAATGGCGCGCTGAGTACATCGGTGACGCCGAACGCTGCGGCGAGCAGTACAGCAAGGATCATGGGAACGTCAACGCATGCGCGGTAAGCGCGCGGTCCGCGATGGTTTGGAGCATCTCCAAGTGGCCGCGCGTCAGCTCATCGACAGCGCTGCGCTGTAGCGCAACCGTCGTATCGTGACGCAGATCTTCGAGGCCCACGCGCGCGAGCGCTTGTGCATCGCTCGGAATCCCCGGAATCGGCAATGTGACCATCGACGCCAGAAGCCGCGCGTACGACATCTGCAGGTTACGCCGTATCACGCCTTCTTTCGCGATTGCACCCGTCTCAATAGTCCCGAAGATGCTGTCGCGCGACCAATCGAAGAGGTCGGTCATCGACATCGTCTTCCCCGTGCCGTATTTGCTCGAGAGGTCGTCGATACGTTGCAGACGCAGCGGCGAGAAGAGCTCGCGCAGCGCCGCTTGCTGCATCGCTCCAACCGCCGCCGCAACCGAGACGTCGTGCCGCGGCGTGGGACTGTACGACCACGAGGCATCATTGGAAAGCGAACTCACCTCCGAGTACGTGAGCGTGTCGAGCACCTGTGGATTGAAACGCCATGGCGCATCGGCGAAAAGGCCGCTCGCCAGTTGCGTCCACGCAGTACGCTCGTCGGGGAGCGAGACCGGCTGCAACGGCGGTCCTGCGCCGGGATCGCCCTTGCGCGCGCGCGAGAGGTACTCGCCGCCGATCCAATGCACCGGCAACATCGCGCAGCGTAAGTCTAAGCGTAGCGGCGTGAGGAACGCTGCGCGCGCTTCGTCATACGGCATGCCACGCTCGGGGAATCTCGCGTTGACCTGATTGAGCAGTCCGTGCATCATCGTCATTTGGCCCGCGCACCACTGCAACGGCTTGTTGGTGAGCACGAACTGCACGACGCGCGGATCGATCGCGTGCCCGTTTGCGAACGTGTCTGCGTCTTCGTCGCTTGCGAAGCGATACTTCGGATCGGCCCACCGCGACGCCCAGGTGTGCAACGTCGGCAGTTCTTGTTCCGGCGTCGTCGCATTTGGGATGTAGCCGTAGCCGTATTTGATCGCGTAGTAGTCGTACGGCCCCAACACGATCTGGTTGTAATCGCCCTGCGGCGTGCCCTTCGGCCAAATGTTCGTCGGGTTGTATTCCATCACCGACGTCGCGATGCCGTAGGTGCGCGTGAACGTGCGGCTTTGGATGTCTTGCGCAGTATATGCCAGTTCGCCGATGAAGTTATGCTGCAAACCAAGATCGTGCCCCGACTCGTGCAAGATCACCGAGCGAATCAAGTCTTCATCGTAGGCTTTTTCCAACGCGGCGGAATCCGCGAGGCCGCGCGCCGGGGCGATGACGTACTTGTAAGTCAGACGGCCGCCAATGCCTTCGATCGCGTCGAAGTTCACGCCGACATTGAGCTCTTCGCCGGTACGCGGGTCGGTTACCAACAACGCCTCGGCGCCGTACTCTGGCCGACTCGTGTCGACCCAGCGAATCATGTTGTGTTGGATATCGTCAGGATCCCATGAGGGATCGTCGGGTTGCTGCTCGACCTTGATCGCGCCGAGGATGCCTACCTTTGCGTACGCTTCGTTCCAGGTGAGCAATGCCGTGCGTACGGTGTCGCGATACTGCATCGGAATATCGTTGCTCAAGTACAGAACGATGGGGTTCGTCGCAACTACCGGGGCACTCGACGTGCGCGGACCGAAGTTCCAGCGCGTGATGTAGTGAATGTCGCGACGCACTTCGTTGTCGGTGGCGAAGTTGAGTAACGGTTGCGAGAAGTAGCCGATACGCGGATCGTAGATTCGCGGCATATAGCCATCGTTTGGCGCTTGGATCAGGTTGTAGGTCATCTTCACTTCGACGTTGCGCGTGTCGGGTGCGTTATCGAGTCCGACGGGGCCACTCCAGGTCTGATCGACTGTGAGTACATCGTTCCTCGGAAATGCTTTCACGCTGATGAAAAACGACTTCGATGGATCGAGATGTGCGCCACGCTGCGGCGACAGAGGACTAAGGCCGGGTTGCAAACTCGAGGCGAGATCCGCGATGTCGCCCAAGAAGGGCGAAAGGGCGATGACGACGCGTTTGTCGTCTTGCGCAACGACTGGGGTAACTACGATCACCGAATCGGGAAGATTTTCGCGCGTTCCCGCGGACTCCGGGGAATTCGGACTGACGCGTGCATAGGTGTTGGGCCAACGCAACACGATCGAATTGCCGTAGCGCTCGAAGCGCATGACGCGCGCGGGCGCGACGTACGGTTCACCTGGTGCCGGTCCGAAACCGCCGAAGCCGCTCGACGGAATCGACGTTTCGATGAAGTCTACGCCAAGCTGCGATTTTTGCACCTCGAGGTAATACGTTCCGTCCTTCTCGACGATCGGGAAGAGCCCGGATACGGTCGTAGCGCCTTTGGTGAATGTGTCGTAGGCAGCCGGTTTGTGCGCGGCGGCCGCAGCCGCTGCGGCGCCACTTGCTGCTGGTGATGCGGCTGCGCTCGGCGCAGTTGACTGCGCGTGCGCGACCGGCGATGTGACGAATAGCAAACTCGTGGCAAACAACCATACGGCAAAGTGACGTCGCATTGAGCCCTCCACGTAACGTTAAGGCTCGATTAGGGCACGCAAGGCGCTTTTCCCGCCCGGCTGGAAGTGCTGCGACGATGGCACAGTCTTTGCACGAGCGACTGCACGCGTTTATGCACGAGTTCGTCTATACGAGCGAATCGCGCTATGCGCTGGAGCTGCAAAGCGGATCCACCCGCTGGACGCAGCCGGCCATCATGGAAGAGCTCAAGTCGCTCGCACGTGCGCAAGGCCTGTGGAATCTCTTCCTTCCCGATTCTGAGTACGGTGCCGGACTCGACAACCGCGAATATGCGCCGCTTTGCGAGCTCATGGGCACATCGCCGATCGCGCCCGAGGTCTTCAATTGTAATGCACCGGACACGGGCAACATGGAGGTCTTGGCGCGCTACGGCTCGCCCCAGCAACGCGAGCGTTGGCTCGATCCGCTGCTGCGCGGCGAGATCCGAAGCGGCTTTGCGATGACCGAACCCGGCACCGGCTCGTCGGACGCGACCAACATCTCGGCCGCAATCGAACGCGATGGCGATCATTACGTGCTCAATGGGCGCAAGTGGTGGACGACCGGCGCGTTGCATCCACACGCGCAGGTGCTGATCTTCATGGGCAAGAGCAATCCGCGTGGGGCAAAGCATCAGCAACAATCGATGATCCTGGTCCCAATACGCGAGCCGGGCGTACGCATTGTGCGCGCACTTTCCGTCTTTGGATACGATGACGCGCCCTTCGGCCACGCCGAGCTTGCGTTCGAGAATGTGCGCGTGCCTGTCGAGAATATGATCTTGGGGGAAGGACGCGGCTTCGAGATTGCGCAGGGACGCCTTGGGCCCGGGCGATTGCATCACTGCTCGCGATTGCTCGGCTTGTGCGAGCGTGTGCTACGAATGATGTGTCTGCGCGTGCGCGATCGCGTCACCTTTGGACGTCCCCTCGCCGAGCAAGGTGTCGTGCGCGAGTGGATCGCGCGCTCGCGCATCGAGATCGACAGCGCGCGCCATCTCGTCTACGACGCGGCGCGACAACTCGACCAACATGGGAACAAGCGCGCCGCAACCGCGATCGCGATGGCGAAGGTCACCGCGCCGCGCGTCGCACAAGGAGTGGTCGATCGCGCGATCCAAGCCTTCGGCGCCGAAGGGCTGCTCGACGATACCGGACTCTCGCACGCGTGGATCAACGCGCGCTCCCTCCGGATTGCCGACGGTCCCGACGAAGTGCACCTGCGCAGCATCGCTAAAGCTGAGTTGGCCAAGTACGATGCATGACTTTCGCGTCGCGCATGGCGCAACCGAGCTGTTGTTGATCCGTCATGCCGAGGCGGAGCCGTTGCGACCGAGCGAGGCGCTCGAGCCGGGCGAGGTCGACCTGCCGCTGACACCGCGTGGGCTAGCGCAGGCGGCCGCGTTGTCCGCGCGCTTGAAGCAGCGCGACATCGCTGCAATTTACTCGAGCCCGCTGCGGCGTACGCGCGAGACGGCCGAGGTCCTCGCGCAGGCTACGGGTCTGGTGGTCACCGAGGATCCACGTTTGCGCGAAGTCGAGATCGCCGGCGTCGGGCCGGTAGCGCTGCACGATCTGGCCGAGATCGCGATCGCCAACGGCGGTTGGTCGCATCTTCCCGGAACCGAATCGTCGCACGACGTGCGCGCACGCATGCATGAAGCGGTCAACGCGATCGTCGCCGCGCATCCCGGAGCCCGTGCCGCCGTCATCAGCCATGCGGGCGCAATCAACGCATACCTCGCGTCGCTGCTCGATCTGCGCAGTGACTTCTTCTTTCCCTCGGGCAACACGTCGATCTCGATCGTGCGCGCCCGCGACGATCGCCGGCTGCTCGTGTCCCTCAACGACATCGCGCACTTGGAAGCGCACAAGTGATCCACGAAGACCCCGAAGTCATCGACGTACGTACCGAGGAGCGACTCGACACCGCGAAGCTCGAACCATATCTGCGCGAACATCTGCCTGAGGCGACAGGTGGCTTTGCGCTGCGGCAGTTCGGCGGCGGTCACGCAAACCTCACCTATCTCGTGCGTTTCGGCGACAGTGAATACGTGCTGCGCCGGCCGCCGCTCGGTCCGCTGCCGGAGCGCGCGCACGACATGCGCCGCGAGCACGCGGTCCTCTCCAAGCTGTACGCGAGCTTCCCGCTCGCACCGCGCAGCTACCATCTGTGCGCCGACCACGCGATCATCGGCGCCGATTTCGTAATCGAGGAACGTAAGCATGGGATCGCGATGCGTCGCGACCTTCCCGAGGCGCTGCATGGCGATCGCGTATTTGCGCAGCGGCTAGGGCGCGCACTGATCGAGACGCTTGCGGCGTTGCATCACGTCGACGTAATCGCCGCGGGGTTGCAAGAGCTCGGCCATCCCGCCGGTTATGTGACGCGACAGCTCGATGGCTGGACCAGACGTTGGGAAGCCGCGCGCACTGCGCACACCGCGAATGCTTCGGTGCTGGTCGACTGGTTGCGCGAGCATCTGCCGCCATCGCCCGCCGCGACGCTGGTACACAACGACTACAAGCTCGATAACATGCTGCTGGATCCGCAGGATCCGGCGCGCATCACCGCACTGCTCGATTGGGATATGTGCACGTACGGCGACCCGTTGATGGATCTGGGCTACGTCCTCGCGCTCTGGCCGGAGGCGAGCGATCCGCCCGCGTTTCGTTTATGGGGCATGCCAACGTGGCGCGAAGGCTTCATGACGCGCGGCGAAGTGGTCGCAGCGTACGGCCAAGCGACGGGCTTCGACGTATCTGCCGCCGGCTGGTATCACGTGTTCAACATCTTTCGTTTCGCCGCGATCTTGCAGCAGATCTACAAACGCTACGATACGGGTGCGACGCACGACGAGCGCTTTCGCGAGTTCGGCGAACAGGCGAATGCGCTCGTCCACGTAGCAACGAGTCTCGCGCGCTAGGGGTGCAAGTACCTCGCAATAAACGCCTCAGCAGCCGTATATTGCTCGACCAAGTGCGCCCAGACCAAGTTCTCGTGCGCTTCATCCGGAAAGACTTGCGTCTCCACGGTGACGCCGCGCGAGCGCAGCTTGGTCGCAAGATCGACGCTCTGCGAGAACGCCACGTTGCGATCGTCATCACCTTGCTCGATGAAGACCGGCGACTTCCACGTGTCGAGATAGCCCTCGGCAGTCGACATGTGCGCGATCTTGCGCTGCTCCGGTGTACCGACCGGATGACCGTAGTCGTGATCGAAGGCGGTTGCCCAATCGTGCACGCCGGCGAAGTCCGCACCGACTTTGAAGACATCGGAGTTGCGGGCGAGCGCAAGCGCGGTCAAGAGGCCGCCATATGAAAGCCCGTAGATGCCGATCCGATTGGGATCGACGTAGGGTTGCTTCTGCAGCCACTTCGCGCCGGCGAGCACGTCTTGATACTCCGAGCCGCCGTGCCAGCCGCCCTGCGGCGGGTTGCGGAATTTGTACCCGTACATGATCCCGAGGCGATAGTTGATCGAAAGGACCACGAACCCGCGATTTGTGAGGTATTGGTTCATCTCGTACAGATGCGTGTAGGGCTCCATATAGTGGTAGCCGCCGAGCATCTGGCGCGGCGGGCCGCCGTGATCGAACACGATCGCCGGCATCTTGCCCTTTGCGTTGCGCGGCACAAGGAGCTGCGCGTGAATCGTCCACCCATCGGGTGCCTTGTAGGTAATGAGTTGCGGACGCACCATCTGCGATTGCGGATAGTTTGCCGGCGTTTGTACCGCGACGAGCGTCTTCGGCGGATTGCCCGCGATCGTCACAATCGGCGGCGCCGCATACCACGCATCGATGTAGGCGAACCCGCCGTTCGCGAGCGCCGTCGGGAACCACTGATTGCCCGGGCCATGCGTGCGTTCTTGCGGTCTGCCATCGATCCCAACGCTCCAGATGTGGCGCTCGTCGATCGCGCCTTCGTTGGTGGCATAGAGAAGGTGCGAACGGTCGAGCGATGCGACGACCGTTTCGACTTCAAAATTACCGGTCGTCAAACGCGTCGCCGTTCCGCCGTTGGCCGATACCGCATAAATATGCGGCCAGCCGTCAGCCTCCCACGTGAACGCAATGTGATCGCCGGTCATCCACCACAGTTGCGCGGCGCTCGACGATGGGTAGAACGCGTGGCCGATGCCGGGACGCGCGGTCCACACGCGATGGGCATTGCCGCTCGCAGCATTCGCGACCCAAATCGACCACGGCGTCTTCGACGAATCGTTCGACTCGAACGTGCTGTAATCATAAACCGTCTCGCCGATCTTTTGCCCCGGCATCCGGATGAACGCCACGCGCGAGCTGTCCGGCGCCCATGCCGCTGCATCGTCTTGCGTGAAGTCCGGCGTTGCGTACACGTAGGTGTGCTTAGCCGGCGTATAGATCACGATGAACGAATGATCGCCGCGTGCATTGGTAAACGCAATTTTCGTACCGTCGGGCGACCACACGAGGCTCGACGCGGAGCCGCGAATCGGCAACATCTCCGGTTTACCGGCCGTGAACGTCGCATCGCTCTTTGTCAGCGACACAACGCCGAGCTGACCTTGCACCGTCGTAAACGCAACCGCATCGCCTTTTGGCGAGAGAAATGCGCCGTTGCCTTCAGCGACCTGCACCGGATCGCCGCCGGCCATCGGCACAACGAAGATCGCGCGCTGCGGCGGTGGCACTTTTTGCAGCGGATTCGGATTCGCGCCGCCGGCTTCGTCCTCCACACCGCCATGCAAATAGACGACGCCGTCATTACTCGGAAGAATCTGCGGCGTATCGATATCCTGACCGTCGTCGGCCGTGTAGTGCGTCAGGGCGTGTATGCTGCCGCCCGCGTTGGTGTAGAGATTTTTTACACCGCTCGCGTCGACTTTCCACACCAGCACTCTGCCGTCGGGCGAGGCAGTGAGATTATCCGGGAATGGGGCGCTCAGCACATCTGCGACGCCGTAGGCGTGTGCCATCGTCGTCGTGGAAGCGCCGATCAGGGCGACTAGAAGCGTCGCCGCGAGAATTCTCCGCATCGTGGTCCTCCGTTAATATTTTGGCGCGTTCGCCATTATTTCGAGGAGAGCCTTGTCTCGACGCGAGCTCGCAATTCGTGCTCGGGGTCGTTCCATGCCGCAACAAAGGCACGCAGAATGTGCCCGGTCAGGCCCCAGATGCGCTTGTTGGCGTGATCGAGCACCGGTGTCTCGATGGTGAACGCGCCGACCTCGACTTTGTCCTCGTGGAGGTCGCGCACGACGTTCTCGAGCGGCACGGTGAAGACGCCGACCGTCTCGGTCGCGTCGATCCGCAGGTCGCCCGGCGCAACGGTGGCGACGAAGGGCGTCACCGCGTAACGGTTCACGCGCGCATTGATCACCGGCAACTGCCCGACGATCGTCACGCGCTCGGGCGCGACCGCGACCTCTTCCCACATCTCGCGTAGTGCCGTCGTGCGCAGGTCGCCTTCGTCGCCCGCGTCCATTCCGCCGCCAGGCAGACCGATCTGTCCGGCGTGATTGCGCAGATGCGCCGCGCGCTCGATGAAGATCACGCCGTGCGGCGGCTCCTCGAAGATGCCGAGCACAACCGCAGCCGGACGCCGCTCCTCGCTCATCGCACGAGCTCCGTGCGCTGCGGATAGATCGGGCGATTGATGATCCGCTCGAGATCCTCGGCGCGCGCACTCAGCACGAGCTCGCAAAAGCGTTTGAAGCTCTCGCGTTCGGCTTCGCCCTCGGCGAAGCGCTCGTTGCGCTCGAGATCGACCTTGCCGTCGACGCTGCGGAACCGCACGTAGCGTCCCTCGTCGTCCTCGCCGATCTCGACCAGGCCTTCGTCATCGAAGATGTGCAGGGCGCGGCTTATCGTGCGATCGTTGACCTTGTCCAGTTCGAGCGTGCGCGCAATGTCCGTGTAGTTCATGCGCACGATGCCGTCGCGCGCGAGGCCACGAACGCCTTTGTACACTGCGCGCAGCACGCCGAGCGTCGGCGCGTCGCGGTCGATAATGAACTCGTTGATCGTGCGGTCGTTCTGTCCGAAGAGCAGGTGAATCTGTGCCGGTGCTCCGTCGCGCCCGGCGCGGCCCGCCTGTTGATTGAACTCGGTAAAATCGAAGTTGAGGTGATAGAGCACGACGTGGCGCACGTCGGGCAGGTCAATACCTTCGCCAAACGCCGAGGTCGCGACGATCACGCGCAGCTCTCCCTCGCGAAAGAAGCGCTCGACCTCCGCGCGTTCGGGCGACGGCATACCGGCGTGGTAGAACATCACCGCGTCGCCGAGTTTCTTGCGCAGGTTTTGTGCGAGCTTGGTCGCCTCTTTGCGCGAGTTGCAGTAGACGATTGCCTTGCCGGCCTCCCCTGAGCTTGTCGAAGCGTCACGGACGAGATCGAGGAGATAGTCGAGCCGGTCCTTGGTCTCGCGCGCGTCGACGACGTGAAGATTTTCGCGGACGGTCGGATCGATCACCCACGCGTCGATATGTAGCTCGCGCACGATGTGCGCAAAGGCTTCGTCGTTGGCCGTTGCGGTAAGGGCAAGCACCTGCGGTGCGCCGAGCGCCGCGATCGTAGCGCCGAGGCGGCCGTACGCGGCGCGGTGCCGTGACTCGTAGAGATGATGCGCCTCGTCGACCACCACAAACGACGGCACGCTCGCGCCGGTAAACGTCTCGCGGTGAAATTCGAGAAACTCCGGTGTGGCCAGCACGATATCCCACGCGCCTTCGCGCAACGCCGCGAACAGCTCTTCGCGCTCATCGTGCGAGATCGAGCCGTTCGCGCGGTAGATGCGCAAGCCCAGCGGATCGAACTTGCGGATCAACGCTTCATATTGATCGTTGGCGAGCGCGCGCAGCGGATAGATGACGAGCGTCTTGGCGTTGCCGGCAAGCGCGCGCATTGCGGCCGGATACTGAAAGCAAAACGACTTGCCGCGTCCGGTGCCAAGCACAACGAGGGTGTTGCGCCCGGCTTCGATGCGCTCCAAGGCTTGCTGCTGCGCAGGATGTGGTCGTGCATCGCCAATTAGCGCTCGGCGCACAGCTTCTTCTTTGTCATCCCGAGCGTAGCGAAGCGTAGTCGAGGGACGAATAGCAGCTTCTGCGTCGCGCCACATGTAAATGTTGACGCCGCGGTTTTTCTCACCGCCACCGGTCAGCGACTCGATGCGCGCGCGGTAGGAGGCGCCGACGTCAATCAACGGTGCGAGATGCTTGGCGATCTCCTTGCGCACGAAGCCGAGTTGCAGCGCGCCATAACACACGGCGAGCGCATTGGGATCGAATTGATTGTCCGGTTGACGCTGCAGCGCCAGATCGGTCCCGACACGCAGGCCTGCGATCGTATCTTGACGGCCTTCAAACGACACGCCGACGATCTTTGAATGAAACTGCGATGCGCCGCCGATCGTCGCGTAGCGATCCTTCGCATACTCGTCAGCGTGTTTGAAAACGCGCGACGCAAATGCTGAGAGACTGTCCCTCGACTCCGGCTCGCTTCGCTCGCCTACGCTCGGGATGACAGGAACGAACGCGGCGAAGGCGCGTTCAAAGGCGGCTTCCGACGCCGTCGGCGGCGGAACCGCCGCTTTACTCTTGGTGCGCGCCGTCCGGCTCATGCTCCGGCGCGGGAGCCTCAAACCCTTCGAGATTCAAATTGATCGTTTCGTGCCCGACGTCGTAGGCTTCATCGTGGAGCCCACTGGTTTGCGCATCGAGCGGATCGACCGGTTCCATCGTGTCGACCGCTGCCGGCGCGTTCTCTTCCCGTTTGCGGCGATACCGTGCAGGCGACGTCTGCGGCGCGCGCGCCGAGGTCTTCTGCTGCTCACGCCGTGCGCGCCGCGCCGCCACGATATCTTCGCGCGACGCCTTGCCACTTGCGTCGATGCGCGCAGGCGCTTGACCCGGCGCAACCAGCGCAGCCTTGCGCTTCCGCACCGCCGCTTCGAGCTGACGCTTGCGGAACACGAGCACCAGCGGTGCCGAGAAGAAAATTGAGTGATACCCGCCCGAGAGGATGCCGACCAACAGCGCGAACGCGAAGTTCTTCAGGCTCGCGCCGCCGAGCGCGAGCAGCGCGACTAGCGTGATCACGACGGTCGCGAGCGTGTTGAACGACCGCGTCATCGTCTGCTTGATCGATTCGTTAACGATCGTGTCGTAGGCGACGCCGACCATCAACTTGGTATTCTCTCGAATTCTGTCCAAGATGACGATCGTGTCCATGAC
>JBAUEZ010000261.1:0-4080 GCA_049678885.1 Candidatus Aquilonibacter sp. | reverse complement strand
GGGTAGCTAAACCTCGGCGGCGGCTTTCTTTGCGTCCTTGGAGGCCTGGCGTTGCGCGGCTTCCTCTTTCTTCTTCGCGGCGGCAGCGGCGCGCTGGTTGAACTTGTCAACGCGGCCGGCGGTATCGATCAGCTTCTGCGTGCCGGTGAAGAGCGGATGGCACGCGGAACAGATCTCAACGCCGATCTCTTTCATCGTCGAGCCGGTCGTAAATGCATTGCCGCAGGCGCAGTGGACGCGCGCCTCGGGGTACCAGTTGGGGTGGATCTTCTCTTTCACAACCCCAACATTATAGCAGGGGGCGCAAGAGGGGGCCCCTACGGAACTTGCTCGCCGGTAATGGCCTGAATGAGGTGGCCCGCGAACGGCACGCCGACGCCCGAGACCAGGTCGTAGCCGGGCCCGGCGCTCGCGCCCGGAACCGGGCTCGCCGGCGCGTACGTCGGATTGGCCATCTGGTTGTCACCGTAGACGATATCGTAGAACACCTGGTTGTAGGCGAGGAACGGCGTCTTGTTGTTAATCGCTGTGTGCCCGTAGATCGCATAGAAATACGGCGCTGCATTGCCGAGTCGCCATGGTGTCGAACCCGTTCCACCTGCGCACATTCCCACCGGATTCGCTTTGCATGCGCTCAAGACGTCGGCCCACATCGCCGCCATTTGTGGCGCCGCAACCGACGTACCGCCGATATCGCTCAGCGAGCCGCCGAATTTGAAGTTCTGCATCGTTGAGACGCCGGTGCTCGGATCGCCGAGCATCGACACGTCGGGTTGCTCGCGATAAGCTGCGTGGAACGACGCACTCGCCTGCCATGGCGGTGCGGGGATGTCGGCAGGCGGGTTGTCTGCGAAGCCACCGACGTTGGAAGCGCCGCCGCCGGAACCACCGAGCGCGCCGTAACCCGCCGGTATGCCGAGCGGATTCCCCGGATTCGATTCAAACGTGGTGATGCCCCATGCGACCCACGGACCCGTTGCTTGGCCATACGCGTTGAGCGGCGCGGTTACGCCGCCGACTGACGTAACGCTCGGATCACCCGACGGATACGAAACGCATTGGTACGGCAAGTACACGTCACCGGAGAAACATTCGGCCGAACCGTCGTCGCCCGAGGAAACGAACACGGCGATGCCTTCCAGCGCAAGTTCAGCGAACTCGAGCTGCGAGAACGAACCCTTGTAGGCATTGGATCCTGAGTCATAACCGGTCCAGCCTTGTTGCGGCTCACCGCCGCCGTAGCTGATCGAAATCACGTCGGCGGTGTTGTCGGCGATCGCCTGCATGATCTCGGGATCCGCTTCAACGATGCCGATCTCCGGACCGTAATCTGGGTCGCTGCTGACGCACGCTCCGGGAAATGCGACGCTGCTGCAATCGGCGGCGTTGTACGCGAGATAGAACAATACGTTGGCAAACGGCGCAAGCGTTGCCGCCTGCTGGGTGTCGAGCTGCGCTTCGCCATCCTCGGGATTACATGTCGGCAGCGATCCGCTGCACGGCGCTGTAACCGGCGGCGGCGACTGAAACGCACTCGAATACGGAAATGTACACGATGGCTGGACGCAACCGCTCTTCGCGAGCCCAGTCGCAATCGGCGACGGCGAGACCTCGACCTCCGTCACGTGCGCAGCCTGCGTCGTGCCCGTCATCTCAAGATATCCGTTGAGATCGCAATCGCCGCTGCCGCCACAGGTATTGTCGATTGGTCCCGTCGCGATGATGCCAAGGTTGATGCCGTTGCCGTTGTAGTGTGCATTATACGCACCGACATAGTCGAATGCCGCGCGCACCGTCGACGGCGAGTAGCCCACCGTGTAACCGGCGGCCGCACGCGGCGGCGTGATGATATACGTGTGATTCGTGCGCAGGGCGACGATCCCGTCGACCGCGTCGACGGCGAGCTGCTGCGTAAAGTGCGGTTGGGTGGTGGGCGCGACGAACTTCCGGCCGTTGAGTTCGTAGAGCCCAAAGGTCGTGCCGAACGCACGCTCCATGTTTGCTTGCGGACCCGAGACGCTAAGCAGCAGGCGCTGTTTCCAGCCGCCAACTGCGAGCCCGTTGTTGGCAAAATATTGTCCAACGGCTTGATAATCGCTCGCCTTCGCGCCGAACTGCGTGGCGATCTGATCCGGCGTCAAGAAGTGACGGAAGCTGCCTGAGGCCGGATTTTGCACCGCCTGCGAGTACGCGATTAAGCCTTGCGCGTTCTGTTGATGCACCAAGACCGATACGCTCAAGTGCGCGTTCGTGACGGGGCCGACATATGTGGCGCCGGCCATCGCGCTTTGGCCGTAGGCCTGTACCATCAACTGCGGTGGAATCGCGCTGGTGTTGTTCGGGGCGAGCGGTTGCGTCACCGGCATGCTGCCGCCACCGCCACCACCGCCTCCGCACGCGGCAAGCGCGATCGCGAGCGCGGCGGCGGCCGCGAAAGCTAAGCGGCGGTTCACTTCACACCTCCAAGTTGGCGCGTGGCAAGGTTACGGCTGAGCGTTTCCACCCTTTGCGCCCGTTCGAGTGCCCGCTGGAACGCGATACCCGATGCATGCGCGGCGATGCTCGCGCCGAGTTCACCGGAGCTGGCGCTCATCGTGCGCACGCTCGTGAGACCGGTCGGCGCTTGCGAATACCAGTACGCCTCGCTGATTGTGTTGGTCTGCATCGGTGCCGCCGGCATCGTCAGCGACGCGTAGATGACGTACGGCGTGTCGTAGTTATAGTCGTAGTAGACCTTCTGCACGTCGCTGATCACCACGCACGACGGGCCGACGGTCGTGCTGCCCGTGAAATCCTTCACCACGTACGAGTCGATCGTTTCGATCTCGGAATAGCCGAGTACCGGATCGATGATCGAGATCACGCGATGGAAATCGTCGGTGGGCGCCGTGTTGGGATTCGGCTGACACACCGAGGGGAAGGCAGTTGTTGGCTGCTTATCGGTTGTGACGTCGCTGTACAGTGTTGGGCTGCTGGTGAACCACGCTGGAATCGAGAGCTTCTGCGGCGTGCCGCCGCCGACGGTTACGGTCAGCAAGATGTTGCCATTCGACGGTGCGCCATAGGTAAAGATCAGCTCGCTCCCGTCGACGTTGTAGGTTCCCGAGCCGTTGCCATTGACCGTGATCGTGTTCTGGCCGCCGCCCGGAATCGAATCGTTTTCCGTGTACGTGCCGTTGGACGCGTACGTGCGTTTCGTCGTCGTAGCGTCGGCAAGCGTTGCGTTGACTGTGGACGGCGGGCTATTTGTAATTGCGGTGGGGAAAGGCAAGGGTGACGCGATCGCATAGATCAGCGCGCCGTTGCCATACGTCGTTACGGTAGAGTCGCCGACCTCGTCGGTCGTCGTCTCGCTCAGCTCGGCGAAGCTCTGCGCCGCGGGCGCCGAAGTTGGCTCGACGACCGCATCGGTGCTGGTCGTCACCGAATCCGTGCTGTACGCGTCGGTCTCGCTACTGTCTTCGTTGACCTGCGAACCCGTATCGGGCGATGTCGTGACAGTCACCGCGACGGTCGCGTTCGACGTGACATCGGGAATCGCGCACGGTGTTGCCCGCGCGATGGTTGAGGTCAATGTGCCCTCATACGTAAAGCCGGCTCCCGGTGTGATCGGCTGCACGCCGACCAATTGCGGATTCGCGCGTGTCGTCGCATTAGGCTGCACGCCGACACAGCCGCTCGGATTCGGTGACGGCAATGTGCCGCCGGTATAGATTGCAAAATACACCGACGCGCCGGCCGCGAGTGAGATCGTACCAGTCTGCGGCAGCGTCACCCAGAAGCCTTGCGTGTTATAGAACGCTGCGTCGTAGCCCGACGCGCTGATCGTCGGAATCGCCGAGATCGTAACGCTGGTCGCTGCGGTCAGCGTGAAATACGCGGTCGTCGTGTACGGCGCGCCCGACGTTGCGGTCCGTGCGCGCGATCCGGTTGCAACGCGCGCGCTCGATGCGGTGCGGCCCGGCGAGATATTCAGCTCGGTCGTTGCGTCCGGTATGCCGATCGACGCAGAAATCGTTGCGCTCCCCGTTCCCGACGGAAACGTGATCGGTCCCGAGTAGGTCGCGCCGGGCGCCACGG
>JBAUEZ010000260.1:0-7759 GCA_049678885.1 Candidatus Aquilonibacter sp. | reverse complement strand
ACAGCCTGCCTGGGACGGACGCGTCGGCACCGCAGGAGGGGCAGCCTTCGGAAAGGGCTTGGCCGCGCTCGCCGCCGAGCGCGATGTCGGCTACGAGCACCTAGCTGCGGCGATTGGCCTCGAGCCGGCGCGGTTCGCGGCCGTACTTGCCGGTGAGGAACGCGTGGGCGTCTCGGCGCTCGCGCGTCTGGCGCAGGCGCTGCGCACGCGACCGATCGAGTTCCTACAAAAGACGGCGATCCTATCGCTCGAGGTCTACGCCTTCGGCCTGGACCCGCTGTACTTTTTGCCGGACGGACCAGTGCGTTATGACGCGCGCATCTACATGCGCGAGATAAATCCGCGCCACCGCGTGCCCGAAGGAGACATGACCAAACGCAACCCCGCCCTCGCCGCGCTGGCGCAGGACGAGGTGCTGGACGCGCTCGGCAAGCTCGAGGTTGAGCTTGCCTACCTCCTTCGAGCGGCCGTGCAGCAGACGGGTGGGACACTCTAACGACCGGAGCGAAAGACGGCCCCCACGATGCAAGGTGTTGATGGAAAGCGAATCGCCGCGCTAATCGGCGATGGGTTTGAGGAAGCAGATTTGTTCGAGCCGCGCAAGGCGCTCGAAGAGGCCGGTGCGGTCGTCACGATCGTCGGCGTCGACGAACGTGCGCGCACGAAGATCCGCGGCAAGCGGGGCTTGGACGACGGCCAGAGCGTTCGCGCTGAGGAGCTGGCGGTAGATTGCACGGCGGAAGATTTCGACGCGCTGTTGATCCCGGGCGGCACGTCACCCGACCGGATCCGCACCGATGCTGAAGTCCAGCGTCTGGTGCGCGAGTTCGATGCTGCAAAGAAACCGATCTTCTCGATCGGCCACGGTGCGCAGGTATTGATCTCGTCCCAATTGGTGCGCAGCCGGCAGATCACGGGTGCGCATGCGATCGCCGACGACATTCGCAACGCCGGTGGACTCTATCGCGATCAGCCGACCGTGGGTGATTCGAATTGGGTCAGCACGCGCGGCACCGACGATCTGCCGCAGTTCGACCGCACGATACTCGAAAAGCTCGCTGCGTCCGGAGCAGCGCTATCGGCGTAACCCTATAGTGGTTCGTAACGCGCGAGGGATTCGCCATATTGGCGCAGCGCAATGAACCCGGCTATTGCACAAAAAACGAGCTCAGTGGCGGCGCCGATGGTGCCGCCACTTTTTGCCAGCAAAAATGCGACGACGATCGTCGCAACCGTCAACGCGAGTGCTAGCGCGCGCCCAACGCCGTCGCGCGTCGTAGCATTGAGCGCAACGAGCGTTCCGGCGAGTACGCACGCGAGTGTCAGTACGACGTAGAGCGGTGGCACGGCATAGCCACCGGCAAACTGCGCGATCCAATACACCAGCGTTGCAATCGTTGCGCTCATCAGCGGAGCAAGCGCTTTGGCGCGCGCGAGCTCGCGCCCGAAGAGGGGCGCGCTGCGTTCGTTGGTGTCGAGATAGGCGTGCCTACCGGGTCCTTGCAGAAGTGCAATGGCGATACCAATCGTCGAACAGAAGAACATCGGTCCCGCCAGGTTCTGGGTCGCAAAATAACCCACGATCGCGGAGCTTGCGCAGGAGAAGATCAGCGTGCGCCGCTCCGCGCGTAGACGAGCGCCGACGATCGCGCGCAGCGCTTGTGGCGTCACGCGCTCTCTCCGCTCTGCACGATCAACACGGCGCAGTCTTCTGCAGCGTCGAGAACCTGCGAGACGAACGTCGTTTGCGGGCGGTCGAGTACGAGCAGTTTCGGCGCCGGCACGAGCGCGCCCACGATCGGATACGCGAAGGCTTCGTGCAACCCGCCCAGACGCGCGAGCAGTTCCTGCGCACGCGCACGCGCCACGGCGAGGTCGACGTCCCAAAGTGCCGCGCGATAGGCAATGTAGCGCTCCGCATCGATTTGGGTGAGCGGCAGGGGATCGTGCGGCACGAACGCCGCAATGCGTTTGCAATGCACGGGCTGGACGCGAGGATCGTACTCGCCGATCGTTACCGATCCGGCCGTCGCGCGGGCGAGCGCAGCCGCCATCATTGCAAGGGCTTCGGCCTCGTGCGCGCTCGCGCAGGGGTGCGTCATGTGCTCCCGCGGCGCAAGGTCCAGGCTCGTCGGAGCGACGATCGTTGCGCCGTTCCGGGCGTACGACGCATCGCGCATGCGCAGGATGTGCATCGAGGACCTCTTCGCCGCCGGGGGCGAAGTCTCCGCAAGGGTCCGAATTGATGCTCTCCAACACCGAAGTCGCGCAAAAGCTCCTCGAGATCCGCACGCTCATGGAAATGGCGGGAGAGAGCTTCTACAAATACACGGCATTCGAGAAAGCTGCCGCGTCGGTCGAAAACGCGCCGCCTTTGCGGGATGTCGTGGCTGCCGGCGAGTTGACGAAGCTTCCGGCGATCGGCAAGTCGATCGCGACCGTTATTAGTCAATTGCTTGAGCGCGGTCGTGCCGATGCGCTCGATGAACTCTACGCGATCTTTCCGCCCACGATCGTCGAAGTGCTCGGCGTGAGCGGCATCGGCGCGAAGACCGCGGCGCAGTTGTGGAATGACTTTCAAATCGGCTCGCTTGCCGAGCTCGAAGCCGCGATCGCGACCGAAAGGTTCACCGGCGTGCCGCGGATGGGTCCGAAGACGATCGAAAATTGGAAACGCGGCATCCTTGCATATCGAGGCCGCCAACGTCGCACGCCGCTCGCGCACGCGCTGCTTGTCGCGCACGACGCAATGGAGTATCTGCGTGCTGGCCCACCGCACGATCGGCTGGTGTACGCGGGCAGCGCTCGGCGTCAGGAAGTGACGGTCGGCGACATCGATTTGGTCTGCACGTCCACGGAAGCCACCGCGATCTCGAATTACTTCGCCAAATGGGAGCGCGCGCGCGCCGTGCTTGCCGAAGGCGGAACGAAGACCAGCATTTGGCTCGACGACGGCTTTCAAATCGACCTGCGCGTATTGCCCGATCATCTTTATGGGAACCTCCTGCAGCACTTTACCGGGTCGCGCGACCACAATATCAAGCTGCGTGAATACGCCGTGCGCAAAAGCTTGCGGGTGAGCGAGAACGGCATTCTCAACTTGGAGACAGGCGATGCAATTACGTGCGCCGATGAAGCCTGCGTCTATGAAGCACTCGGCATGGCGTACATTCCGCCGGAGTTGCGCAGCGGACTCGACGAGATCGATCTCGCGCTTGCGAACGCCGTGCCGGTGTTGCTCGAGATCGGCGACGTGCGCGGTGATTTCCACATGCACTCTACGTTTAGCGACGGGCGCAACTCACTCCAGGAGATGATTTCGGCCGCAAAGGCACGCGGCTATGAGTATCACGCGATCAGCGATCATTCGTGGGGGCGTGGGAAACGCTATGGACTCGATCCGGAGAAATTGCGCGAGCAGCGCGCGGAAATCGATGCGATCTCTAAGCGTATCGGCATTCACACGTTGTGCGCGAGCGAGGTCGACATCTTGCCCGATGGCGCGATGGATTACGATGATGCTGTGCTGGCGCAGCTCGACATCGTGATCGGCAGCGTGCACTCCGCTTTCGACATCGGCCGCGACGCAATGACGGCGCGACTGATTCGCGCATGTGAGAACCCCTATGTCACGATCATTGGACACCCGACGGGGCGCATGTTGGGAAGTTTCGCCGGTTACGACTTTGACTGCGACGCGGTCTTTGCCGCGGCTGCGCGCACCGGCACCGCGCTCGAAATCGATGGGCAGGCGCTGCGGTTGGACCTTCCGGCGCCCCTCGCGCGGCGCGCCAAGGAACTGGGTGTGACCTTCACGGTCGACTCGGACGCGCACGGCGTCGAGGATTTAGCGGAAATCGAACTGGGCGTCGGACAGGCGCGGCGGGCAGGCCTCACTAAGGAAGACGTATTGAACGCACGTTCTTTCGAGGACGTTCGCGCGTTCATCGCTCGTAAGAGGGGCCGCGTATGATTCAGCGAGCTCGCGGAACTAAGGAAGCGCAACGGTTGCGCACGTTACGCGCGTACCAGCTTCTCGATTCCAGCGAAGCGAGCGCGTACGAGGCCTTTACCAACCTCGCGCGTCAGATCACCGGCTGTGGAATGGCGACGGTGACGCTCGTTGACGAGAACCGCGTATGGTTCACGTCGCGCAGCGGTATCGAGGTGCGCGAGTTGCCGCGCGACGATTCCTTCTCGACGCACGTCGTCGCGTCGGGCAAGCCGCTCATCGTGCACGATGCGGCTTCGGACAAACGCTTCCGCGAAAACCCGCTCGTGAGCGGAGAACAACGCGTGCGCTTCTTTGCCGGCGTCCCGCTTGTTGCGCCGGGAGGTCACGTCCTCGGGGCACTTTGCGTTCTCGACGAGCATTCGCATACGCTCAGTGAACCGCAGCTGCGCGAACTCGAGATGCTCGGTGATGCGCTGATGAATCTCCTCGAGAGCCGCCGGCGCATGCTTGGGCTCTTCGATGCCGCGCGCGCCGACGTGTTTATCGTTGATGCCGGAACGCAGGAGATCTTTTTTGCCTCGCGCGGCGCGAGCGAGCGGCTCGGTTACTCGACCAAGGAGTTGGTCGGTATGCCGGTCTTCGACGTTATTCCCGCGCTGACGCAAACAACGTTGCACGAGCTCGTGACGCGCAGTCACCGCGGTGAGGAGATCGTGCGCGACGGCTTTTTGCGGCGCCGCGACGGCACGAGCTATCCGGTCGAGCTGCGCCTAGACGTCGTCGAAGAGAACGGCCGCCAACGCATCCACGCGATCGCCTTCGATACGACGGAGCGCAGAGCGCAAGAACGCGAGATTGCGCTTTTGCTCGGTGCGGTTAACGTTGCGGGCGACGTGATTCTCGTCTACGAGGTGAGCGCGGCCGGCGAACTCGTGCTCGCGTATGCGAACGATGCCTTTACGCGACAAACCGGCTACGCGCGTGAAGAAGCAATCGGTCAAGAGCTCTCGTTCTTCCGCAAAGCTATGCCCGATGACGACGGGATGCGGTCGGTGCGCATTGCGCTGGAAGACGGCGCGCCGACCCAAGCAGAGATAGCGAGCTATCGCAAAGATGGTTCGACCTATTGGAATCAGGTGTCGCTCCACCCGGTTCGCAGCGCCGACCGGATCGTGACGCACTGGATTTCTACGGAGCGCGACATCACCGGCGAGGTCGAACGCACCGCAACGCTGGAAGAAGAGCACGATCGTCTCCTCGCTCTCACGCGGACGGCGCGCCGGCTATTCACGACGCTCGACGCCACCAACGTCGTAACCAACGTTCGCGAGGCAATTGGGCAATTGCTCGGCGCCGAGTCGCGCTTGCTCGCGGTGAGTGAGGACGGCAGCTGCGTAGAGGTCGACCAACTCGGCGCGGCCGATTGGAAGAACGCTATGCTGGACCCGCTCGTCGACAAAGCCGTACGGCAGCGTATCCGCGTCGCCGACGAGCCGCACACGCGGGCGGTCGCGTATAGCGGCCGGTTCGGCGAAGCATCGTACGCGCTGGAAATCCGGCCGCGCTCCGGGCGGGCGCTGCGCAGCACCGATCTTTTCGTCTTCGATTTGATCGCTGAGTATTTCTCGGTTGCCGTACGAAATGTCTCGCTTTACAACGAAGTCGAAGAACGGCGCAGCGCGGTGTTGGAGCTGAACCAAACCAAGAGCGATCTGATCACGATGCTCGCGCACGACTTCCGTGGCCCGTTGACCTCGATCGTTGGGTTTGCCGATCTGACCAGCGAAGTCGGCGAGGTCACCGAGGAGCAGCGCGATTTTCTCGAGACGATCAAAGGCTCGGCCATGCAGCTCTCGGAGCTCGCGACCGATACGCTTACGCTCTCGCGTCTGGAACGCAACGAGGTGACGCTGCAGCTGACCGAGACCGATCTCGCCGAGTTGATTGGCTTGATCGTCGCACAGCAGAAGGACCGTCGCAACGTCGAGTTGACCATCGAGGACGATGCGCACGTTGCCGGTGATGAGGACCGGCTGCGCCAAGTCTTCTCCAACCTGATCGACAACGCGATCAAGTACACACCAGACGGACCCGATCCACGCGTGCGCGTTACGGGCAGCGACGATAGCGTCACGGTGGTGATCAAGGATTTCGGCATCGGTATTCCAGCCGGCGAAATCTCGCGGGTCTTCGACCGTTTCTCGCGCGCGTCGAACGCGCGCAAGATGCGCATCTCGGGCACGGGCTTCGGTTTATTTCTCGCCAAACAGCTCGTGCAGTTGCATGGCGGTACGATCGCGGTCGAAAGTGAGGAAGGGCGTGGGAGCACGTTTACCGTCGTCTTGCCGCGCCGCGCGGATCGCCGTTATGCACCGCGCACGGTGATGCTGCTCGATCAAGAACGGGACCGGTCGTTCTTGGCCTACGGCTTGCAAGAGGCGGGCTACCGCGTGCTCATCGCCTCGACGATCGAAGAGGCGCTCGCGACGGCCGACGCGCAACCGTTCGAGGCGGTCGTGCTGGCCACGCCCGAGTCGCTTTCAAACGAAGCCGCGGTACAATTCCGCGCGTTTAGCCGCGAACACAAGATGCCGCTCGTAGCGATCGGAATAGTCTCGCCACGTCTCGGCGCCGCCGCGACCTTAATGCGCCCGGCGGCTATTGGTGATGTTGTGGCCGCGCTCGATCGTCTACTCGGTCGCTAGCACTGTACACGTTGGCGTGATCGCCGCGTACGAAGGCGATGAGCGTGATGTTGAACGCGCGTGCCAAATCGACGGCGAGGCTGCTCGGCGCCGAAACGGCGCAGACGATCGGCACGCGTGCCACGGCCGCTTTCTGTAAGATTTCATAGCTCGCGCGTCCGCTGACGAAGAGGATCGTTCCGCGCAGCTCGCGGCCTTCGAGCAGCGCCCAGCCGGCGAGCTTATCGACGGCGTTGTGACGCCCGATGTCCTCGCGTACCGCGATCGTGGCTCCGCTTGGATCGAAGAGGGCGGCGGCGTGGAGCCCGCCGGTTGTGGCAAAGATGCGCTGCGCTGCTCGCATGCGCTCCGGTAGCTCGTAGACGCGTGTGATCGGCACGTGCAGGTCATCGTTCACGGGCTTTACGCCGAGCTCAAGGAGCGCATCGAGATTTGCCCGGCCACAGACACCGCACGAGCTATTCATCGTGAAATGCCGTTCGAATTGCGCGAGATCGGGAATTGCCGCCGTCGTGAGCGCGATGTTGACGATGTTGTAGCGTTGTTCGGCATCGATCTGTGGATCGACGCAATAGCTGATGCCGGCGATCTCGCTGCGGGCGCGCACGATGCGCTCGCTCGAGACAAAGCCTGCTGCGAGTTCGAAGTCGTTGCCCGGCGTGCGCATCGTCACGGCGAGCGTGTGCGTTGCGCCGCCGGCAATCAGCCGCAGCTCGAGCGGCTCCTCGGTAACGACGTGATCGTAGATGCGCGCGCTGCGCGCTCCGTCGTAACGCATGATCTCGGTTTCGGTTGACCGTCCGGGGCGAGCGTCTTGGGAGATACCGTCGTCGATCACGTCGGCTGTACGAACGACGTACGTGGATCGTTAACCGACGTTCTGCCGGCGCGGACCACCGTATCGCGGAGCACGTAACCGCCGAGCAGCGTCAGCACCGACGAAATGACGGTACGCACAGCATCCACCGGTTTGGGAAGCGGTAGGACGGCACCCAGGACGTTCAGTGCGAGCGGCGCGAGAATGCCGGTGCGTACCGTGTACTTGCGCAAACGCTCACCGTGTGCGCTTTCAAAGAGCGCTTTGCCGTAATCGCCACTG
>JBAUEZ010000259.1:0-6688 GCA_049678885.1 Candidatus Aquilonibacter sp. | reverse complement strand
CCGGCGCAATGTCGAGCGCGACCGGACCGGCACGGAACGTCTTGGGATCGACGTACCACAGCGGCGCTGTCGGCAGCAGTATGGCGTCCGGATGCTGCGCGAGCCGCACGCGCACGAGCCCATCGTCATCGTTTTGCCACGCCAGCGCCGTCCCGGCAAGTGGCGAGTGTTCGAGCGGCGGCGACGACGGATCCCGCCAACGTAGCAGCCCGCGCGTTGCGAGCAACTCGAGGAGCATCGCGAGAATTGCCGGCGACAGATCCGCTCCGAGTCCAAGCAATCCGCTCGCGCCCACGAGGCGCCCGGCAACATCGTCGATACCGGTGATAAAGCGCGCGCGCGAATTCCGCAAATTGTGGAGCGAGAACTCGCGCGGCTGCGCGCGACTTCCCGCGGGCGGCATGACGTACGGCATGAGTTCCAGCGTGCGCGAGCCGTGCGATTCGGGGGCGTCGATCGCGTAGACCAGCCGTTCGATGCTCTCGTCCCTAGGAATACCGTTGAATGCTTCGAGCATCCGGCGCGACCATGCGTCAACCGCGCGGTCGGACGCACTGTTTGCTTCGCCGCCGCTATCTGACAGCAGCAGTGCAAGCGCCGCACCGTGTTTGCACGCGCGGCCATCGGAACACGAACAGTCGCTCTCGATCGTCCGCATACCGTCGCGACCGCGGGCGGCAACGCGCACGGCGTACGGCCGCGTGGCGGAGCCTTGCACGTTCGCGCTCGCGGCGTCATGCTGTTCGGAGAGACGCAAGTTCGTAACGCGATTTGCCGCAAGATAGCCGCGCGCACGCGCGAGCGTCTGCGGGTCGAAGGAGCGCTCGAGGTCGGCAGGATCAAAAAACATCGGAACCGACTGGAGTTACGGAATCAAAGGGTGAGCCCCTTCGTCGTACTGCAGAATGCCCTCGGGGAGCACGCGTACGCCCTCGGTCAAAACGTGCGGACGCAACGGGCCGCTGTGCATGATATGCATCACCTCCGCACCATAGAGCAGCGTCGCCGCATCGGCGATGAGCCTGCGATGGCATCGCCACCACAGTGACTCCGAGCACATGATCGCCGTTCGCGTCGAGTCCGCACCCGCCATCAGCGCTTTGAGTTCGGCGAGAAACTCCGGCGTCTGCATGTAGTCCGCGTAGCCGCGAAATGCGGGATGACGCAGCACCACGTTCGGACTATCGGGAAGCGGTCGCCGAAAACCGCCGAGGCCTTTGCGCCATTCGTAGGTCGCGCCGGCTAGATCGGGGATCCACTGGGCCATCCGCTCCGCCCAAACGTGTTGGTGCGCGCGGCTCTTCGGGACGCTGCGTACGTCGATCGCGCTACGTACGTCGCTCGCGCGCAGCAATGCGACGAGGTCAACCTCGCTTGCTGTCCCGTGCCCGAGCGTCAAGAGCTGCACGTTTTAACCCGGCCTTCAACATCGGCTTCCGCGAGCCCGATAGGATGGTGACGTGTTCCTACAACAATTGGTGCTCACTGTCTTTGTGCAGATAAACAAGGAGCGCCAGGGTGACGGCGTCCCTTCTCTGATCGCTGACCGCTGCCTCTCGGCGCTCGCGAGCGAACGGGCCAACGACATGCTCCGGCGCAACTACTTCTCGCACATCACGCCGGATGGCACAACGCCGTGGCAATCGATGCGCCGACAGGGCTGCTCGTTTCACTACATGGGCGAGAACATTGCGGAGGCGCCCGACCCGATGTTCGCCGTAACCGAGCTCTGGAACAGCCCCGAGCACCGGCAGAACACGCTCAATCTGCATTTTCGCAAAGTCGGCGTCGGTGCAGCGGTCCTCCCCGACGGTAACGAAATCTTCGTCGAAGACTTCAGCGATTAGCGAGCGCATCGTTAATCGTCGCGACATCGAGCTCGCCGATCCTGGCGAGCACGCGCGTCGCAAGCGCAAGTGCCGCGGGATCCGGCGGAAATTCGCGGTTCGGAATCGCAATCACCGCGAGTTGCGCAGCATGCGCAGAGCGAATGCCATTCGCTGAGTCTTCGATCGCCGCCGTCTGTCGCGGATCCGCTTGCATCAATTCGAGCGCACGAAGATATACATCCGGCGCAGGTTTGCCGCGCGCAACATCGTCAGCCGACACGACAACCTCGAAGTACTTCTGCCAACCGGTTATCGCCAACACTGTTTTCGCAAGGGCGCGCGCGGCCGACGTCGCCAGACCGAGCGGGAACGCCGCCGCCAGACGCTCGAGTGCTTCGCTCGCGCCCGGCAAGATCGGCACGTCTTTGGCGAGACGCTGCGCAACCGCGTTGACGACTTGCTCGGCAATCGCTTCCGGTGAAAGCGCTACGCTAAGGTCATCGTGGATGTAGCGCGCCCACTCGGTCGTGCGCATGCCGATCATTTTCTCTTGCGCACCCTCAGGCCAGTGACCACCATGCTCGATCACGAAGGCGTGGCGTACATCACCCCAGATCTGCTCGCTCTCAATCAGCGTCCCGTCGAGATCGAAGATCACCCACATACGCGTGTAGCTCGACCAGATTGCCGTCGGGGTCCTGCACGTGGATAACGCCGAAGGGGGAAACGCTCATCGACGCGGTGGACTAGTTACGCCGCGCCGGCGAATTGCTGCAGCGCGCCGGAAAGACGCTCGGCGCTGGCAGCAACGCCACATTCTTCTTCATCGGAAAGCTGCGGCCACAGCACGCTCTCGACGCCTCCGCGTCCGACGATGCTCGGAACGGAGAGGGTAACGCCGTAGCGCGCTTGATACGAGCCGACGGGAATCACGGCGTGTTCGTCTTGCAGAATGCACTCGGCAACGCGCGCGACGACCATGCCGATCCCGTACTGGCTTGCGCCGATGCCTTCGATGATCGAGATATTCGCAAAACGCACTTCTTGTTCGATGGATTGACGACACTCGTCGAACGCGATCCCGCGATCCGCAAGCAGCTCCACCAGCGGCACACCGGCGATCCGCGCCGACGACCACAAGAAGACGCTGAAGGTTCCGTGCTCACCGATGACGTTTGCCTCGACGCTATTCGGGCTCACGCCGAAACACTTGGCGAGGTGGAAACGGAAGCGCAGGCTGTCGAGAAAAGTGCTGGTGCTGAGCACGTGGTCGTGTCCGGCTAAACGGCGCGTCAGATCGACGAGCGGTTCGGGCGGATTGGTGACCACGAGCAGTGTCGCATCCGGCGCCGCCGCGACGACTTGCGGCACAATGTCTTCAAAGACGCCGGCATTCGTATTGAGTAAGCGCAGGCGTCCGAGCGGATCGTTGCGGTTGGTTGCGCCGCCGGCCTTTTCGTTGATGCCGGCCGCAAGCACTACGAGCGATGCGCCGGCAAGATCGCGATACGACCCGGCATGCACGTCGACCGCGGGAGAAAGGGGTGTACCGTAGCGCACGTCGGCTGCGACGCCGTTTGCGCGCGCGGTATCCTTGTCGACCAGGACGATGTCGCGCGCAACGCCGCGCACGACCGAGGCGATCGTGACGGCCGCGCCGACGGCGCCGACGCCCACAATCCCAACCTTCATCACTGCCCAACTTTCGAAATGTGAATTGTTGCTGCTACCGCCTTGGGGTGCTGCAGCAGATCCGGCAGATGCCGGAGGGTCAAACTCAGGAACGCACAGACACAGATCACGCCGAAGACGCGCGTGAGTTGCGGCGAGCTCAGACGATTCGAATAGCGCGCGCCGAAGTGCGCGCCGACCACGGCGCCGAGCGAGAGCGGAATCGCAAGCGCCCAATTCACACGATGCATGGCCATCTGCGCGAACACGTTCGGCCACACGTAGATCAGGGCGATGAACGATGCGGTCGGCATCGCCACGTAGGCCGGCAGCTTATACCGCCACATCAGCAGCGGACTCGCGACCGTGCCGGCGCCAAGACCAAAGAGCGAAGAGAAGAAACCCACGATGGCGCCCGCCATGCCGAGTTCGAGGTTTCCAGCTTCGAGCGAGCGCGGTGACTCGATCTCGGTGTCAGCCAGCCGCTCGCCGCGCGCGGGCTTGAGCATATTAATCGCGATGAAGATGAGCATCAGCCCGTAGAGCACGTCGAACTGGGCGCCGCTCACGAAGCGCAGCGCGAAAACGCCGACCAAGCCGCCGGCAATGCCGCCGAGGCCTAGCGGACGGCCCATACGCACGTTGATGCGCTTCTTCTTACGGAGCGCGAACGAGGCAACCGCGACGTTGACGCCGACCATAAAGAGCGACGTGGCTGCGACTTCCTGCGGGGAGAGGTGTCCGACCAGGCGCAGGGCGGGGACGGAAATGAAGCCGCCGCCGAAGCCGACGAGGCTTCCGAAAAAGCTGGCTACGAAGCCCAATAAGATAGTGAGCGCCGTGATCATACCCAAGTGTTCGGGAGGGCGCGATCGCTCGGGGAGCCCGGCAAGCAAGCTCTGGGTTAAGTGAGTGTCGGCCGCGTGTAAAGCTTCCAGCCACGGATAAGGCTTCTAACTACTAAACTCTTAGTTGACAGCCAGCCCTGCGATGCGGTACGTTCTACTAAACTCTTAGTAGAAGTTGAGGTGCCCCCGTGCCGCGTCGAAATCCCCGCGCTCTAACGAAGGCCGAACTGCGGATCATGCAAGTGCTATGGAAATTGCGCCGCGGATCCGTTGCTGAGGTCGTCGGCGCGATGCCGAAACCGCCGCTCGCGTATACGACCGTCCTCACAATGCTGCGCATTCTCGAACAGAAGGGCGCGGTCAAGCGTGAGCTCGACGGACGCGCGCACATCTACTTTCCCGCGTTTGAGCAAGAGGACGCGGCCGGCACGGCGATCGGCGACGTGGTGCGATCCTTCTTTGCCAACAGTAAAACGGCGCTCGCGATGCGCTTGATCGCGGAAGAGAAGCCCGATCGCGCCGAACTCGCCCGTATCAAAGAGATGATCGAAGCTTACGAGGAGGGCGCGCCATGAACGCGGCCGTGCTATTTGCCGTCACGGTGTTGGTCAACGCCCTCTGGCAACCGTCCTTGATCGCCGGCATAGCGTGGGCAGCCCTAAGAATCTCGCGCTGCGGCAATGCAACGACGCGCCACGCGATCTGGTCGCTCGCGCTCGTGGCAAGCTTCATCGTACCGTTCATTAGCGCCATTCCGATCGTGCTGCCGCACAGTACGACGGCACCCGTCGCGAGAACCCTACAGCCGCAACATCTGGCAGGCGCACAGGTACGCGTTGCCCACGAGGCAGCCGCTCCGTCACGCCCCGTTCTCGCCGTGAGCCGGCCGAGCTTTCGGGTTCAACCGACGGTCGCGTTGGTCGTGGCTGCGGTGTGGCTGGTGGTTGCGATCGCAATTCTCGCGCGATTGCTGATCAGCCTTGTCTACCTCAATCGCCTCAAGCACGACGCATTGCCGCTTGCGGTCGAATCTCGTCATGCGCTTATCCGGTACGATCGGGCGCACAAGGGCGATCGCGACGTACGCATCTGCGTCAGCGATGAGATAACCGTGCCGGTTGCGGTCGGAATCTTCGATGCGATGATCCTGCTCCCGGCCGATCTCGTGCACGAACTCGATGCGAACGATCTCGACCGCGTACTGCTCCACGAACTCGCGCACGTTCGCCGCTCCGACGACTGGATGAACCTCTTCGAGCGCGTTGCCCAGGCGTTGTTCTTCTTCAGCCCCGGGATCTATTGGATCTCGCGACAGATGGATTTGGAGCGCGAAGTCGCGTGCGACGATTGGGTCCTCGAACAGTCGGCCGAGAACGTGCCGTACGCGCGCTGTCTGGCGCGCATCGTCGAAATGACACAGTGGCCGTACACTGCGCCGGTTGCCCCTGGCGTCTTCGTGACGCGCAAGAGCATGTCGATCCGCATCGAGCGGCTCTTGGCGCGCGGACGCGATGTCCGGGTCCGCTTGGCGCTCGTCCCGTCGCTGCTAGCATTCGTGTTTATCCTCGCCGTCGTGATTGCAGGCGGGTTTGTGTCACCGACGATCGCGTACACGCTCGATCGCAACGTCGCCAACATCAGTAAGTCAGGCAACGTCGGCACGACGGTTCGTCAGCAGACGCATGTCGCAGTTCGGCACAACGAAGACGAACAAGTCAAGACGCAGTACGTGTACCTGCCGGCGACGCCGGCGCCGAAGCTGCAAAAGCCGCTGGTTGAGCCAATCGCAAAGGCGACGCCGTCGGTCGTGAGCGTGGCAAACACGGTCGCGACTAGCAAGCCGACGTCTGCGTCAATGCTGATTGCTGACGAAAGCTTCATCGACGACCTCGCGGCAGCCGGCTATAGGAACCTCAGCCCCGACGATCTCATTGCGCTTAAGAGCGTTGGCGTAACCGGTCAATACATTCGCGAACTGCAAAATGCCGGGCTCAAGAACCTCAGCCCTCGCGAACTGGTCTCGCTGAAATCACTTGGCGTCGACGGCGCATGGATCGCGCAAATGCGCGCAGCAGGGCTTACCGATCTCACGCCGCGCAACCTCGAGGGGTTGAAATCGCTCGGCGTCGACGGCAATTACATCTCTCAAATACACGCTGCGGGGTTAACCGATCTCGATTCGCGCGAACTCACGGGGTTGAAATCCCTCGGCGTCGATGGCAATTACATCTCGCAAATGCGCACGGCCGGATTAACGGGTCTCGACGCACGCGAACTCGAGGGTCTCAAATCGCTTGGCGTGGACAGCGTCTACATCCAGGATCTGGCGAACCTGGGCTA
>JBAUEZ010000258.1:0-25897 GCA_049678885.1 Candidatus Aquilonibacter sp. | reverse complement strand
GTCAAAGCGCGCATCGAGCGCCCAGGCCTGCGCGCAGGCGCGCCCGAGGCCTTTAAAGGCGGCCTCGACGACGTGATGCGGGTCCTCACCGGCAAGCTTGTCGACGTGTATCGTCGCGCGCGCGTTTGCGGCAAAGCTGCCGATCACGTGCGCGACCATTAATGTTTCAAAATCCTCGATCCGTTCGACGTGCAGATCGAGCGCTGCGCGCGCGTAGATCCGTCCGCCGAGGTCGACCGCGACGCGGACGAGCGCGTCGTCCATCGGTAGCGTCACCTCACCGTAGCGCGCAATGCGCGCGCGGTCGCCCAGGGCCTCGTCGAGCGCGCCGCCGAGCGCGATCGCCACATCTTCGATAAGGTGGTGGCGAATCGCATCGAGCGAGCGTGCTTCGACCTCGAGACCAACGCAGGCGTGAAAGGCGAACTGTGCGAGCAGATGGTCGAGCATCACGATCCCGGTCTCGACGCGGACCTTGCGCTCGCCGTCGAGCGCGAGCGCGAGGCGCACGCTCGTCTCGTTCGTTTGTCGCAAACGGCTCGCATTACGCATACGCCGGCACCTCGCTTGCGATTGCGCGCAGCGCGGCGACGACCGTGGCGGTGGCCTCGTCGGTCGTGGCACTGATGCGGAGCATGCCTGCGAGCATCGGATCGTCAAACGTGCGGACGGCTATGCCGCGCGCAGCCAGGGCATCGCGCAACCGTTCGGCGCGATCTCCGCAGTCGATCAAGAGAAAATTGGCTGGGCCGCGCCAGATCTCGCGCGCGAACGGAGCGAAAGCGCTCGTAAATGCATCCAGGCTGCGCGCGACTTGCGCCTCGAGTTGGATCTCGTAGGATCGCGTGCGGGACGGATCGCGTAAATAGGCTTGTGCCGCGACGAGACTCAGCGCACTAACCGGATACGGGCCGAGTGTGCGCCGCATCGCGGCGGCGATCGGCGGTGCACCGAGCGCGTAGCCGATGCGTATGCCGGCGAGTGACGCGCATTTCGAGAACGAGCCGACAACGAGGACATTCTCGAACGCCATCGCTTCGGGCGCGAGCGAACGATCGGAGAACGCCAGGTAGACTTCGTCGATCAGGATCAGCGCGTTCGGCAACGCTCGGGAGATGGTCGCTAGATCGCCGGCGCGCAGCGGGTCGGTCGTTGGATTGTTGGGGTGCCCGAGGATCACGAGGCGCGTGCGGTCGTCGGCGGCATCGAGCACCGTCTGCGCATCGAAGCGCCAGCGCGCGGCGTACGGCAAACGGCGCAACTGCCCACCGGCGAGTGCAACGGTGCGCGCATACATCCCGAAGGTGGGTGTCGTGGCCAATGCGACCTCGCCCGGATCGAGTGCAATGCGGGCGCAGGCGGCGAGAATTTCGTCGGCACCGTTGGCCAGCGCGAGATTCTTAGCGCTGCGGCCGAAGCGTGCAGCAAGCCGGACAGCCACGTCGTTCTGCAGCGCAGTTGGATAGGTGCGCAGCGTTTCAGCGTCGATGGTGCGAATTGCGTCGAGCACGAACTCCGGCGGTGGCAGCGCGCCCTCGTTACGGTGTAAGCGGATCGTGATGCCGTCATCGCACAGATCGCGCGGATCGTAGTCGGGTAGTGCGGCAATCGCCGTTCGAAGCCGCACGTTCATGCGCGCGCCTCCAGCAGGACGAGATCGCTGGTCATGATCACGTCGCGCACGTCGAGGTCGAGTTCATCGATCGTCTTACCCGAGACGACGATATCGATCATGAACGCGGCGATGTTGTGGAGGATCGCGGCTTCAACTGTCCCGGCGATGAGGACGGGTTCGATGCGCAAGCCCGGACGCTCGAGCGTCCGCAAATACCTGCGCGCGAGATTTTCGTATTTGCTACAGAGCGCGACGCGTACCTCGCCGCGTTGCGGAAGTGGCACGCCGCGTGGACCGATCAAACACAGCGCCGGCTTGCCGTAACGGGCGCTCGGATCGTTCCACGCAATGGCGCGCCGCGTAATTCGCGCGTCGAGCGTGCGGCCTCCGGCAAGCCACTCTTCGAGCAAGTCGTCGCCGGTGAGGGCGAGCATCGACCGTCCACTCCGCGCGACCTCGTTTGCGAGTAACGGCACGTCTTCGCCGCGCACGAACGTCGGGTCGTAGGTTCCCGATGGAGGATTGAGACGCAGCGCATACTCCGCCATCGCCGCAAGACCGCGATTCTTCGGAAGGAGCAGGACGGTGGGGGCAGAGACTGTGTGGGCTTCCATGGGAGCGTCCTTTCGACCGAGTACAAAAGAAAACAGAAGAGGCCGCGGGCGGACCGCGACCTCTTCCTGAAAATCTCGAAAATCAGGCTTACGTCAAACAGTCATCGCACGCGACTCGCGGGAGTCCGTGATGATGGTGATGGTGAACGTGTGCCTGAAGGACCAACATGGTGTTGTTGGGTTATATCAACCCCCGCCCAGGCTGTCAAGCTTGAAAGGAAAGATTCATGCAGCGCGAGGTCATCGAGGTGCCCGGAATCTCCCAGGTCAGCCGCGGACATGGCGTGCCGATCTCGGCCGCCGTGCGAGCCAACGGTTTCATCTTTGTATCCGGCACGCCGCCCATCGACCCGCAGACCGGGACCTTCGCGCGCGAGCCGATCGCCGAACAGACCGAGCGCTGTCTGCGCAATCTTCAGCACATTCTGGAGACGGCCGGATCATCGCTCGAGAAGATCTGCATGGTACACGTGTATGCAAACGGCGATCACTATCGCACGATCAACGACGTCTACGCGCGCTTCTTTGCCCAGAACCCGCCGGCGCGCACGTTTGTGCCGGTCGGCGACTGGCCGCTCGAGTTCGACATCGAGATCGAGTGCGTCGCACTCGCGTAGACGCTAGCAGGGTCCGCCCATCTGCTGCCTCACGAGACCGTTCTTGGCACTGACCGTTTTATTCCAGCAAAAGTCGCGGCTGTTCGCGACGTAGGTTTGCGTCGTCTGCGGATTTGTCGGCGTAAAACCGCCGGTCGCAGGGAATTGGAGCGTATCGCTCGCCTGTACGTTGTTCGACAGGAATGACTCGCCGAAGAGGCCCTTGCTCTGCTCGTTCTTTCCTTGCGAAACGGAGGCGACCTGGGTCGCGCTACCGTCGGAATTCACCATAAAATCGTACACCAGCAGCAGCGGCCAGTCGCGCTGCTCGGAGGCCACGATGTACCCGTCGTGCGAGATCGTCGTCGTCTCCGAGAGCACGTTCGTGTCTTGCTTGATGTTTTGATCGAAGAGCGTCCCCGCGGTGTTCGCGTAGATCTGCTGCGCGTTGCTGAAGCTGATCTGCTGCCGAACGTGCGTCTCGACGCGCCCACGCGAGGTGTTGACGTAGCCGTCGATATCGACCATATGGGTCGATCGGACAGAGATCGTTCCCGTTCCAACCCCCGCATTGACCTTGACATTCTCGGCGACGCTTGGTACCGGCTCGAGCTGCGTCGCGTTCTCGATGATGCCGCCGGTGACTTGCGAGCTGCCATGATCGAGATAGACCAGCAGCGCAGCGTTAGCGGCGAAATAATTGCCGTTGTTGTAGACGGTGACATTGATCGTGTGTGGTTGCCCGTTGCTGAGCAACGCCGCGAATGGGGTGAGGTCGACGCGATAGGGGCTGAAGTTCAGCGTTTCGACGCCCGGTATCGGCAACCACAAATATGGATCGATGCCTCCGGTAAAGATCCAGGGATAAACCGGAACGACGCCCGCGGCTTGTCCGTCGATTGCGACGTCGCCTTCGCGGAAGGCCGTGTTGGCGCAGTTGGGGATTTCCGAGGCGAGGTCGTTGGGGAAGCACGTATACCAGAACTCGTCGTCGATTTGCGACTGCAAATACACGTCGAGATAGGCGGCACGCACGTTCGTCGGCAAGGTGTATGTCGCCGTAAGCGGCTGCGAAGGGGTGGTAATGTACTGGTTGTCGCCGAGCGGGCCGCCCGAGAGCGGATAGACGGCGTCCGGGGCGTCGGCAACGCGATAGCGATCGCTTGCAGGATAGAAGTCGAGCGTCGCGCTTGCAGAGATGACGCCGGTGTAGGTGCTGTTGACGATGTTGCCGAGCACGACCTCACCGGTCGACGGCGTCTCGAAGATCGGCGTGAGGTCCGTCACGTCTCTTTGGACGTGCCAGGACGGCGAGTACGTTGATCCGGGTTCAGCGGTCGTGCCGAAGTAGATATTGGTGCCCGCGACCCAAATCGAACCCGTGCGATCGAACTGCACGCCTGCAGTGACGGCAAAGTTCGCGTCAAGCACGACCTTCGCCCACGGTCCCGGGCAATTCGCCGGCGGCGTGTACTGGAACGTGGGATACGTGAAGCTTGTGAATTGGAAGTTCGTGAACAGCTGCACCGTGCACGGCGCTTCCTGCGGACGCGGCACCGGTGGATCGGCCGTTGTAACGTTCGATGGCGATGCGCTTTCGGCCAACGCGTGTTTATTTCCAGTTCCCGTGCGCGCTAGCGCTGCAGCGATGCGTGCACGCGTGCTGCGTACCGATGCTTTATCGGCAATGCCGGTACCGCTGCCGCTTTGCATCATGGCAGCGCCGCCCGCAGCACTTGGAATGCCACCACCGGCCCCGCCGCCGCAAGCCGCCAACGAAATGAGAAGGGCAGTCCCGACCAATCGCTTCACGTCACACCTCCGCGCTGAGCATTCCTTGGGAATGACCTGAGCTTCCACGCGCGATGGTCCGTTACGTAGCCACGGGCAGCTTGCTTCAGCCTATTCGTAGTTGCATTGCATCTGATCGGGCGACCGTACATGCGAGCGCGGAAATGATCGCGAATCCAAAGCGACCCACTGGCTCTGGTCTACCCCTGGTGCAGGGGGAGCGCAGCCAACAGCACCCTTGCGCGGTTTCAGAACAGCATGGAGTTACCAGTTGTTTTTATTACCGGGGCGTTGAGCGGCATCGGCCGCGCAACCGCCCTGGCTTTTGCGCGCGACGGCGCACGGGTGGCTGTCTCGGGGCGTCGAGACGACGCCGGCAAGACGCTCGTTGACGAGTTAAACGTGCTCGGCGCTCAAGCGGAGTTCTTTCGCGTCGACGTCCGCAACGATGACGACCTGCGTAGCGTCGTCGACAAGGTTGTCGAGCGCTTTGGGCGCCTTGACGTTGCCGTAAATAGCGCCGGGAGTGAAGGCCAGACGGGCCCGATTACTGGTGAAACCGTGGAGAACTACGCCGCGATTTTCGATGCCAACGTGCTCGGCACGTTGCTCAGCCTCAAACACGAACTGCGCGTGATGCAGGCGCAAGGGTCGGGGAGTATTATCAATATCTCGTCGACCGCCGGCCATCGCGGGGTGGCGGGAGCGTCGGTTTATACCGCCAGCAAACACGCTGTCGAGGGCCTCACAAAAGCGGCGGCACTCGAAGCGGCCCAATACGGCGTGCGCGTCAACGCGGTCGCGCCGGGCCCGGTTGATACCGAGATGTTGACCCGCTTCACCGGAACTGCGGATCGCAAGGCGGCGCTGATTGCAGGCGTGCCAATGAAACGCGCAGGCGAGCCTGACGAAATCGCCGACGCAATCGTCTTCCTCGCTTCCGCCAAGGCGTCATTCATTACCGGGCAGATCGTCGATGTCAATGGAGGAAAAACCGCATTATGAAAACGATGAAAATCCCAAATGCCGATCATCCGATTACGATCGAACCAAGCAACGCGCGCGTACGCGTGGTTGTTGCCGGTCACATCGTCGCTGTCACGCGGGCGGCGCTCACCTTGCGCGAGAGCGATTATCCTCCGGTGCACTACGTACCGCGCGAGGATGTCGACATGTCACTGCTGGAGCGGACCGACAACGAGACCTACTGCCCCTACAAGGGTGAAGCGTCGTACTTCAGCATCCCGATCGGCGGCGAACGCAGTGTGAACGCGATCTGGACGTACGAAGCGCCCTATGACGCCGTCGCGCAGATCAAGGACTATGTCGCCTTCTATCCCGACCGCATCGACGCGATCGAAGAGCTTTCGCTCGACGCCTAGCTCCCGACTTGCGCGAAGGTGCCGTCGCTATACAGTTCGTAGCGTTTGCCCTTCGCGAAACCGGCGAGCGGGAAGTCTTTGTCCTCGAGCTCCTCAGGAGCGGCGGGGTCGCGCGCTTTCCACGTCCCGGTCGCGTCGTCGAGATGGAACTCGAGCTGCCGGCCTTTGAAGTTAATGACGATTTCCACCATTGCTGCGCCTTTCTTTGATAACCGGACGTGCGCTAATGGCCGTCGTACCAGCGATCGAGATCGGCTTTGAGTTTGGCGAGACTCGTTGGGTCGATGTAGATCATGTGCCCCGACTCGTAGCGCTCGATCGTGATGTTCTGGCGTAGCGCCTCGGGAAGATGCAAGTGCGCGAAGTCGTACTCCTGTTGGAAGTACGGCGTCGACATGTCGTAGTACCCCATCAGCGCGAGGACGCGCATGCTCGGATTCTCGACCATCGCTTCGGCCAGGTCGACGATCGTGTTCGGCGGCTTGATAAGCGCAGCATCGCCGCCGAGATCTGTATTGTGCTTCCAGTCCCATCCGGCCAAGACGTCGTAGAGTGGGCGATACTCGAGCTGCGTGTGATAGCCGAGCTCGTTGCGCACGTAGTCGTTGAAGATCGAAACGACGGCCGGCGTTGTCGCGAGGTCGGAGTTGTCCCACATCGGCGCTTGGCGGTTGCCGACCACGTCGTAGCCAAAGTACCGCGTATCCATGTAGCCCACGACCTTGCCCTGCGAGCGCAGCAGATCGCTGCGGAAGTCGTTGGGCTTAATGCGGAGGTTCGCTTCGCGAATCACCGTCTCGGAGAGCCCGGTGTACTCGGCGAGTTTGTGAATCGTATCCGCGCGCGCCGCGGCCGAGGCGTTGTCGCCTTGCGCGAGCGTCGTGAGATATTCGCCGAGCGCGAAGTGCTCGACGCCGGCGAGAAAGGTGGGAAGATCGTTCGGGCGATTCGGCACCAGATGGTAGTACCACGCGGTTGCTGCTTCGGTCGGCAGAAATAACACGAACGCCCAGTCGTTGCCGCCGACGTTTTCGTCATCCCACAGCACATCCAGATTCAACGCGTTCGACATCGACACGATGCCGTTGAGCTGAATCGCTTGCCCGAAGCCGTTCTCGAGCAGACGCGCGACTGCGGCGGAGCGGACCGTACCGTAACTCTCACCGAAGAGATACTTCGGCGAATTCCACCGCCCGAAGTCGGAGAGATAGCTGCGAATGAACTGCGCGAACGCGGCGGCGTCCTGATCGATGCCGAAGACCTTCGAGCCTTTGCCGGCGGCGAGCATGCGACTGAATCCGGTCGCGGGTGCATCGACGTAGACTTCGTCGGTCTTATCGAGCAGCGAGTATTGATTGTCGACGACGGTGTATGGAGCGCTGGGCGTTTCCCCCGGCTTTCCGCCGATGACACGGACCGGTCCGAACGCGGCCATGCGTTGCCACACGCTCGATCCGCCGGGGCCGCCGTTGTAGAAGAAGGTGACCGGACGTTTAGCGGGATCCACGCCGTCCTGCGTGTAGGCAGTGTAGAACATCGTGCCGATCGGCTGGCGCTTCTCGTCGTAGAGCGTGATCGTGCCGGCGCGCGCAGTGTAGTGTATCGCGCGGCCGTTCATCGTGAGCGTGTGTTGCGTTACTGCGTCGGCCGCAATGCTACGAATCGGAAGCAGCGCGAGCGCCAGTGCGAAAAAAAGCGGCTTCATGCGAGGTCTCCATTAAAAAACAGGCCCAATGGTCTTACGATCATCGGGCCTGTCTATCTTGGTTGCGGGGGCAAGATTTGAACTTGCGACCTTCGGGTTATGAGCCCGACGAGCTACCGGACTGCTCCACCCCGCGATGGACTGCGTTTGATACGGCGGGTCGAACGCCTTTCCTTCCGAAGCTCCGGAAGAATGGAATCGATCGATCCGGCCATCGCGAGTCTACCAAAGATTCATCTCCACTGCCACCTTGAAGGCTGCCTGCAGCCGGAGACTTTTGTCGACCTGACGCGACGGTACGGCCTCTCGACCCGCTTCCGGCCAGGCCAAACCGAGCTTTCCGGGCCCACCGATCCAGCCCAGGTCTACCAATTTGCCGACTTCGCGGAGTTCTTACTGATCTTCGCGGCGGTAAGCCGGGCGCTTGCCTCGCCCGATGACTACGCGCGGCTCGCGCGCGAGTTCGCCGCCGGCGCGCTCGCCCAAAACGTCGTCTACGGGGAGTTGTTTATCTCGCCGTCGGTGTGGTCGTTCTTTCACCGCGAGCTTGACGTGCGCGCGACAATGCGCGCGATTGTCGCGGAACTGCGCGCGGCTCGCGCGCACGGTGTCGACTTTGCGCTCATTGTCGACGTCACGCGGAACTTCGGCGCGGAGTCGGCGATGCGCACCGCACAGCTAGCGGTTGCTATGGCGGGCGAGGGCGTGATCGGCATCGGCCTGGGTGGCGATGAAGCAAACTTTCCCGCCGAGCTCTTCGGCGGTGTCTTTGCGTTTGCGCGCGCGAACGGCTTGCACACGGTCGCACACGCGGGAGAAGGCGCCGGCGCGGCGAGCGTGCGCGCGGCGATCGAGATCGGTGCGGAGCGCATTGGACACGGTGTGCGCGCAATCGAAGATCCGGCAGTGGTCGCGCTCCTGCGCGAGCGCGCCATCCCGCTTGAGATCTCGCCGACCTCGAATGCGCGCACGGCGGTCGTGCCGCTCGATGTCGAGCATCCATTCCATCAGCTTGACGCAAGTGGCGTGCGCATCACGATCGATGCCGACGATCCCGCGATCTTCGGCACCTCGATCTCGCAGGAGTACGCGCTGGTTGCGCAACGCGCCGGCATGGCAACGCTGCAGCGCTTTATCGACCAGGCCGCCGAGGCGTCATTTTTGCCGCTATCGGCCAAAACGGCGCTGCGCGACCGCCTTCGCATGGAACCCCGCGACCCGGCCGCGAAGTTCTAGCAAAGGATGTCCGGTCACAGTCATTTTGCCGAATCGGTCGAGGAATATCTCGAAGCGGTCTACCGTCTGGAGCGCGAGGGGCCCGGGGTCACGACCTCGGGACTTGCCTCGGCGCTCGGCGTTGCGCCCGCCTCGGTTTCCGGCATGCTCAAGAAACTTGCCAAGGACGGCTTTGTCGAGCAAGTCGGTCGCGGCGAAGTCAAGCTCACCGAAAAAGGTCTCGAGGTCGGTGTGCGCGTGCTACGCCGGCACCGTCTTGCAGAACGCCTACTCACCGATGTGCTCGGCATGCCCTGGGATCAGGTGCACGACGAAGCATGCATGCTCGAACACGCAATTTCGTCCAACGTCGAAGCGCGATTGCTCAAGCTGCTCAAGGATCCGACAACGTGTCCGCACGGGCAACCGATTCCGCCGAGCGATCTGAGCGATCCCGTGCGTACCGGCGAGCCGCTCGCACAAGTTCCCGAAGGAACGCGCGCGCGCGTTGAAAGCGTCACCGAAGAATTTCCCGAGATCCTGCGCTATCTGGCGGAGATCGGCTTGCGTCCGGGCGTCGAGATTACGCTCGTGCAGAAAGCACCCCTCGGCGGTCCGCTGACAATCGCGGTCAACGGCGCGCGCCATGCGATCTCGCTCGAACTCGCGGGGCTGGTCACGGTCGTCACGGCATGATCACACGACTGCTCATCATCGTGAACGTGCTTGCGTTCGTGTGGGAAGTTTTCGCAAGCGGCGGCGGCATGCTCAGTTTGATGGGCGGCAACACACAGGGTGTCGCAAACGTGCTGGAAGCCGGCGCTTTGTGGCCGGCCGCGGCGCTAGTCGATCATCAGTGGTGGCGCATCCTGACGTCGGCATTCTTACACGGCGGCTTGCTGCACATCGGCGTAAACATGATCTCGCTCTGGTATCTTGGGCGATTCATCGAGGCCGCTGCGGGCCCCGTGCGCATGACCGTCATCTACTTCGCGTCGTTAATCGCATCAGGACTCGGCGTCGTGTACCTCAGCCCGGCGGCGAATGCGCTGGTTCCAACGCTCGGTGCAAGCGGGGCGATCTTTGGCCTCTTCGGCGCGCTGTTTGCGATTGGGTTCAAACTCGGAAAGCCCGGAATGCAGCTCATCCGGGCCAACCTTGGCATTCTGATCCTCAATTTGGTCATAACGTTTACCGTCCCGCAGATCGCATGGGAAGCCCACGTGGCCGGACTCGCCGCCGGATTTTTGTTGACGCTCTTGATCTACGTGCCGCCGCGCCGTGTTGCGCCGGTCGTCGTCGATGCACACACCGGCAACCGCTACGAAACCGAATACCAAACCCCCGAACCGCCGCGCTAGTGGAGAGCCTCACGACCGAAGAGCTCTTCGCGCCGGGCGGCCCGCTGGCGCGAGCGTTGCCCGGCTTCGAAGCGCGCCCGGGACAAGTGCAGATGGCGCAGTCGATCGAACGAGGCATCCTCGAAGGCATGCACACCATCGTCGAAGCGGGAACCGGCGTGGGCAAGTCGCTCGCCTATCTCGTGCCTGCCGTGCGAAGCGGGAAGAAGGTCGCGCTCTCGACCGGCACGATCGCGCTGCAAGAACAGCTCGTGCGCAAAGACATCCCGCTCGTCGAGGGTGCACTTGGGATTCCGCTGCGCGTCACGCTCCTCAAAGGCCGCAATCACTACCTGTGCAAGCAGAAGTACGAACGCATGCGCGCAGAACGGCTGATCGCTTCGTCGCGCACGATGGAAGAGACGTGGGCCTGGGCTGCGCGCACCACAACGGGCGACAGGGCCGAACTGCCGTTCATTCCGCCGGGCGAGGAATGGGAAGCGCTCGATGCCGACGCCGATGACTGCACGGGCGAATTCTGCGAGCACTTTCGCGACTGTTGGTTCTTCAAGAAACGCGACGAGGCGAAGTACGCCGATCTGATCGTCGTCAATCACGCGCTGTTCTTTCTCGATCTCGCGGTCGGCGGTGGACTCTTGCCGCCCTACGACGTCGCAATCCTCGATGAAGCCCATCAATGCGAGCGTTGGGCAACCGATGCGCTGACCTCGACGATTTCGCGCGGCACGGTCAACCGCATGTTGCGCAAATTGCACCGCACCTACACGCTACCAGCGTCGTTCGACGGCGAGTTTGACGACGGAATGCGCGCGCTCGAGTCGGCGCTTGCACGCGTGCCCGGCGATCGCTATCCACTCGGCGCAAACGAGGATGCGTGGCCCGCACTGGAAGCGGTGCGCGGCACGCTCTACAAACTCGAGAACTGGCTCTACGCCAACTGGCATGGCGCACTGAAGAAGCGCCCTTCGACAGGCTCAGGGCAGGGTAACGATGCCGAAGCCGAGCGCCGGCGTGATCTCGCGATGCGAGGGATTCTTTCGCACCAAGGCGCGATCGACCGCGCCCAGTTGCCGGCCGATGAAGCGATCGCATGGGTCGAGCGCGGCGAACGCGACGGCCGGTATGAGGTCAACAGCGCGCCGTTCAACGTCGCCGAGTTTCTCCGCGCCGCGCTCTTTGCGCGCACGGCTAGCGTCGTGCTGACGAGTGCGACGATCTCGATCGACGGCAGTTTCGATTTCCTCAAGCAGTCGCTCGGGATCGAAGACGCGCAAGAGGTTATTGCGCCCTCGCCCTTCGACTACGCGCGCCAAGCGCGGCTCTACATCGCGCCACCCGAACTTAACCCGAAGTCGACCGATTTTGCGCGCAAAGCGGCGCCGATCGTGGAAGAGTGTCTCGATCGTTGCCGCGGCCGTGCCTTCGTGCTCTTTACGTCGTATGCCCGACTGCGCGAAGTCTATGCGCTGTTGCGCGAGCGATTGCCGTTCCCGGTAAAATTGCAGGGGGAGTTGCCGCGCGCGCATCTCTTGCAGTGGTTTCGCACGACGCCCAATGCCGTGCTCTTCGCGACCGGCACATTCTGGGAAGGCATCGACGTCGTCGGCGATGCGCTCTCGTGCGTGATCATCGATCGCTTGCCGTTTCCTTCGCCGTCGGATCCACTCGTCGCGGCGCGCGTTCGTGCGCTGGAAGCGCGCGGGCTCGACGGCTTCGAGCGCTACATGATTCCCGCCGCGATCGTGCGGCTGCGGCAGGGGTTCGGCCGTTTGATTCGCAGTACCACCGACACCGGTGCGCTGGCATTGCTTGATGGACGCGCGACATCGACGCGTTACGGTGAAACGATCCTTCGCGCATTGCCGCCCGCCCAACGTATCACGCATCTCGATGAGCTGACGGAGTTCTTTGCTTGAAAAACCGTTCGATTGCCGCGTCCCTCGCGTTCGCGCTCGTAGTCATGCTGCTTCCGCAGATGGCGTTCGCGTGGGGCTATGTAGGTCACACGATCATCAATCGCCTTGCTGCGGAGAGCTTGCCCGAGAACCTGCCGGCTTTCGTGCGCACGCCAGACGCGATTGCCGAGATTGCTACGCTCGGGCCGGAAGAAGATCGGATCAAAGGGGCGGGCCGCTCGTGGGACGACGACAGCGATCCCGGCCACTACCTCGACATTGGCGACGATGGGACGGTTGGCGGCGTCGTGCGGCTGGACGCGTTGCCTAGAGATATGCAAGCCTACGCAGACGCGCTTGCGAAAGCCGGCACCAATCCGTATCGCATGGGCTTCGTGCCGTACACGATCATGGACGGCTTCGAGCGCGTGCGTCAGGATTTTGCGATCTGGCGTGTTGACGACTACCTCGCCACACATGCGACGACGTCTGGAGCGCGAGAAGAGTTTGCGAAGGATCGTGCGCTACGCGAGGTCCTTACGCTGCGTGATATCGGCGATTGGGGCCACTTCGTCGGCGACGGGAGCCAGCCGCTCCACATCACCGTGCACTTCAACGGCTGGGGCAACTATCCGAATCCGCACAATTACACGGCCGAGCACATCCACTCGCCCTTCGAAACCGCGTTCGTCAACAAGTACGCAAAGAGCGCCGACGTGAAAGCCGCTATGCCGATGATGAAACTCGGCATCCCCGATCATTTGCTTTCGCAAGAGGAGATCGGCACGCTCGTCGGCGGCTATTTGCTCGAAACGTCAAAGCAGGTCGAACCACTCTACAAATTGTGGGCCGCGCAAGCATTTCAAAATGGCTCGCAAGATGCGATAACGTTCACCGACACGCAGCTCGCACGTGGTGCGTCGATGTTGCGCCAGCTGATCTTTCTTGCGTGGGAGAATAGCCTGTACGCGAACTTCGGCTACCCCGAGGTCCCCGTTCGCGACATCCTCTCCGGCAAAGTCGTCCCAACGCAGGCAAGTTTGACGCCTTAGTCATCCAGACGGGCCGACACGACGTAACATGGACATGCTTAGCCTAATTCTGGCCGCGAACATGGCAGCGGCGTCACCCACTCCCAGCCCGACCGCGCATGCCATGATGAGCGGTCATTCAATGAAGAGCAGCAGCCATATGATGGCTTCACCCAAGCCGAGCCCATCATCGATGCACTCGATGAGCAGCGACCACATGAGCGGCGGGCACATGATGGGCTCACCGAAACCGAGCCCATCATCGGAACCAAAGGGTCCTAGTCGTTAGTCTTCGCGGACTTCGACTTTCGCGCGTTCCTGGAGTTCCTGCACGATCGTCGAATCGGCGAGTGTTGTGGTATCGCCGAGGGTTCGGCCTTCGGCGATATCGCGCAGCAGACGGCGCATGATTTTGCCACTGCGTGTCTTAGGCAGTTCTTGCGTGAACGTGATGTATTTCGGGCGCGTGAACTTGCCGAGTTTGTTTGCGACGTGGTCGCGCAGCTCGTCGGCAAATTCGGGTGTGCCGGTGAAGCTCGGTTTGAGCGAGACGAACGCGTAGATCGCCTGTCCCGTCATTTCGTCGAGTTTGCCACAGACCGCCGATTCGGCAACTTTCGGATGATCGACGAGTGCACTCTCGATCTCTGTCGTTGAAATGCGGTGTCCGCTGACGTTCATCACGTCGTCGATGCGGCCCATGAACCAGAAGTTGCCGTCCTTGTCGCGTTTGCAGCCGTCGCCGGCAAGGAACTTGCCGGGGAACTTCGACCAGTACGTCTGCTTGTAGCGTTCGTCGTCGCCCCAGATGCCGCGCAGCATGCCCGGCCACGGCCGCGTGATGACGGCATAGCCGCCGCCGCCGAGCGGAACGGAGTTGCCTTTGTCGTCGACGACGTCAGCCGCGATGCCGGGGAACGGGCGCGTCGCAGACCCGGGCAGCAGCGTCGTGATTCCGGGGAGCGGCGTGATCATGATCCCGCCGGTTTCAGTCATCCACCACGTGTCGCAGACCGGGACGTTGTTGCTGCCGATCCACTCGCGATACCAGATCCAGGCTTCGGGATTGATCGGTTCGCCGACCGAACCCAACAAACGCAGCGAGCTCAGATCGTGCTTAGCGGGATATTCCGTGCCCCACTTCATGAACGTGCGGATTGCCGTTGGCGCGGTGTAGAAGATCGAGACTTTATAGCGCTCGATGATCTGCCACAGCCGATCCTTTTCGGGGAAGTCGGGCGTGCCTTCGTAGATCACGCTCGTCGCACCGTTGGCAAGCGGTCCGTACACGATGTAGGTGTGTCCGGTTACCCAGCCGATGTCGGCACCACACCAGTACACGTCTTTGTCTTCTTTGAGATCGAAAATCAGTTTGTGCGTGGCAACCGCTTGCGTGAGGTATCCGCCGGTTGTGTGCTGGATGCCCTTCGGTTTCGCTGTCGTGCCGCTCGTATAAAGAAGAAAGAGCAGGTCTTCGGCGTTCATCCGCTCGGGCTCGCAGGTGGTCGGCTGATTAGCCGTGACCTCGCTGAACCAATAATCGCGGCCCTCGTGCATGAAGACTTCATCGCCGACGCGTTTGGCAACGATGCAATGCTTTACGCTCGGCGTCTTTTCCATCGCGATGTCGCAGTTACGTTTGAGCGGAATCTTCTGGCCGCGTCGCCATCCGTAATCGGCGGTAATGATCGCGACGCATTCCGAGTCGTTGACGCGATCGATGATCGAGTCGGGCGAGAATCCGCCGAAGATGACGGAGTGCGCCGCACCGATGCGCGCGCACGCGAGCATCGCGACCGGAAGCTCCGGAATCATCGGCATGTAGATGGCGACGCGGTCGCCCTTCTTGACGCCGAGCTTGCGAAGCCCGTTCGCGAACTTGCAGACGTCGTCGAGCAATTGTTTGTAGGTGACCGTCCAGCGGTCGCCGGGCTCGCCTTCGTAATAGTAGGCGATCTTATCGCCTTTACCGGCTTTCACGTGGCGATCGAGGCAGTTCACCGAGACGTTGAGCTCGCCGTCATAGAACCACTTAGCAAACGGCTCTTTCCACTCGAGCGTCTTCGTGAACGGCTTCATCCATTCGAGCTTGCGGGCCCAACCCGCCCAAAACGCCAGATAATCTTTTTCTGCTTCTTCATAAATGCCGGGTTGCGCATTAGCTTGCGCCGTGAAGTCCGGCGGCGGCGGGAAGCGGCGACTCTCTTCAAAGAGCGCCTCGATTGCTTGCGTGCTCATGGCGCGCAGTTCACCGGGGGTCATCGCAAATGCCTGCCGAAAAAGTCGTGCAAATGCTTGCCGCGTTCGTGCTCGCCGCCGCGACCGCCATCAGCCATGTGCCGGAGCACGCACCACCACCAAATTTTGCATTCCCGAGTGCTAAGGGGACGCAGCACCTCTCCGACCTGCGCGGCAAAGTCGTTGTGCTGAACTTTTGGGCGACATGGTGTCCGCCGTGCACTGACGAGTTGAAGTACTTCGAGCGCGCGCTTGCAACGTACGGCCAGAAGATCGTGCTGCTGACGGTCTCGAGTGAACCTCCCGACGTCGCGGCCAGCTACCTGCGCCTGTGGAACTACGACTTGCCGGTGATCGAAGACCTCGATGGCTCGATCACCAAGGCCTATCATGCGCCGCCGATCCCACTGACGATCATCGTCGATCCCGCCGGCAACGTTTCGTACATCTCGATCGGCGAACTCTCGTGGAACGAGCTCCAGGGCGCGATTGATAAAGCTCTTACGATCCCGCCAGTTGGCACTCCGGCCTCCGGAGTGCTAAGATAGCGGGCAGTGAGAAGCGAGGGCGGACTCGATAAGCGCAAAGCCTACATCCTGGCAACGGTCGTCTACGAATACATAGCGACGGCGGAGCCGGTTGGCTCGAACACGCTTACCCAGAAGTACAATCTCGGCGTGAGTTCGGCTACCGTCCGTAACGAGATGGCGGAGCTCGAGGCTGGGGGATATTTGGTCCAGCCGCACACCTCCGCGGGGCGCGTGCCTTCGGACGCGGGCTATCGCACCTACGTCGACGACCTGATGCAGCCCGAGACGCTCGCCGCCGAAGATCGGCGCCGCATTCGCGACGACCTCCGTGAGGCAAGCCGCGAGCTCGACGATTTGCTTGAGAGTGCAACGCGCCTCGTGGGCCGGCTCTCGAACAACCTTGCGTTCGTAACCAAACCGCAGCCCGACACGCAAAGCTTTAAGCACATCCAATTGATCTGGCTCTCACCGCGCACCGGCGTTGCGATCGTCGTAACCTCGCTTGGCGTGGCGGCGCAGTCGGTCTTCGAAGTCACGAGCGATCTCGACGCCGACGCGCTCACGCGACTCTCGAATGCGCTCAACGCGCGCTTGAGCAATCGTTTGATGCGCGACATTGCGGAATCCGATGTCCAGGCGGCGATTGAAGAGCTCGGGCTCACCGATGAATTGCGCGGCGCGGTGCTGAGTGCGATGCGCAGCGCGCGCAGCGCGCAAGCGCCGTCGATCGCTGCGGCAGGTGCGCAGAATCTGCTCGATCAGCCGGAGTTTCAGGACTTGCGCAAGTTGCGCTCGATCCTGCGTATCGTCGAGGAGCAGAAGACGCTCTACGAGATGGTTGCCGACGCGATCGGCAACGAGACGCCGGTCGTCAAGATCGGCGGCGAGCTCGGACTCGAAGAACTGGCGGATCTTTCGGTCATCACGGTGCCCTACCGGTTCGGTGAGAACGCGATCGGGATGCTCTCGATCCTTGGTCCGCGCCGTATGCCCTATGGCCGTCTCGTGGCGCTTGCGTCGGGAACAGCCGATACTCTCTCTGAACGCCTGTCAGACGTCGAAATCAAGTAAGGTTCAAGACACAACGGAATGCCCACCAAGGACTATTACGGTTTGCTCGGCGTTGCGCGTGATGCATCGCCCGATGAGATCAAACGCGCCTATCGCCTCCTCGCTCGCCGGCACCATCCCGACGTGGCCGAAGATAAGGCCACGGCGGAACACCACTTTAAAGAGATCAACGAGGCATACGAGGTCCTCTCCGATCCGCAGAAGCGCGCGCAGTACGATCGCTTCGGCACGGTGAGCGGAGCGCCGGGCGGCGCGGACTTCGGTTTCTCCGGCTTTGGTCCCAACGGCTTTGGCGATATCTTCGACATGTTCTTCGGTGACGCGCGCGCACAGGCGGCGCCACGCCGCAGCGGGCCGCAGCGCGGTTCCGACCTGCGCTACGATCTCGAGATCACGCTCGACGAAGCGTTTAGCGGCACCACGAAAGAGATTCAATTCTCGCATCTCTCGCAATGTGAAGCGTGTAAGGGATCCGGCGCCCAACCCGGATCGCTCGTCGCCGGTTGCGAGCGTTGCCACGGCAGCGGCATCATGCGCACCGTGCGACAGACGCCGCTCGGACAATTTGTGACGCAGACGACCTGCACCACGTGCGGCGGCGAAGGCCACGTCATCGTGCAACCGTGCGCGACCTGCAGCGGTCGCGGGCGGCACGAAGTCGAGCGCAAGCTTACGGTGAAAGTGCCGGCGGGCGTCGACGACGGCTCGCGTATCCGCATTGGCGGAAATGGCGAAGCCGGCATTCGCGGCGGACCGCCGGGCGATCTCTACGTGTATCTCGGTGTCGTTCCGCATCCGATCTTTAAGCGCGACGGTCTCGAGACGTTCGTCGATGTGCCGATCAGCTTTCCGCTCGCAGCACTGGGTACGACGCTCGACGTGCCGTCGCTCGAAGGCTCGCTTCCGCTGAACATTCCGCCCGGTACGCAAAGCGGGACAACGCTGCGTCTGCGCGGTCACGGTATGCCCTCGGTGCGCGGCTCGCAACGCGGCGACCATCACGTGACCGTGCACGTCATGGTGCCGACAAAACTGAACAAGCGCCAACGCGAGCTGCTCGAAGAGTACGTGCGCGCCGGCGGGGACGCGATTGAAGAGAAGAGCTTTTTCGAGCGCGTGAAGGAAGCGTTTCGGCCAGAGTAATGCCGGCGCGACGGTTCTTTGTTCAAAATGCGCACGAGACCGGTGAGGTTGTTGCAATCCATGGCAGCGATGCGCACAAGATCACGAACGTCTTGCGCTTACGCGACGGGGACATCATTGAAGTGGTGGATTCGCGCGGCTTCGTCTTCGCCGCAACGCTCGAATCGAAAGACGGTGTGTTGCAGGCACGGCTGTCGGAGGCGCGCGGGACGCCGGTTTCGGTGATCCCAATCGACGTTGCGCAAGGCATCCCGAAGGGCCAAAAGATGGACTTCGTCGTTGAGAAGCTCAGCGAGCTCGGCGTGCGTACGCTGATTCCGCTCGAAACTGAACGCACGATCGTCCAGACGGTCGGGCCGTCAAAACTCGAGCGTTGGCAGCGCCTCGCGCGTAGTGCGGCGCAGCAGAGTGGCCGCTCCGAGGTGCTCATCGTCGAAGATCCGACGCCGCTGATGCGTCTGTACGGCCGATTTGAAGAATACGAGGCGGTGCTCTTCCTCTGGGAGGTCGCGACGCGCCAACCGCTACGCGAGCAACTGCCGCCGATTGTGAGTGGCGCAAAATCCTTGCTCGTCGTAGTGGGTCCCGAGGGTGGGTTCTCGCACGCCGAGGGCGAGGCAGCGCGCGCGGCCGGAGCGCATCTGCTTTCACTCGGGCCGCGCATCCTGCGCACCGAGACCGCAGCGCTCGCCGCCGTCGCAATTCTTGACTACTTGATCCGATAATAACCCGCGCCTCATAAACGGAGACACGTGCCGCCCCGTCGTATAGCCTCGGGCTAGACTATGCCCAAGCTCCCTTTTTCAATCGTCGTTCCCACCTATAATGAAGCCGGCGGCATCGAGCGTTTGCTGCGTGCGGTGACGGATATATTCAAGCAGCACGACCTCGACGGCGAGATCATTGTCGTTGACGACAACTCGCCCGACGGGACCGGCGCGATCGTCGATCGCCTCGCTGCCGAACTTCCCGTGCGTTGTCTGCATCGGCCGGGCAAACTCGGACTTTCCAGTGGCGTGATCGACGGATGGGCATTCGCACGGTCGCAATCGCAGGCGCTCGGCGCAATGGATGCAGATTTCAGTCACGACATCAACATCTTGCCGATCATGGTTGCCGCGCTCGAATCGGGTGAATACGGCCTAGCGATCGGCAGCCGATACGTCAAGGGAGGCGGCATCGCAAACTGGCCGCGGCGGCGCATCATTACGTCGCGCGTCGCGTGCGCGCTCGGGCGACCGCTCACGAACGTCAAAGACCTTACGAGCGGCTATTTCTTGGTCAAGCGTGAGGCGCTCGACGGTGTGACGCTCGATCCCATTGGATTCAAGATCGGTCTCGAGGTGATTGCGAAAGCGCACTACGGCCGCGCAATCGAGATTCCGTACGTCTTCACCGACCGCATCGTCGGCGAATCGAAGTTGAATCAGAGCGAAATCTTCAACTACCTCAAACAACTGCGTAAGCTCTATGCTGCGCGGATCTTCGCGGGGCGCAGCTGATGCCGATGCCCGACTGGCTGCGCAGCCGGCGCGGCAAAGACGACGGACGCGATGCCGCGCTGTGGGCGAAATGCAAAGTCTGCGGCGAGGTGCTCTACCGGCGCGACCTCGCACAGAACTACGACGTCTGCACGAAGTGCGGAAATCACTTTCGCATGAATGCCTACGACCGCATCAACATGCTGATCGACGGCGACTTCACCGAGATCGGCAACGAGGTGCTCCCCGGCGATCCGCTCGGTTGGGTCGACAAGAAAACGTATCCGGTTAAACTCGCGGGCGATCGCGAGAAGAGCGGCATCTCTGAAGGCATCGTCTGCGGCATCGGTTCGATCGACGGATTCGAGGTTGCGCTCGGCGTGATGGACTTCCACTTCCGCGGCGGCACAATGGGCACCGTCGTCGGTGAGCGGGTCACCCTGCTCTTAGAGGAAGCGCGCAAGCGGCATATTCCCTGCATCATCTTTACGGCGTCGGGCGGCGCGCGCATGGAAGAGGGGATGTTCGCGTTGATGCAGATGGCGAAGACGACGGCTGCTGTCACACGCTTCAAGGACGACGGCAATTTCTTCGTCACCGTGTTAACCGATCCGACCACCGGTGGCGTCTCAGCCTCGTTTGCGTTTGAATCCGACGTGATCTTGGCGGAGCCCAAGGCGATGATCGGCTTTGCGGGACGGCGCGTGATCGAGCAGACGATCCGTCAAAAGCTCCCCGATCAATTCCAAACCGCGGAGTTCTTGCTGGAGAAGGGCCATATCGACATGGTGGTCGACCGGCACGACCTCAAGAGCACGCTCGTGCGCTTGCTGCAGTACGCCTCAGGTGGATCCCTTCGACAGGCTCAGGGCAAGCCTTGAACGGCGGTAACGTCATCGTCGAGCGCGAGCGGGGCTTGCTCGAGGTCGAGAAGCGCATCGCTGATCTGCGCAGCGCGAACGTCAATCAGCCGGTCGACTTCTCCGCCGAGATCGCGGCGCTCGAGCAAAAGTACGAGACGCTGCAACGCGAGCTGTTCGGATCGCTCACGCCCTGGGAGAAGGTCAACATGGCCCGGCATCCCAGCCGACCGACCACCCTCGACTTTCTCGCGCAGCTCGATCGATTCGACGAACTGCACGGCGATCGTGAATTCCGCGACGACCCCGCGATCGTGGCAGGCTTTGCGCTCTTGCATGGGCGCGCGGTGATGGCGATCGGCCAGCAACGCGGCCGCGATACGAAGGAGAACTTACGGCGGAACTTCGGGATGGTCACCCCTGAGGGGTATCGCAAAGTGCAGCGGCTAGCCCACACGGCCTCGCGTTTGGGTCTACCTATCGTGACATTCATCGATACCAAGGGCGCGGATCCCGGCATCTCCTCAGAAGAGCATGCGCAATCCGAGGCGATCGCGATGTGCCTATACCAGTTTACTGAGGCGCGCGTCCCGATCGTGGCGTCGATCATCGGCGAAGGAGGTTCGGGGGGTGCGCTTGCGCTCGGGATCGCCGATCACGTGATCATGTTGGAGCACTCGGTGTACTCGGTCGCATCGCCCGAAGGCTGCGCCGCGATCCTCTGGGGTGATGCCAGCAAAGCCGAGGAGGCGGCGGCGCGATTGAAGCTGACCTCGGCAGATTTGCTACGGTTTGGTATTATCGATGAGATCGTAGACGAGCCGCTGGGTGGGGCACATCGCGATCCCACGATGATCGTTGCCACCGTGCTCGGAGCAGTCTCGTCGGCGGTGGAACGGCTAGCGCGGATGACGCCGCACGATTTGAGAGAGGCTCGCTATCGGAAGTATCGCCGGATAGGCGCATGGGAAACGGAGCGTCAGGGAGACATCGGCCTGCCCGGACGGTGAAGCGTCGCACACGCGCTTCGCTGGTTGTTCGTTTCCTCGGCCGCGTTGGAGCCACCACCCTCGCACTGCTCGTCTTCACCCTCGTAGCGATCCAGTTCGCGCGCGTGATTCATCAGAACATCGGGCTCTCGCGCGAACTTGCGACGACCCAGAACGACATCACCCAGCTGCAAGCGCATCGCGATTGGCAGGTGCGCCAACTGCGGCGCCTGCAAGATCCTCAAGGCGCTATTCCCGAGATTCACGATCGCTTGCGTCTCGTGCGCGCAAATGAAGCGATCGTGTTTGTCAGTCCGCTCCCCGCACCCGAATCTTCGCCGACTCCGTGAACGAACAAGTCTACGGCTTCGTGCTCAACGTCAATGCATATGGCGCGACCGTGCGTCTCGAGAGCGGCGAACTTGCGAGCGCGCCGGCGGGCGACGTAGAAGCGCATCGCAACGACTACGAACGCGGGATGTCGTCACGGGAATCGCTCGCGTTTCTGATGCACCCGAGTGCGCGGCGTCCAATGGTCACGATCGTCCCACGCATCGTCGAGCCCAAGCTCGACGCGCAGATCGCGCGCTACCTCGAGAGCACGCAAGAATGGGAAAACGACGCCGACGGCGTACCGGCCCACGAGCGGCACTTCTTACGTAAAAAGAAGCGCGCCGCGCAGTTTGAGTAAACACTACGCAATAATTTCAGTCGGAACGAATTCCACGCGCGTGCTGCTTGCCGATATGGCACCGGAGCGGCCGCACGTTGATCTTACGCGCTCGATCGGCACGCGCATCGGCGAAGGCGTGCGCGAACGGGGAAAGCTCGGCGAAGAGCCGATGCAACGCACGCTCGATGCAATCGCCGCGCACCTGCGCAGCATACGTGGACATTACGTGCGACTCTTTGCAATTGGGACGAGCGCACTGCGCCGCGCCGAGAACGCCGACGCGTTCATCGCGCGCATGGAGCAGATGCTTGGCGTTCCCGTGCACATTCTCACCGGTCACGAAGAAGCCGAAGCCTCGTATCGCGGCGCGATTCCCGCGTGGGGTCCGTTGCACGGCGAAGAGCTTGGTGTCATCGATCTCGGCGGCGGCAGTACGGAATATGCCGTCGGCAACACGCCGGCGCCCGCGCAAACGGTGTCGTGCGAGATCGGCGCAGTGCGTTTGACCGAAGCGTTGCCGCTCTTAGGTGGACGCGACGGCGTGGTGGATCTCGACACGATCGAACAAGCGCGCAAGCTTGCGCGCGAAGCGCTCGCACCGATTGAGGCGTTTCCGAAGGTCGCGCATCTTGCGTTCGTGGGCGGCACCGCGACGACGACCGCAGGCCTCATCCGCGGCAAGCGAACGCTGTTCGAGACCTACGAACTCTCGCGCAGCGACCTACAGCGCGCGCTCGTGCGCTTATGTGGACTGCCGCTCGAGGAGCGCAAGAAGCTCGACGGTATGAAACCGCAGCGTGCGGATATTCTTCCGGCCGGCATCGTGGTGCTCGAGACCGTGCTCGACCTCGTCGGCCACGACCGCGCGACTGCAACGACCGCCGATCTCCTGTTGGGGTACCTGCTCCAGCAGCGTGATCAAGCAGGACGGCCGGGATATGATCCCGGATGGTTCCGCCATGGACGACAAAGCGATTCGCCAGCACATTGAGGACTTGGTCGCTGAAGAGCACAAATTGCGGGAGCACGGTGATGCCGGAAAGCTGACGCCGCAAGACCGTCTGCGCTTGGAGGAAGTCCAGGTGCAGCTCGATCGCTACTTCGATTTGTTACGCCAGCGTCTTGCGCGCGAAGAATTCGGTCAAGATCCCGACGTCGCGCACATGCGCTCGGCCGACACCGTCGAACACTACCAGCAATAAGCACACCTCAAGAGTAGTGGGTGGCAGCGTGTCAGCCCGAGCGCAGCGAAGCGTAGTCGAGGGGCGGCGCAGCGGACTTACTTGCGCCACTTATTTCTTGGGATGATGGTGGAACTGGCAGACACAGCAGACTTAAAATCTGCAGCCGAGAAATCGGCGTCCGGGTTCGACCCCCGGTCATCCCATAATTGTCACCCTGAGGTGCGAGCGCAGCGAGCCTCGAAGGGCGAAGATCGATTCCGTTAGGGCATCCGAATTGATGATGGCGGCCAGCGGATTACCGGTTCCATGTCGTAGCGGAACCACTCGCCCCAGTCTCCATGCGGGCCTATGAAGTGGAGGATAACTTCTATCAGACCGCCATCGCCGTCGTCCGCCTGCACTACAACTTCATCGCAGGGTAACGGCGCCCCCGGCGTGGACGATTGGAAGTAGAAGTGCCCTCCGGCGCGGTTACTATCCCACTCTTCTCCGAGGACCCTTATGCTCTCCAGATGTGCGTGAAGCGCGGCGTCAGCGGAATAGAGCGCGGCAATCTTTTTGAGCAGCGGCGCGTAGCGCGCGTGCACGTCATCCATTCCTGCGAAGCGACCACGCGCTTTCAAGTGCGTCAGCGAGCGTGGCCTTCTTGACTTTGGCGAGATCGACCATGGTGTTACCACTGGCGCCCCACTTGCCGCTTGCCGCCGTGAACGCTTCCGGTTCGATCTGCAGGTATGCGTGTTGTTCGTCGGGCGTGAGTTTCACCATACCCCATTTCGCGTCGGGATAGCCGAGCGTTGCAAAGATCTTTCCATTCACGCGAAAATCGGGATGGCGCTGATGCGCGCGCTCTTCCGCTCCTTCGAAGCTTAGCGCAATCTGCCGGAATGTTTCTGGCGTCACAGACATAGATACCATCCTCTCCGATTGTGACATTGCGTTTCGGCATCACGTGTGCCAAAAACTAATCAAACATCGCCTCACATCCACGTGAAGCCCGAATTTTTTCCATCACCCACCCGGCATCCGTGAACACCCCGCCGCCCAAACCGACGCCGCCAACTCGGCACCAGACGACCGCTCCGCGCGCGGCACGGCAAACGACCTAGGCTCCGAGACTGGCGAACTGCGCGCCTGTGCAAGGAACATACCTGTTCCATGCGGACTTCGAGCCGAACTGACCTCGGTTACTGCTGGTCAGCCGTCGCGAGGTCGAACGCTTCGCGCAGGTAGGGCATGATGGTCGCTTTCCGCTCGGCCCGGCCTTGATAAACTTTGGCGCGCGGACGTTGCGATCGAGATGAATCACGACGCGTAGCGCGTCCCGCATGACCGTCAGATCCGCGAAAATGCGCGTTGCACGGAATAGTGCGTAACGCTCACGCTTGACGACTTCCACTTTGCTAAAACCTAGTACCGCCGTCTCCAGTTTTCGGTAGAGCTCCACAAGTTCGGGTGACCTGCCCTTGAGCAAGGTTGCCGCGTTTCCCACTCCGCACGCGTGGCGCTGATTGACCCGACGAAAGGCGCGGTCACAACGCGGACATGCCCAAAGGGTCGTTGGACTCACGTGTTAGCGGCGCGGCAAGATTTCGAGGGCGTTGTTGTTCACGACTGCTATTCGTTGCGGTTTGAGAGATCGCTGCGCATCGCGGCGGCAATCGCCATCGCGTCGGGGCTCCCGAGTTTCTCCAAACCCGCAATGACGCCGGCGACGTTCTCCGCCGGATGGTGGCGATTCAACTTGAAGAGACCGGTCAGCGCGTCGACCTGCATTTGTACGCCGACGATCGCCTTGAGTTGCGACTCCATGTAGTCTGCGGGCGCTTCGTCGATGGTCCACCCGGCACCGACCTTGGCTTCTTGCGAGACCGTTAGGCGCGCGACGAACTCGCGCAGCCACACGGTGTCTTCGATGAAACGCACGTTCCCGCGCGCCTCGACCGAGATGTAGTCATACGTCGGGACCACGCGCCCGTTGATCCGTTTGGTCGCGTACCAGGTCGGTGAGATGTAGTGATCGGCCTCGCGGAAGAGTGCCGCAGCGCGTCCATCGCCGCCGCGCCACTGATTGTTGGCCCGTGCGATGTGCCCCTCGAGAATGACCGCACCGTGCTCTTCGCGCGCGAGCATCGGCATGTAGGTCACGACCGGCTCTCCCTCCGCAACCGTGATGAACGTCGCCAGCGGATGGGCGGCAATGAGCGCGAGGAGCGGCGCGCGGTCGTCGGCGCGGACGTGCGGAGGACGATAGGTCATGCGGGCGCAACCTCGGGAGCAATCATTGGGTACCAGGGTTTCGTGAGCAAGCTATTCTCTCCCATCGCACTTCGCGGCCTGACGCTCGAGAACCGAGTCGTGGTCTCGCCGATGTGCCAATACTCGTCGACCGACGGCGACGCGAACGATTGGCACGTTGTAAATCTCGGACACTACGCGCTGTCCGGACCAGGTCTGGCCTTCTTCGAAGCGACGCACGTGAGCCCCGAGGCCCGCATCACCGATCAGGACCTCGGTCTCTAC
>JBAUEZ010000257.1:0-16016 GCA_049678885.1 Candidatus Aquilonibacter sp. | reverse complement strand
GCGCAGCACTGCGCGGTGCACGGCCGGATCGCGAACGACGCCGCCGCGCTCCAACCGCTCGCGCCCGGCCTCAAACTGTGGCTTGACCAACGCGACGATGCGCCCGCCGGGCGCAAGATATCCGATTGCGCGCGCAAGGATCGTCCGCAGCGAGATAAACGACGTGTCGATCACGATGAGATCGAACCGTTGCGCAAACGCGTCATCACCGAGATGCCGGAAGTTTGTGCGCTCGAGCACCGTCACGCGTGAATCGTTTCGCAGTCGCCAATCGAGCTGCCCGTAGCCCACGTCCACCGCGGTGACGTGCGTAGCGCCCCGCTGCAAAAGACAATCCGTGAATCCACCCGTCGACGCGCCGACATCGAGCGCATGCGCTCCGGTCACGTCGATCTTGAAGGCGTCAAGTGCGGCTTCGAGCTTCTCGCCGCCGCGGCTGACGAATCGCCGCGGTGCTTCGACGGTGATTTCGTCGTCGTCGCGCACGCGTTGGCCGGCCTTCGCTGCAGGCTCGCCGGCGACGCGCACGCGGCCTTCCATAATAAGGCTGCGCGCCTGCGAGCGCGTGACCCCGGTACGTTCCGCTACGGCCTCATCGAGGCGGCGTGTCATTGGCTGCGTCGATCTGCTGCTGCGAGGTCCGCAACAGCGCTTCGCACTGCGCAGTCAGCGTTTTGCCCTCCTTGAAAAGCTCGATCGCGCGGTCGAGCTTGACATTTCCGGTCTCGAGTTCGCGCACGATCTCTTCAATGCGCGCGAGCTTGCCTTCGAAGCCTGCCGGCTCTTCACGGTTCATCGTGAGTCGCTTCTACGCGCGCATCAAGCGTTCCGCGCCCGAGGCGCGCCGTAATGGCATCCCCGGCTCGTACGTCGGACGTAGCGCGTACGAGACGTCCCTCTTTGAAGACGAGCGCATACCCACGCTCGAGCGGCGAAAGCGGATCGAGCCCGCCAAGCTTCACATCGAGTACGGCGAGGCGACTCGTCTTACGCGCAGCGTATTGTTGCCACGCCGCGGGCAGCCGTGCGCGCAGCGAGGACAGCGCTTCTGCGCGTTTAGAGAGCTGGGCAGCCGGCCTCTGCGCCGCCAAGCGCCGTTCCACCCCGGCAAGTGCGCGCTCGGCGTTTCCAAACCGCGCGCGCATCGCGCCATCGAGCCGCGACTGCACGAGGGCAATGCGCTGACCGCCCCGACCGATAACGTTCTCGATGGCTTGGCGCAGAGCACGATTCGCGTTGGCGATCCGCTCGCGCGTGGCGATCCACGGTGCGGCGATCGCTTCCGCCGCCTTCGAGGGCGTTCCGTACGTGGCATCGGCAACGTCATCGGCGAGATGATGGTCGGTCTGATGCCCAATCGCGGTGATTACCGGGTGGCGCGAGCGTGCGATTGCGCGAACGACCGCCTCTTCATTGAAGGTAAAGAGGTCTTCATAGGTACCGCCGCCGCGTGTAACCACGATCACATCGAGCGCCAACCGTTCGGCCTCGTCGAACTTCTTGCTGATCTCGACATCTGCGCCCAATCCTTGCACGCGCGTCCACAACGGTACCACCTCGACAAACGGTACCTGTGCGGCTATCGTCGAGAGAAAGTCTTCTGAGGCTTTGCTTCCCTCGGAAGAGATCAAGGCGGCGCGATGTACGAAGCGCGGGATGACCCGCTTGCGCTTGCTGTCAAACAGTCCCTCGAGCCGGAATTTCTCTTTGAGTGCGTTGAAGCGCGCGTGCAGTTCGCCGACGCCGGTTAGATGGACCGCATCGACGACCATCTGATACGAGCTGTGCTCGCGACGCAACTGTACGTTGCCGATCGCAACGACCGCAGCACCGTTTTGCAGCTCGGGTATACGCGCGAGTTTGCTTTGCCAGATGATGCAATTGAGGATGGCGCTGCTATCCTTGAGCACGAACGCGCGATGGCCGCCGGTCACTTCTTTGAGACCGGAGATCTCGCCGCTGATCGCAGCTCCTTGAAATGCGCTTTGACGCACGAACCACCGCTCGAGTCCGGCGATGAACTCGCTCACGCTGCGAACCGTTGTACCGAGCGGGAGTTCGGTCATCTCCGCTTCGGATGCGCCGAAGGCTTCGCCGACGGCGACGGCACCGGCGAGTTGAGTGGTATATAGTGCGTGCCGTCGCTCACGCTATTCGGCGGCGGCGTTTGGTTGGGTGCGAGCGTCGGAGGATCGGTTGCGGCCGGCGCATCGGTCGCGGGATCTTGCGCCGCTTCGTTGAGCGTCCCGCACCCGCCCGACGACGGCTGCGTGCCGATTAAATAGAAATCGGCGCGTCCCGAACACGCCGCAACCCGGATGACTTGGTCTGCCGGCATCGTGAAGTCATGTTTGGCGACGCCCTCAAGCGCTGCTTTCATGTAGTGCGCCCATGTCATCGCCGGTACACCGCCGCCGTAGGCTTCGGTCATCCGCGAATAGTTGTCGTTGCCGAACCACACCGCCGTCACGAGGTCGGGCGTAAAGCCGACAAACCAAGCATCGCGAAAATCGGAGGTCGTACCGGTCTTGCCGGCCGCCGGCCGGCCGATGATCGCGTTGGGATAACCCGTGCCGTGATTGATCACATCCTCGAGCATCGTCGTGATGATGTAGGCCGTGCCGGCGCTCACCACTTCGTTTGCTTGCGGATATTGGTCATCGAGCACGACGTTGCCTAATGAGTCTTTCACGAGACGAATCGCCGAAGGATCGACGTGGATCCCTTGGTCCGCAATCGTCGCATAGCCGGTCGCCTGATCGAGCGGACTCACTACCGACGAGCCCAGCGCGAGCGAGAGATTCGGCTCGAGCGGTGACGTGACGCCCATGCGTTGCGCGTAATCGATGATCTTGTCGACCCCGATCCGTTCGGCAAGCTTGACCGCCACAATGTTGCGCGAGAGTGCGAGCCCCGTGCGCAGCGTGACCGCGCCCATGTAGCTGTTGTCGTCGTCCCTCGGCGACCACAACGTACCGTCGCCCATCGGATAGCTGACCGGCGAATCGTCGATGATTGAGTTCGCCGGCATCCCCGAATCGATTGCCGCCGTGTACACGTAAAGCTTGAACGATGAACCGGGTTGACGGCGCGCCTGCCAGGCGCGATTGAATTGGTTGTCGAGCGAAAAGCCTTTGCCGCCGACCATCGCCACGATCTCGCCGGTCGACGGCCGGATCGAAACGAGCGCAGCTTCGCTGGCGTGAATGCCCCACGACTTCGCGCGCTGCAAACCCCAATCGACCGACTCTTGCGCCTCTTCTTGCATCTTCGGATCGAGCGCGGTGTAGACTTGCAAGCCGCCCTCTTCGACCGCTTGTTTCCCAAAGAGTTTCTCGAGCTGCGCGATCACGTACGTCGTGTAATACGGATAAAGGTAGCCTTGCAGTCCCGGCGCGCGCTCCTTGGCGAGTCCAAGCGGCGCATTTGCAGCCGAATCTGCTTGCGCTTGCGTAATGTAGCCGCTCTCGGCCATGCGATCGAGCACGTGGTGCTGACGATCCCTCGCAAGCGCGAGGTTGACGAACGGCGAATAGTCGGATGGCGCGGCAATCACGCCCGCGATCATCGCCGCTTGCGCAAGATCGACCTTTTCGACGCTTTCGCCAAAATAGGTGTGCGCAGCCGCGTCGACACCGTAGGCGCCCGAGCCTAAGTAGACGATATTGAGGTAGCGCTCGAGGATCTCGTCCTTCGTGTAGTACCGCTCGATCTCGATCGCGAGCAGCGCCTCTTGAATCTTCCGCGAGATCGAGACTTGATCGCTGAGGAAGAGCTTGCGCGCGAGTTGTTGCGTGATGGTCGAGGCGCCTTGAAACTCTTGATGCGTGAGGTCGGCAAAGCCGGCACGCACGATACCGCCGAAATCGACACCGTGATGGTAGTAGAAGTTGTGATCTTCGTTCGCGATGACGGCTTGTTGCACCACGAGCGGAATGCGGGAGAGCTGAACGTAGGTGCGGTTCTCTTTGTAGACCGACGCTAACAGCGTCCCGTCGCGCGCGAAGATGCGCGTCGAGCTTTCCGGCTGGTAATCGGCAAGTCGGCTGATGTCGGGCAGGTTGCGCGAGTAGGCGGCGACGATGCCGGCGATCAAGCCCGCAAAAAACAGCACCGCGAGCGCAATCGCGATGAGCGTACCGCGCAGCCACCGGCGCTTTGCGCCCGGGGCGCTACGCTTGCGACGTTTCTTGCGCGATAGCATTGAGCACGCCGTTCACGAAGCGGTTGGAATCCTCGGTTGAAAATCTCTTAGCCAGCTCGACCGCCTCGTTGATCACCACCGCACGCGGAGTCTGTGGCCGGTGGCGCAATTCAAAGGTCCCCATCTCCAGGAGCAAACGATCTATCGTCGGCAAACGTTCGATCGTCCATCCCTCTAAGAGCGGCGCCAACAAGGTGTCGGCTTCGGCCGCGTTATCAAGCGTGCCAAGCACGAGGTCTTTCACGAATGCCCGGTAGTCGGTCTCATCACCATCGCCGACAAGTTCGGTGAGCGCATCGCCCGGTTCGCGATGCCCAACCGCAATAGCATAGAGTGCCTGCAATGCTGCTTCGCGCCCCTGTCTACGTGAGGGCATGCGCGAGCATCCGGGGCAGGAACCCAATATCGTAACTGCCCTCGCGGAACTGCGGTGTCGCGAGAATCTCCAAACAGTAGTCGATCGTCGTACTGACGCCTTCGATAACCGTTTCGCGCAACGCACGCTCCATGCGCGCGATCGCCGCTTCGCGCGACGCACCGAAGGCAATGACCTTGGCGATCATCGAGTCGTAGTACGGCGGCACGACCGCACCCGAGAAGACGTGCGTATCGACACGCACGCCGGGCCCGCCCGGAAACACGACTTTCGTGAGCGTGCCGGCTTGCGGCGCGAAGTTGTTGTTTGGATCCTCGGCGTTGATGCGGCACTCGATTGCATGGCCGCGCAGTTGCAGATCGTGCTGCGAATACCCCAGCGGCTCGCCGGCGGCGATTCGAATTTGTTCTTTGACGAGATCGACGCTGTAGACCATCTCGGTGACCGGATGCTCCACTTGGATTCGCGTGTTCATCTCCATAAAGTAAACGTGGTCGCCGCTCACCAGGAACTCCAGCGTGCCGGCATTGCTGTAGTGGACGTGCTTGCAGGCACGCACGGCCATGTCGAGCAGTTCCGCACGCGCGCGATCCGAGAGGTGCGGCGCCGGGGATTCTTCGATCAACTTCTGGTGCGACGGTTTTTGCACCGAGCAATCGCGCTCGCCGAAAGTCACAATGTTCCCGAACTCGTCGCCGAGCACTTGCACTTCAATGTGGCGCGGATCGATGATCAGCTTCTCCATGTAGACGCGGCCGTCTTTGAAACTCGCTTCCGCTTCGGCCGTCGCGCTCGCGTAGGCACGCTCCATGTCGCCGCTGTTCTCGACGACGCGCATACCCTTGCCGCCGCCACCGGCGGTTGCTTTGAGCAGCACCGGATAGCCGATCTTGTCGGCGGACCGTGTCGCTTCATCGACCGACTCCAAGATATCGGTACCCGGTGTCGTAGCGACGCCTGCTTCGCGCATCACGCGCTTCGCCGTGGCCTTGTCGCCCATCGCGGCGATGACCTGAGGTTTGGGACCGATGAACGTTAAGCCGTGATCGGCGCAGATCTGAGCGAAGCGCGCATTCTCCGCCAGGAAGCCGTAGCCTGGATGGATCGCATCGCATCCGGTAATCAGCGCGGTCGAGATGATGTTCGGAATATTGAGGTAGGAACGCGCAACAGGCCCCGGGCCAACGCAAAACGCCTCGTCGGCTTGCCGCACGTGCAGCGACTCGCGATCCGCTTCGGAAAAGATTGCTACAGTGCGCACGCCCAGCTCTTGGCAGGCGCGATTGATCCGCAACGCGATCTCGCCACGATTGGCGATGAGAACCTTGGTGAAAATTGGTTTACGTCCTTATCCGCGATCGATTTCGAAGAGCACCGCGCCATATTCGACGGGCTCGCCGTCACCTCGTCTGATCGCCAAGATCCGTCCTGGGCCGTGGCTGCGCACCGGGTTGCGGATGCCGAGCGCTTCGATGAAGGCTAATTCGCGATCGCTCTCGAGCAAGTCGCCCTCCGACGGAGCCGGCCTGCTCAAATGGAAGATTCCCACCAAGTCCGCGCGGATCTGCTCTGCACGGGCGGGGTGCGCGTCGAGCAAGTTCAGGTCGTGCGGGATCTCGGGAACCAGATCCGGGTGTAGCCCACGCCGACCGAGTTCGATCTCTTCGCCTGTACGTTCGATGCGTAACCGCAGCAGGTCGGTCTCAACGAAGAGTTCGGCCAGGGCGCGCACGCGTTGGGCGACGGTCAGGAGGGGGTGCTGGTCGGACATCGGCCCTCTGGATTCGCCTTAGGGGACCCTCCCTCCGGCTCTGGCGAATCTAGCAAGCGGAGCACTGATAGAACGTGGCCACATTGGTCCTGTATCCGCACGACCTCGACCTCGGTGAACTGCCCCTGCTCTTGGGTAACGTCGGCGTCTCGGTCCACGCGGTCGACTTTAAACGGTTGCGCGAAAGCGGCGGCCTGAAAACGCTCGGCGCCCCGCCCGCAACCGCGATCGTCGTTTTGCCGCCGCAACACGCAGCGCTCGCCTGGATTGCCGACGATCCCGAAGTCGTCGCGATACTGCATCCGCCGGTCACCGGCGCGTCGTTGCTTGCCGCCTTACGCACCGCCGCGAAAGTCGAGACGGCGCGCACCTTGACACGCACGGCGCGCGAAGGCGAGGAGCTGCTCGAAATCGGGCTTTCGCTTTCATCCGAACGCGATCTCCCCACCCTGCAACGCTTGATCGTGCGCAAGGCGCGCGAACTGACCTTCTCCGACGCCGGTAGTTTGTTCGTGGTCGAAGAGCACGATGACCAGAAGCGCTTGCGCTTCGCCGTTGCGCAGACCGGCCCCAAGGACGACGGCGTCCTAATGAACGCGCTGCTGCCGCTCTCGACGACGTCGATCGTCGGCTATGTGTCCGTAACCGGCGAGCCGCTTCGTATCGAAGATGCATACACGATTCCGGAGTCATCGCCGTATCAGTTCAACCGCGGCTTCGACGACAAGAACAACTATCGCACCAAATCGATTCTTTGCGTGCCGATGCGTAATATGCATGGCGACGTGATCGGCGCGATTCAGCTGATCAACCATAAACCGAGCTTCCACACCGAACTCGAATCGCCGGCACACACCGAAGAGATCGTACGTCCCTACGATCAGCACGACGAACGCCTGCTGACCGCGCTTGCCTCCCAAGCTGCGGTCGCGATGGAAAACGCGCGCCTGGTCGACGCGATTCAAAATCTGTTCGAGCGGTTCGTGCACGCGTCGGTCAAAGCGATCGAAGTGCGCGACAAGTCGACACAAGGTCACTCCGAGCGCGTCGCTGCACTTACCGTCGCCCAAGCGGAAGCGATCAACACGATCGACTCCGGACCGCTGGCCGGCCTGCACTTCACGCCGGAGCAGATTCGCGAAGTGCGCTATGCCTCGCTCCTGCACGATTTCGGCAAAGTGGCCGTTCCGGAATACATCTTCGCGAAGGCCAAGAAGCTGCCCGACGGACGGCTCGATACGATTCGCCTGCGCTTCCTGCTCGCGCTCGAACAGGCGCGTACCAAAGAAGACAAGGAGCTGTTGCGCGAGTTACTTACTAAAGTCGAATCGGCCAACGAACCCAACGTCGTTGCGGATGCGGCCGACGATACGCTGCTGCGCGCGATGGAGCGCCGCTATCGCGACACCGATGGGCCGCGCGCGTTGCTCGATCAAGCGGAGTACAGCTACCTGACGATTCCGCGCGGCTCGCTCTCGGACGACGAGCGCAATCGCATGCAGGAGCACGTCACGCAGTCGTTCCTATTCTTGCGTGAGATCCCGTGGCAGGAGACACCGTGGCGCGACGTGGCCGATCTCGCGTACGGTCATCACGAGCACCTCGACGGCACCGGCTACCCGCGCAAGCTCAAAGGCGACGCGATCAAACCGCAAGTGCGCATGATGACGATCAGCGATGTCTTCGATGCGCTAACGGCCTCGGATCGTCCCTACAAGAAGGGCATGTCGGCCGAACGCGCGCTCGACATCCTCGCGAAAGAATTTGCGCAGCGCGGCAAGGTCGATCCGCTGTTGCTCGACGTGTTCATTCACAAGCGTCTCTACGAAATCACAAACCGCGAAGAGAACAACCCGCTGATCAAACACGTCTCGTAGCAATGCGCACTTGGGTGTGGGCCGTGCTCGCATTGCTGCTCGCAGCGTGTGGCGGCGGCGGATCGACAGCACCCATGCCGTCACCGACGATTGCCTTTGCGCCGCTAGCGGTGCCAACGCCACAGTTCTCGCTCGGCATCACGCTGCCGACGGGCATAGTCGGCAACCTCATCACCGCAACCAACGTCGAGACCAGCGGCGCGACCGTCGGCGCGCTCTCCAACAACGGCGTGTGGACGGCGATCGTCTATCCGTCGGCGACATCGACGGCCGCGTATGGGCCCGCTGTCACCGCGAGTGGGTATCGCGTCGTCGGCAGCTACAAAATGCCCGGCGCAGCGTACCGGTTCGACAACGCCTTCTTCTACGATTCGACGAGCAACAAGTTTGCCACGATCGATCCGCCGCCGAGCTTCTGCGCGCCGAGTCTGTGCAACGAGGTCATCGCGCATAGTAGCTACGGGATGACGCTATTCGAAGTTGTAGGCAACTGCGACGCGGTGAGCGCAGCGCCCGCACCGCTCACCTACTCGCTGACGGCAAACGCATTTCTCTACACGCCCGCAACAAATACCTACGCCTTGATCAACATGCCCAACTCGATCAGTACGACCGCGTACGGGATTTGGATCGACACCGATACGGTTGTCGCCGGTGGCTTTACCGACACGAAGGGCACGCACGGCTACGTGCGCGGACTGGTAAGCGGAACGATCCTAACGTACGACTACCCCGGTGCCGGGATCACGCACTTCGAAGGGGTAACCGGTGCCGGCGGCAACGGCAACTACAATCTCGCCGGCAACTACAGCAGCGCAACACCGGGCTCGACGGTCTACGGATTCTTCATGCCGGTGCGTAATTGGCAATTTGGTACGCCGATCGTGCTCGGCGCGGTCAGCGCAAACTCGGTTTATCAGAATACCGTCGTCGGCGTCATGCCCGCGGGCACGTCATCGACCGGCTACATCGCTACCGTTCCATAGAAATCACGCCCGCGCGATCCAGCGGCGAGAGCGCGTCGCGCATCGCAGCGTACGACTGCGCGATCTCCGCAAGGGGGACTAGCGCAAACGCGCGCTCGTGCAGACGCGGATGCGGAATCACGAGATCGCCGTCATCGACGCGTTCGTCGCCGTACGCCAAAATGTCGAAATCAATGCGGCGCGGACCCCACCGTTCGCTCTGCTCGTCGCGCCCGAGCTCACGCTCGAGCCACTTGAGTGCGTGCAAGAGCGGACGCGGACGAAGATGCGTGTCGAGCGCAACCGCAGCATTGATGAACTCCGGCTGATCGAGCTTGCCCCACGGCGCGGTGCGGTAGAGCGACGACACCGAGGCGACCTCGCCAAGGGCACGCACGGCTTCGATGGCACTGCGCACCTGGCGTACCGGGTCGTCCATATTTGAACCGATGCCGATGTAGGCGCGGGTTAGGGCCAAGGCTCGCGCTCGCGTACGAGGCGAACCGACGGCGTGGCCCCGCCGAGGATGCCGGGCTTGGCGATCGAGATGTCGGCGCTTCGAATCCGGTCGTCGGCCGTGACGTCGTCGAGAATGACGGCGGCCAACTTCTCGAGCAGCGCATACGAATGGGTCTCGACGATTTCCACGATGCGCCGATGCACTGCCGCATAGTTGATCGTATCGTGCAAATCGTCGCTCGTCGCGGCGCGCGAGAGATCGACGTGCAACACGAGGTCGATGCGGAACGGCTGCGGCGTCGCGCGTTCGTCCGATTTTACGCCGTGCTTGCCGTTTGCGACGATGTCGTGCAGCACTATCCGGTCCATCCGCTTGGCCTCCAGTCGCGCACGATCGCATCCGAGACGCTGATCACGTCGCGATTTTGCGCAACGTCGTGGACGCGCACGATATCGATGCCCGCCGCGATTCCGAGCGCGGTTGTCGCAGCGGTTCCGTAGATCCGCTCGTGCGGTTCGCGTCCGGTCAATTTTCCGATCGTTGATTTACGCGAGGTGCCGAGCAGCGCCGGAAACCCCAGCGCGCAGATGCGATCGAGGTTGCGCAGCAAGCGAAGGTTCTGATTCGGCGTTTTGCCAAAACCGATGCCGGGATCGAGCATGATGCGCTCGGGTCCGATGCCGCAGAGCATCGCGCGCTCCGCGCAGTCGCGCAGAAATCTTACGACTGCGTCCACCACATCTTCATCGTAATGCGTACCGCGCTGATTGTGCATGACCGCGATCGGCATATCGTACTCGGCCGCAGCGGCGATCAGGTCTTCAGTGGCACCCCACACCGAGTTGACGATATCCGCGCCGGCTTCACGTGCAGCGTGCACCACGCCGGCTTTGTACGTATCGACCGAGATCACGGCATCGTGCACGCGCGCGCGAACGCCGGCAATCACGGGAATGACGCGCGAGAGCTCGGTCGTCTCGTCAACCGGCTCGTGCCCTGGACGGGTCGACTCGCCTCCGATATCCAGCATGTCAGCGCCCGCGTTCCATTGTTTAACTGCGTAGTCGATCGCCGCGTCGATCTGCGTCTGACCGTCTCCCGAGAACGAATCAGGCGTCACATTGACAATCGCCATCAAGTACGTGCGTTCGCCCCACCCAAAATTGCGCCCCCGAAGGCGCATCACGCCGCGACTAGCCACCATTCCCGCAATGCGGCAACCAGGAACGTGGAACCTGTCACGACGATCACGTCGTTCGCTGCAGCGCTGCGGCGAGCAACGGAGAGCGCTTCGATGGGATCGCCGACGCTACGACCCCACGTGCCGATCTTTTCGGCGATCCGTAACAGGCGCATTGGGTTTGTGGCTTCGCGTCCGGCCGTATCGAAGGACGTGAAGACGAAGTTTGCTGGCAGGCTTGCAAGAGTGCGCAGAATCTCGGTGGCATCTTTGCTCGCGCTGATCGCCACGACATACGTGAAGTGATGTCCGGCGAACCGCTCGTCTAACGAGCGCACGAGCTCCTGGGCCTTCTCGACGTTATGGGCGATGTCGAAGACGAGCGTCGGATGACCCGGATAGACCTCCATGCGGCCGGGAATGATCAACTCGGCAAACGCGCTTTCAATCTGCGCCGGATTCGGACGCAACGCGGGCGGAAGGTGCTCCATGGTCACAATCGCCGTTGCCGCGTTGCGGCGCTGAAACGATCCGAGCATTCGGGTCTCGATCGCATACGGCGCGTTCGCAGTGCGGACTTCGAAATGCTGCCCCTCACGCTCCACTCGCACGTTCTCGATGGGTACGGCCGCGTCACGCGCATCGACGAGCGGCGCGCCAGCCTGCCGCGCCTGCTCGGCGATAACCGCAAACGCGGTTTCGTCCTCGACCGCGACAACGAGCGGAACGCCGGGCTTCGCGATACCGGCTTTTTCGAAGGCGATCTCCTCGAGCGATTCGCCGAGCACGTCGGTGTGATCGAATCCGACGGAGGTGATGGCGGCAACCACAGGGACAATCACATTCGTCCCATCGAGGCGCCCGCCAAGCCCCACTTCGATCACCGCGACATCGACCCGCTCCTGCGCAAAGTAAAGGAGCGTCAGCGCAAGCAATGTTTCGTAGTAGGTGGGCCGTCCGTGTGTCTGCGCCGTGCGCTCGATCGCGGGCATCATATCATCGAGGAGCGCGGCAAAACGTTCTTCGCTCACCGGGACACCATCGATGCGCGCCCGTTCGGTCATCGAGCGCAGGTGCGGCTTAGTGTGCAGGCCCACACGCTTGCCCGCGCGCGCGAGCGCGGATGCGATCATCGTCGAGGTCGAGCCCTTACCGCTGGTGCCCCCCACGTGCACGGTCGGATAGCGATCCTGCGGATTATCGAGCTCGTGCATGAAGGCGACCATACGCTCGAGACGGTATGGCATGCGCCGCGAGACCGTCTCGTTGATGGTTGCGAGCAGGTAGGCTTGCGCCGCTTCGAAGTCCATTCTTACTTAGTTATCCATCGCTCACGCGATCGCCGAGCAGTTCGAGCGCGTGCGGAAGCACCGCGACAATGACGCCGAGCGATTCGGCCACTGCCTTCGGGCTCCCGGGAAGGTTCACGATCAGCGTGCGATGGCGCACACCCGCGATGGCGCGCGAGAGCATGGCGGTCTTCACGACCGAAATCGAGGCCGTGCGAATCGCCTCGGCGATGCCCGGCACTTCGTAGTCGAGTACCGCCGCCGTTGCCTGCGGCGTTCGATCGCGCGGTGCAAGGCCCGTCCCACCGCTGGTCAGGATGAGCTCCGCGGCGCCGCTATCTGCAAGGTCGATCAACTCCGCCTGCAGTGCACCCGGATCGTCGGGTAAAATCACTTCCCGAACGATCTCGTAAGCGTCACCGAGCTGCTCGCGCATAACCGGGAGGCATCCGTCCGCGCGGCTCCCATCAGCGGCGCGATCCGAGAGCACGATCAACGCGGCTCTAAATGCCACTCGCCGCTCTTCCCGCCGGTTTTCGAGAGCAACCGCACGCTCTCGACCACGATGCCTTTATCGACGGCCTTCGTCATGTCGTAGATCGTAAGTGCCGCGATGCTTACGGCGACCATCGCTTCCATTTCCACCCCGGTCTGCGCGCTCGTCGTTGCCGTTGACTCGACACGCAGCACTTGGTCGTCCTCCCACGCAAACGTCACATCGACGTGCGCGAGCGGAAGTGAATGCGCGAGCGGAATCAAATTGCCGGTCTGTTTTGCCGCCATGATGCCCGCAAGCTGCGCGGCAACGAACGCATCACCCTTTGGCAGCGTTGCATCGCGCAGCGCCTGGGCAGCGGCCGGACTCATCCGCACCAGTGCCAGCGCGCGCGCGGTGCGAGCGGTCAGCGGTTTGCTCGAAACATCGACCATGGAAATGCGGCCATCGGCCTGGATATGTGAGGGTTTCTGCACGGCTATATGTAAACGGCGTAGGGAATGACGCTATTCCAGGACACCGGCGGCGATCCTCGGGCGGCTCGCGCGCTCGTGGCCGACGTTCTTGCGTGGTTTGGCGCCGTCGGTGATGCCGCAATGGGCAACTCGCCGGGCTTTGCCGCTCGTAAGGCCTCGCTCGCCGTTGCGCTCGCAAAGACCGCAAAACTTCCGGAAACCGATTGGCCCGCGCTGTATTTCGCGGGCCTGCTTCACGCTGTGGGCGCAATCGGCAATCCCGCCTATCGTAAGGCCGAAGCGCTTCCCGAGCGGATTGCGCGGTTCGAGAGTTGGGATGCGCCTGCGCAGGGCGCGCGAATCTGCGAGTCGATCGGCGCGCTCCCGGTTGAAACCTCGGATATGGTGCGCTGGCAACACGAGGCGTGGGACGGAACGGGCTATCCGGATACGCTGCGCTGGACGGGGATCCCGCGACCCGCGCAATTCCTCGGGATGGCGGACTGGTATTTGCGCTCGCACGATCCCGAGATCGCACTTGGGCAGATCGGCCTCGCGAGCGGCCGTGCGTTCAATCCGGAAACGGTACGCACGTTTACGATGTGGTTTCACCTCGCCGGCGGCGAGGTTGAGCTGGTTGAAGCGCCGATTGACGCGCTGCGCGACGCACCACCCGTCGCGCAAACGCTGCTCGAGCGCTTCGCCGATCGCATCGATAAGCACAATGGCGTCGACGAGCGGTGGCAGCGCATCGCGCGAATCACGGATGCAACCGCATCCGTGTTGCGCCTTACGGATGGTGAAGCGCGTGACCTGGCGCTCGCATGCCGGATCTTCGGCGCCGGTGAGATTGATGAAGCGAACGTTGAAGACGACGCGTTCGATCCGCTCGCGCGGCTTGGTGTCGAGCATCGCGCGCGCAACGCCCACGCCGCCGCGGTGCTTGCGCAGCCATACGCGACCTTGGACGGCGCATGCGAAGTTGTCGCGATGCGCAGCGAGTGGTTCGACGGCACGGGTAAACCGCGCGGACTCTCGCGCAAGAGCATTCCTGTAGCATCTGCGATACTCGCTGCGGCGATCGCGTACGACCGTCTCGATCGCGGCGAACGCATCGACACCGCAGCCGGGACGCAATTCGACCCCGGCGTCGTACGCGCGCTGATGGAGGCCGCAAAGGTGCGCGCATGATCGAGCTTCCCGAACGCACGCGACGCATCTCGCCCTCGCGCCTCCACGAGATCCTGCAAGCCTACGATTGTAAGAGCCTCGTCGATCCGTTCATGGGACTGCCGACCCACTTGAACTACCTCAAGCGCCATGGCATCGCCGTGCACGGCGGCGATCTGTTGGAATGGTTCGTCCGCGTCGGCGAAGGACTGATCAGCAACGATCTGACCTATCTGCGGGACGCCGAGGTTGCCGAAATCGTCGAGATGCTGCCGGGCCGGATCTACTCCCTCGATCTCTTTAAGGCGTGGGAAGGCGTCTTTTTCAGCGAGGAGCAGTGCGTCTACCTCGGCGTGTGGTACGACAACGTGCGCAACCTGCGCAGCGATCAGCAAACGGGCCTTGCCATCCTCGGCTTGTGGCGAGCGTTCTGCTACTGGCTGCAAAAGATGCAGAATCCCGACGACATGCAAGACACGCCGCCGAGCGAGCTCGCCTGGTCGTACATTCGTCAGACCGAGCAATGGGTCACATCGAACATGCGGCGCAACACGGTACGCCAAGGCGACGTGCTCTCGACGATGAGCGCGCGCGCCGGCGATGCGCTCTTCCTTTCCCCGCCGCCGCGCAACTCGTTCCGCAGCGCCGATGCCCGGATTTGGATGTGGGAGGCGTGGTGGCAGGGCAATCCCTACTTCACGATCGAGCACGCGTACCGCGACTCATTGCTTGGCGCACGCGCTGCGGATACACCCTCGTACGCGCGGGCGATCGCGAGCATCCTTTCGAGCGCGGAGCAGTACCCCGTGATCATTCTGCAGACAACCGAACAGCGCATCGCCGAGATGGAGCCGCTGTTGCGCAACGCGCGGCCAAACGTCAAAACGATCGCCCCCCACCAGTACGAAATATATCTAGTAGCGACGAGGTAATCTAGCCTGAGCGAGCGTAGCGAGCCAGGCGACTTTAGACGGCAGAGCTTTAGCTCTGACGGATAAAGTCAACACTCCTCAGCAAAGCTGACGCCAGGCAGCGACGTTGGGTTACCCGATCCGACGAAGTACCAGATGACCTCGTGCGAATACAGTGGGATTTGATTCGGATCACCGGTCCAGAGCGTGAGCGCGGACTCGGGCGTGATGCTGTTGCCGAGTGTAGTTCCCGCCGGCGGCGAGTTTCCGCTGCAGTTACCACCGCCCCGATAGATCTGTCCGCTCGTGTAAACCGTAAGCGCGCCCGTGAATTGGCCGAATTGCATCGAATTGACCGTGATGCCCCAGATGTTGAAAAGATCACCCGTTGCATGGATGGGCTGCGTGATCAGCGCGTTGTTCGGGTTGGGATCTTCGACATGGAGCACGCCGGTCAGGTCGTGCGTGTGCGTGTAATAGAAGCACGTCGCGTACAGGATGTACGCCGGCGCCGGATTAGCGAAACCAACGATGCCGAGCCCCTCGGGTAGAGCTACCTCGGTGCCGTTCACGTAGATGCCGATGAAGAGGTGAATGTGATAGTTGTTCGACATGGTAGCCGCGCACGTTTCATTGCCATTGTCAGCGGTGCTCCCGAGTGGTCCTTGGCCGCCGCTGGACGTATCGCCGTCGCTCGGATTGAACGCACCGGGTGCACCGTTGATAACGGGTGTGGGCGAGAACGACGTAGAGACGTTCTTCCCATTCCATGACGGCACGCTCGCAGGCGTGGCTGTCGCAACGGGCGTTGGCGTCGGCGCGGGCGGCCGCGCTGACGCCGGTGGAGACGTCGGCATTGGGG
>JBAUEZ010000256.1:0-6369 GCA_049678885.1 Candidatus Aquilonibacter sp. | reverse complement strand
GCATTGCGGCGAGCGCCGGCTTCTCGACCGACAGCTCAAACATCTTCGTCTTCCTTGGCGGCGCAGCCGGCGCGACGAACAACGACGCCGGAACCGTGACGATCAATAACACCGGTAACATTTTCACGAACGGCGACAACGCGCACGGCATTGCGATTCAATCGATCGGTGGCGGCGGCGGCATGGGCGGCCTCGACGGCAAGGTCACCGATGCGCTCGATAACAACAAGACGTTCACGTTGGATGTCGGCGGCGCGGGCGGCGCTCAGACCATCGGCGACGACGTTATGATGACCAACAGCGGTGAAGCCGCCACCGACGGCACCGGTTCTGACGCGCTCTTCATTCAATCGATCGGCGGCGGTGGCGGCGACGGCGGGTACGGTTTGGATTCGGACCTCGGTAGCAGCAAAGCCGCAAATCTTTCGGTGACGATCGGCGGCCAAGGCGGCGGTGGCGCGACCGCAGGAACCGTTATCTTGACCAACACCGCGAATACGCAGACGTTGGGCGATCACTCGATCGGCGTGTTCGCGCAATCGATCGGCGGCGGCGGCGGCGACGGCGGATTTACCGGAAGCGGGACGTTTACCACCAGCGCGGCAGCGACGCAATTCAGCGTCATGGTCGGTGGTGCGGGCGGTCTTGGGAACGACGCAAACACGGTCAACCTCAACAACAGCGGCCAAGTGCTGACCTTCGGGGAGCAAGCCTCCGGCATCGAAGCGCAATCGATCGGCGGCGGCGGCGGCAACGGCAGCTTGGATATTCTCGGCGCGTTCGCGGGAACGCAAGCGAAGAATCTCGCGATCGGCGTCGGCGGTACGGATCCGGCCGGAACAGGCAATGGCGTGAAGGTGACGGTGAGCACCAGCGGTGCGATTCAAACGGGCGTCCAATCGAGCGGCGCGGGCTACGCCTCGTACGGCGTGCTTGCACAATCGATCGGCGGTGGCGGCGGCAACGGCACGATCAATGCGAACGTTGCGCTCGGCGCGAACGGTGAGAACACTACGACCAACGTTGCGCTCACGATCGGCAGCCAAGCCGGCAACGGCGGCGCGGGTGGCGGCATCAAGGTCACCGACACCGGCCCGGTGACGACGTTCGGCTTGATTGCGAGCGGCATCGAAGCGCAATCGATCGGCGGCGGTGGCGGCAACGGCAACTTCAATTACACCGGTGCATCGGGCAGCGGTGCGAATCCGGACGGCGCGACGATCGCGCTCGACGCGATCCTCGGCGGTAACGGCGCAACGGCCAATACCGGGGCTGCGGTATCACTGACGCATTCGGGCGGAGAGATCTACACCGGCAACGACGGCGCTAACGGCATTCTCGCGCAGTCGATCGGCGGCGGCGGCGGCGTCGGCGTCGCAACGCTGCAATCACCGGTCGGCACGTACAATCTCAATGCAACGATCGGCAGCAACGGCGGCAGCGCGAACGATGGCGGCACGGTCGGCATACAAAACGGCGGCTCGATCGTCACTGCGGGCAATCTTTCGAACGCGATCCTGGCGCAATCGATCGGTGGCGGCGGCGGCAGCATGATTGACGATTACGCCGGCACGACGGCAGCGACCGTCGCGCTCGGTGGATCGAATGGCAGCCGAGGTAACGGCGCGGCCATTACGATTGGTAACACGGGCGATGTTTTAACCGAAGGCAATTACGCCAGCGGCGTCTTTGCGCAATCGATTGGCGGCGGCGGCGGTACATACGCTGCAAGCAATCTGGGCTCGGGCAGCGGCACGGTCATGCTGGGCGGAAGTGGCGGCGCAACCGGCAACGGCGGCGCGGTCGGTATCACGAACGCGGGTACGATTCAAACGACCGGTAGCGGATCGTACGGGATCTTCGCGCAATCGATCGGTGGTGGCGGCGGTGCAGCATTTACAGCCGGTACGGCAGCATTGCAAACCGGCGGCAGCGGCAGCGGCGGCGCCGTAACGATCACCAACACTGGCGATATTTACACCAGCGGCGCTGGTGCGGATGGCATCTTTGCGCAATCGATTGGCGGCGGCGGCGGTATCGCCGGCGTTCCGGGTTCGGCGTTGACGCTCGGTAGCGCTGGCGGCGCAGGTTCCGCCGGCAACGTCACGGTGAGCGAGACCGGCACGATCGCAACGCAGGGCGCAAACGCTGACGGTATCTTCGCGCAAAGCGCCGGCGGCAGCGGCAGCGGCGGCACCGTCAATGTGACGGTGAACGGCTCGGTTTATGTTACGTCGCCAACGGCGGTTGGCGTCCTTTCGGAGAGCAGCGGCGCGGCCGGCGGCGGCAACGTTGGCGTGACCCTTGCAGCCGGTGGCGTGATCGTCGGTGGCGGCGGTTCGGGTAGCAGCACGTCGAGCACGACGAACGACGATTCGGGTAAAGGTTATTATCAAGACGACACGATGACGCGCGACGGATCGAGTGCTGGAATATCGAGCGGCTCCGATCCCTCGGGAGCGGCGGTCGAATTCGTCGGCGGCAGCGACAACACGCTGACCAACAACGGCGTGATTACCACGCTTACCGGTACGGATGGCTACGCAATCACTTCGACCTCCGGGAACACGGCGATCACGAACAACGGCGTGATGGTCGGCAATGTCGGGCTTGCGGCCGGGACCAACTCGTTGATGAATTCGCAAGGCGCCGTGTTTGTGATGGGCCCGACGGTCAATATCGGCGCGGGGAACACGTTCACGAACGCCGGTTTGATCTCGGCGGGCGGTGTCGGTACGGTCGGTACGACCACAATCACCGGGAATTTGACGCAAACCTCGAGCGGCACGATCGCGGCCGACATCAACTTCCAAAACAACACCTACGATCAGATCATCGTCACGGGCAACGCCAGCCTGAGCGGAACGCTTGCGCTCTCGCTACTCAACACCGCGAACGTTGCGCCAGGCACGCACGACTACAACCTCGTAACCGCCGACGGCACGATGAAGTTCAACTCGCTCAACCTGGTCGCGCCGACCTCGGTGGTCTCGACCTATTCGTTGCTCGCGGGCAGCGGCGGCGCGATGACGTTGCAACAGGTCGTGAACTTCACGCCGACGTCGTTAACCGGTAACACCGCGTCGTTCGGCAACTACATCAGCAAGTTGCAGGGCGGCGGCTCGTCGGCGGAGCTCTCAGGTATGATCGCGCAGATCTTCGCCGCGGACACGCCGGCGCAGTTGACGCAGATCTACAACGAACTCACCCCGGCGCAATACGGCGCGATGGAGAGCGCGACGCTGCTCGGCACAATCGCCTTCTCGCAGCAGATGCTCACGTGTAAATCGCCCGAGACCGACTTTGCGTCGCTCTCGCGCGGCCGCTGCGTGTGGGGCAATCTCGGCAGCATGCAGTCGACACAGGTTGAGTCGAGCAGCTCGGTGGGCTACAGCGAAAATGGCGCTGGCGTGAGCTACGGCTTCCAAAACATCGCAAGCAAAGACAAGCGCACGTTGTGGGGTGGCGCATTCGCGTTCGGCAACGACAACCTCTACTCGAACAGCTCGTCGATGTGGGGCTCGCGCTTCACCGCCGGGCTGCTCGCCAAGCGTGAACTGGATAACGGCGTCACTTATTCGGCCGACGTCGACTTCGGTTCAGGCAACTACCAAACGCGGCGCACGATCAGCTTCCCGAGCCCGGAGATCTCGACATCGGCGGGTACGACCGGATACGGATCGTACTCGACACCATCGGTCACACCGACGGGCGGCAGCATTATCTCGTTCTTTAGCGGCGGCCTGCGGGCCGACAAGTATATCCCGTTGCGTGATGGGTGGGCATTTACGCCATACGTCTCGATGAATGAAACGCGGTTGAGCTTGGCTCCGACTGCGGAAACGGGCGCAGGCGCGCTCAACATCGTTACGGTGTATCAAGCCGATTCGTTCTTGACGCTGACGCCCGGCTTCGAGATCGGCGGGATATTCAACTCACACCATTGGCAGATGCGTCCGCACGTGGATTTCTCTGCGACGCACTTCATCGGCAACAACAACACGAGCCTGCCCGCGATGCTGCAAGGCCAGCCGTCGTGGCTGGGACCGCTGACCTTCAACAACGAGATCGACCGTACGCTTTGGAACGTCACGCCGACGGTCGACTTCGGCAGCCGCGGCGGCTTCGATATGCGCCTCGGCGGCAACTATCAATTCAGCAATCATCTGCACAGTGGTACGCTGTACATCAATCTCGCGCAGAAAGTTGGACCCACGCCCAAGGTCCCGTAGGCGGGCAAACGATGCAGAGCACGACCAAGACGAGTCGTTACTCCTACCCAGAGACGATCGCCAGGCTCAGTAAAGCGATCGCGGATGCAGGCAACCGGATCTTTGCGACGATCGATCAAGCCGCGGCTGCAACCGGCGTTGGCCTGACGTTGCGTCCCACGACGCTGATCGTGTTTGGGAATCCCAAAGGCGGAACAGGTCTGATGGCTGCGTTCCCGCTTACGGCGCTCGACCTTCCGCTGAAGTTGCTCGTGTGGGAAGAGCAGGGCGTCGTGAGCGTTGCCTACGTGCCGCCGGAGGAAATTGCGGCGCGCTACAACGTGACGGGGATGGACGAGCTCATTGCCAACATGAGTCACGCCCTCGATGCATTGACGAATCTCGTGGTGTAGCGGCGCCGCAGTAGCCTAACCTTCGAGGTGCTTCGTGTGCGCCCAGGACGTTATCACCCAGCTCGATCCCTTCATCGTGAGCGTCACCGTAAGGATTGAACCGGTCTCGCGCATCGTCTGACCCTTTTGATTGTAGTGGTAGTCGAATGGGGCATCGACATATGCGTTATTTCCGGTCACGAACACGTGCCACGGCGCGCCGATGCCGGCGGTTATGTCGGTGATTTGCGCGGTTTGGTTGTAAGCCGTGCGCGCGTTCCACCAATCGGTGCAACCGTTCGCTCCACCTATAAGATACGGGTCGAAGGTGTCGATGACGTATGCCGGGGAGGCGCACAGCGCGACGAACGCGCTCATGTTGCCTTTGTTTATCGCGTTTATCGCGAGCTTGACCGTGTTAATCGCGTCACTCGAGGGCGACGCCGAGCAAATTGCGGGCGTTGCCAAAAACGCCAGGGCTGCAATTAGCGCGCAACCTGCAAGTCGATGGATTCGCATGATGTCTCCTTTGAAGCTGCAGCAACGCAAGCTTCCATCATGCTTTGAGCGTACATCGACCTAAAGGGTGTCGGTTATCCGCGGGTTGGCTGCTCATCGAGGAAGCAGGCGAGTTTGCGCTACTTTAGCCGGTCGTCGACCTGCGCGAAGCCGGATAGCGGTAGCGACACCGTGATCGTATGCGGCGTCAGATTGTTATCGAGGATGTCATAGACGACTCGCAGATCGCCTTTGCCGTCGCGCATTGCGGCGAGCAGATCGGCGTTGACAGACCCATTCGCATAACAGCCTTGCTGCGAACACGTGAGGAACTGAAAACTCTGCGAGGCTCCACCCGCAACACTGACGCCGATCGGCGTGCGCACCGATGTTCCGAGTGGCACGTTCATCGTCAGGTTGGACTTGCCGTCAGCGGTTTGGTAAACGGTAAATGAAATTACGAGCCCGCCGTTGGACGACTGGACGATCGAGTCGAGGGCGCGGCATGCCAGCGAGGTCTTTCCCGGGTCACACTCCAGCCGCCAGCCGGTGACGGCCACGTTCGCGCTCGTCGTGGTGCCGCTCGCCTGGGGAGCGGGGGTCGCCGCGTACCCGGGCACGGCGAAACAGCAAAGGAAGAGCACTGCGCAAGCGTATCTCATGCCTTCGGCCTTCGCCTGGACCGCCAGGCGTCCTCTGCGGTTGACAGGCCTCGCTCGCTCCGGTAGTGTACGTCACTGGCACGGCGCCATCGTCTATCGGTTAGGACATCGCCCTTTCAAGGCGGAAAGACGGGTTCGATTCCCGTTGGCGCTACCAAAATTGCCCGTTATTTTGGCGCGACATTAATCGTGACAGTCGTGCGTGTGCCGCGATTGTCCTGGTACGTGTACGTACACGAGCCTGGATAGCTACCTTCGTAGACGTATTTGTTGATGACCTGAATGTCGCCGTTGCCGCCCATCGACGTGCTGATCGGATGAACGCGCGGGTATTCGAAGCACGTAGAGGCTTCCTTTACGATCTTGATCTCCACCCATTCGCCTTTCGAGGCGCCGGGTTTGCGCGTGACGGTTACCGTCTCGCGTTGCCCAACCCGGACGTTCAACGTCGAAGGCGAAGCGGTGAGTGTTGGATTGGCTATGGCGGTGGCTAGCGTCGACGCAGCAATGAGGCTGAAGGCGGCGACGTGAAAGAGCGCGCGCGCGATGGACATTGCAGGAACCTCCTCCGTCAAAAGCAGCAAAAGCAGCCGAAGAGTATTATTA
>JBAUEZ010000255.1:0-2917 GCA_049678885.1 Candidatus Aquilonibacter sp. | reverse complement strand
GTAGACGGGAACATGCGCATCTATGCACGCGCGGGCGGCGCAGCCTACGACGCGGGCTTGCGCACGGGCGATGTGCTTCAAAAAATCGATGGCCGGTTTTGGTGGGAATATGGGACTTACCAAACCGAACAGCGTAGCTACGATGGGAAAGCGCACGCGTTTGAGATCCAACGCGGCGCCCAGACACTCGACATTTCACTATAGGATGAAGGTTCCTTAACGTGACGACGATCGACCAGGACCTCGCCTCGTACTGCAACGCGCATCGTGACGCCAATCTCGATGAGCTCAAGAGTTGGATTGCCATTCCGTCGATCTCGGCGGATCCCGCGCATCGCGGCGACGTGCGGGCGTGCTGCGAACGGCTCGTCGAACGCATGCGTTCGATCGGTTTGGACGCGCGCGTGCTCGAGACCGGCGGCAATCCGCTCGCATTCGGCCAGTGGCTCGGCGCTCCGGGCGCGCCGACGGTGCTGATTTATGGACATTATGACGTGCAGCCCGCCGACCCGCTCGAGCTTTGGGAGAGTCCGCCGTTTGAAGCCCAGGTACGCGACGGCAAGATCTACGGACGCGGTGCGGTCGACGACAAAGGCCAAGTGTTGATGCATCTCGCCGCGATCGAGGCGCACATGCGCACGCGCGGGCGATTGCCGATCAACGTCAAGGTCGTGATCGAAGGCGAAGAGGAGATCGGTTCGCCGAATTTCGACGCGGCGCTCGAACGCTATCGCGACCTGATCCACGCCGATGTTGCGGTTATCAGCGATACCGCGGTGTTCGCCGAAGACGTCCCTTCGCTCACGACCAGCGTCCGCGGCCTCGTATACTGGGAAGTTACGGTGCACGGTCCAACCGACGACGCGCACTCGGGCTATTACGGCGGGATCCTCGCAAACCCGATCGAGGCGCTTGCGCGAATCATCGCCGGATTGAAAGACGACGATGGGCGTGTGAACGTACCCGGGTTTTACGACGGCGTGCCCGAGCTGAGTAAGGACGAGCGCGAGGAGTTAGCGCGTCTCCCCTACGACGTAAAGCGTGAAGCTGCGCAGCTCGGTGTGCCCGAACTCGTGGGCGAAGCCGGACGCTCGGTATTGGAACGCAATTGGTTTCGGCCCACGCTCGAATGTAACGGCATCTACGGTGGCTACCAAGGCCCGGGCGCCAAAACGATCATTCCGTCATTCGCGCGTGCAAAGATCTCCGCGCGCCTGGTTGGGGCGCAGGATCCATTGCGCGTGCGCGCGCTCGTTACCGAAGCGATCAACGCGCGCGCGCCGCGCGGCGTGCGCGTCGAGGTGGAATCGGGCGGCGAGGTGCCGGCGGTGGTGATCTCGCGCGAGCATCCGGCTGCAAAAGCCGCGCTCGATGCGATGAAAGCGGGCTTCGGCGGCGACCCTGTCTTCATCGGCACGGGCGGCTCGATCGGGCCGGTAGCGAGCTTCGATCGCGTACTGAAGATTCCGCAAGTGATGATCGGCGTGGGATTACCGGACGATCACATTCACGCGCCGAATGAGAAGTTCAACCTCAAACAGTTCTTCGGCGGCATCCTTACGATGACCGCACTCTACGACGAATTGGCGTCGATCCGCGCATGATTGCGCTGCTGCTCGCAGCGATTCCGCCGGTGCCGACGCCGCCACCAGCGCTTTTTACTCCGACGCCGGCGCCGATCTCGGAGCGCGCTGTGCTCGAAAGTGGTCTGGGCGACGCAGCGGCGCGCGCGAAAGCGCTCGGAGGAACGCTGGGCGTCACGATTGTCGACGTGACGACCGGCGCGACGGCCGCGAGCAACGGCGACGCGAACCTGCCGATGGCCGGCGTGCAACATCTTCCGATCGCGTTGCTCGTCTATCGTGCGATCGACGCCGGACGCATGCAGAACACACGCGACGTTCGCGGGTTGCTCTCGCGGATGTTGAACAACGACGACGACGGTGCGGCGGATACCCTGCTCGATGCGCTAGGCGGGAGCGAGGCCGCAAACGCGCAACTGCGTGCCATCGGTTACCAAGCGATCTTCCTGGTCCCCAACGATGCGGGGTATGCCACACCGACTGCGCTCGCCGGATTGCTCGGCGACATCGCGCAAGCGCGGCTGCTCACCGCCGTTTCCGCCAAGGCGCTGCTGAGCTTACTGGGCGGCGTCAGCACCGCGCCGTCACGGCTGCGCGCGGGTTTTGCGCCGGGCGTTACGCTTGCGCACGTACCCGGAACGCTAGCCGGTGGCGGCGACACGAACATTGCGACCAACGACGCTGGTATTGCCAACATCAACGGCCGCACGGTGATCGTCGTCGCGATGTTGCAGGGTGCGCACGGAAGCGACGCTAGTCGCGACGGGATCATTGCGACGCTTGCCCAACTCGCAGGACGCGCCACAAGTACGAATCCATGAGCAAGCTGCGTCTCGGCGTTGATGTCGGGGGCACGTTTACCGATGTCGTCGCAATCGATGCGGCCGACGGTACGCTCGTTGCGCGCGTGAAAGTTCCGACTACGCACGATGCGCGCGACGGGGTCGCTGCCGGCATCATCGATGGGATCGAACGCATCTTGCGCGAGCACGCGGTGGCGCCGCACGACGTGGCGTTCATCGCGCATTCGACGACGCAGGCTACCAACGCGTTGCTCGAAGGCGACGTCGCGCGCGTCGGCGTTGTGGGACTCGTCGGGCGCGCAGGATGGCTCGCCCGGACACAGATGCGCTTCCGCCCGGTTGCACTCGCGCCAGGTGTCGTCTTCGCGCCGCGTACGCGTTTCGTTCGCGTCGACGACGATGAAGCGCTGGAACGCGCGCTCGCGGAGTTGCAGGACGAAGGCGTCGAAGCGGTTGCGATCAGCGAGCCGTTTGGCGTTGACCGGCCCATGCGGGAACGCAATGCGGTTGAACTCGCGCGGCGCCGCGGAC
>JBAUEZ010000254.1:0-10582 GCA_049678885.1 Candidatus Aquilonibacter sp. | reverse complement strand
AAGTGTTCCTCTTGCCGATGACGCACTGGATCGAAAAAGACGGCTCGTTCACTAACAGCGGCCGTTGGATGCAGTGGAAAGACGCGGTGATGCCGCCGCAGGGTCAGTCGATGCACGATCACTGGCTACTCGCCGAGTTGCACGACCGCGTCAAGAAGCTCTATCAAAAAGACGGCGGCGCCTATCCGGGCCCCATCGTCGATCTCGCGATGGCCTACAAGGATCCGGTCAAACCGACGCTCGATGAGCTCGCGCGTGAAGTCAACGGCAAGGATCTCAAGACGGGCAAGCAACTCGCCACATTCGCGGCGCTCACCGACGATGGCAGCACGAGCACGGGCAACTGGATCTACGCGGGCAGCTACGGGCCGAAGGGCAACTTCTCGCGGCGACGCGACGGTGTCCAAGATCCGGCGAAAAATGATCCCACGGGGATGGGCTTCTATCCAAACTGGTCGTGGAGTTGGCCGGTCAATCGACGCGTGCTCTACAATCGCGCGTCGGCCGATCTGGAAGGCCATGCCTGGGATCCGAAACGCCCCGGCATCGTGTGGAACGGCAAAACGTGGGTCGGCGACGTTCCTGATTATCCGCCGACGATGAGCCCGAGCGACCCCAAGGCGTGGCTGCCGTTCATTATGACCGGCGAAGGCGTCGGCCGCATCTTCTCGAGCAGCTTGGTCGACGGCCCGTTTGCAGAGCATTACGAACCGATGGAATCGCCGGTCAAGAATATTCTGCATGAGTCGGTTCAAAACAACCCCGTCGTGTTTCTCTATGACAAGGAGGCGGGACGGCCCAACCGGTTCGGGACGGTCGACGAGTTTCCGATCATCGCGACAACGTACCGGCTTACGGAACACGAGCACTACGTAACGCAGTGGGTACCGCATCTCGTACAGCTCCAGCCCGAAGCCTTTGTTGAGTTGCCGCCGGGACTTGCCGCCGAACGCGGCATCGCCAACGGCGACTACGTGATCGTGCGCTCGAAGCGCGGCATGATGAAAGTGCGCGCCCTGATCACCAAACGTCTCGGTCAGCTCGATCTTGGCGGCACGAAAGTCTGGCAGATGGGGATCCCGATCCATTGGGGTTATGTCGGTCTCTCTGCAGAACTCTACGGGACTCAATCCGACCATTGGCTCGCGAACGCGCTCTCGCCATTCGTGGGGGATGCGAACGCGCGAACACCCGAGACCAAAGCGTTTTTGGTTCAGGTCGAAAAAGCATGATTTCGCGCAAGCGGCGCGCGGAAGAACTCGCGCAGCGCTGGCCTTTCGCAGCGGAGGTGCTGTCCTTCTACCGCGCGCTACTCGATGTGCAGCAATCAGCGTACGCGCAAGCGCAAGCTGCCGCGCTCGACCCGCAGGACGCGGCCGCGTTCGCTGCAGAGCACGTCCTCCCGCGCGTAGTTGAAGTAAGCGTGACCCACGGCCCTCCCGCGCTGCAACAGGCCGCGCTCGAACGCTTCGATGCGATCGATTTCGAAAGAACGATCCGTGCCTGGCTTCGCGGCGAACCGCTGGACGGCTTCGATCGCTTTCTCGCGCGCGCTGCAACGGCCCCCGTGCTCGAAGCGCTCGGCGAACGCGCCGGCGAGGCCTGCGAGGGACCGCGCGGCGAGCGCACTTGCCCGGTCTGCGGCGGCCTTCCACAGCTTGCATACATCGCGACAACGAACGAAGACCTCGTAACGCCGCACCGTTACTTGGAATGTTCGCGCTGCGCATCGACCTGGGCGTTCACACGCATGACGTGCGCAGCATGCGGTGAGTTCGAAAGCGCGAATTTGCTGCACTTCAGCGAGCTCGGTTCGCTCGAAGCCGAAACGTCGGGACGCACCGTGCGCGGAGCCGATCCCGACGCGGCTCCAAATCAAGAGGTCATTGCAACCGAGAAGCCGCGTCTGCCGCACGTCAGCATCGACGGATGCCGGACGTGCTCGCACTATCTCTTGACCGTCGACGCCAGCCGCGATCCGTCCGCGGTGCCGGTGGTCGACGAGCTTGCGGCGCTCCCACTCTTTGTCTACGCCGGCGAGCGTGGACTTTCAAAAATCGTTGCCAACCAGCTGGGATTTTGAGGTGACGTAGCCATGCCGGATCAAGTTGGATTCTTCACCGACACGAGCGTATGTATCGGGTGCAAAGCTTGCGAAGTAGCGTGCAAGGAATGGAACGGTTTGGCCGGCGATCCGCCGGAGTTTCGTGATTCCTACGACAATACGGGGCAACTCGATGCGGAAAACTGGCGCCACGTAAAATTCATCGACCTCGTTCCCGAAGCGCCGTCGGTGGTGGGCAACGGGACGGCGTGGCTCTTGATGTCGGACATTTGCAAGCATTGCACGCATGCCAGCTGCATGGACGTCTGCCCGACCAACGCCATCGTCAAGACGGAATTTGATACGGTCTTCATCCAACCCGAGGTCTGCAACGGCTGCCGCAACTGCATCTCCGCTTGCCCGTACAGCGCAATCGGATTCAGCAAAGATACCGGCGTCGTGCACAAGTGCACGTTCTGCTATGACCGGCTGCAGAACAATCTCATGCCGGCGTGCGCGAAGGCCTGTCCGACGCAATCCATCCAGTTCGGCAAGCTCGACGACCTGCATGCGAAAGCCGATGCGCGCGTTGCAGCGCTGCACGATCAAGGCTACGATCAGGCGCAGCTCTACGGACGCGATGACACGGTGTACGGCGGCCTGCACGCCTTCTTCTTGCTGATGGCCAAGCCGGAAGTGTACGGATTGCCCAACGCGCAGAACGCCACGCTTCCGGGCCGCAATAATCTCGGCGGCTATCTCGGCGCGGCCGTCGCTGCGGTCATCGGTATATTTGCCGGGATCGTCGCGTTGCGCAACGGCGGGGGGGACGCGTGATGGTCCAGCACTTTGCCTCGCCACCCGGATGGACGTGGTACATCACGCTCTACTTCTTCCTCGCGGGACTCGCAGGCGGCTCGTACGTACTCGCGACGATCATGCGCTTGCGCGGCTCATCGCAAGACGCACCGATCGTCCGCATCGGGTATCTCATACCGTTGCCGATCGTCATCGTCTGCGCGCTCTTTCTCACAATCGATCTCGGCACACCGCTGCGGTTTTGGCACATGCTGATCAACACGACGCCGGGCGATGCGGGATTGAACTTCAAATACTGGTCGCCGATGTCAGTCGGTGTCTGGGCCCTTTCGATCTTCGGCCTATTCACGTTGCTGTCGTTCCTCGAAGCGCGCGGCAACCTACGCCGTTTGCCAAATGCCGTCCCTATCGTCGGTTCGCTGTTTGCCCTTTACGTCGCGTCGTACACGGGCGTATTGCTCAGCGTCTCAAATCAGCCGGTGTGGAGCGACACCTGGGCGCTCGGCGGGCTCTTTCTCGCCTCCGGCCTGAGCGGTTCTGCAGCGCTGCTGATTTGGCTCGGACGTTATTATCAAGGCGCGCCGCAAACCGAAGCGCGACTGAGCAAAGCCGACGGATACTTCGCGCTACTCGAACTCGTGTTCATCGTCGCGTTTTTCGTCACGATTTCCATTGCCGGCACGATCGGCAAAACGGTATCGGGCTTGTGGTGGGTCGTATGGATTCTCGTACTGCTCAGCTTGTTTCCGGGGCTCCGCGTTGTCTTCGCTCGCCGTGACGCCCCCGAGTCGGTCGCCGCTTCCGCTGTGGTCATCGTAGGCGTCTTGCTGATGCGCATCGTGGTCGTCTTTAGCGCCCAAAGCTAAGCTCCGCACCGCAACTGAAAACCAATCTTCGCGTTGGCGCACCAAGCGTTCAAGGTCTTACTGCGCGTGGGTTAAAGTACCTAGGAGCACTGATTTACATGCATTGTTATTAAGCTTTTTGTAATGGGGGAAACGCGCATGGCTTCCAATCCCGCGTCCTCGGGCAATCGCTGGGGAATCGCGCTGGCCGGCATCATCGTAATGATCTGCCTCGGCACCGTGTATTCGTGGAGTATTTTCACGAATTCGCTCATCGCCGGATTCAACTGGTCCACGCAAGACGCAACGATCCCGTTCGAGGTCGCGATCTTCTTCCTCGGACTTGGTGCGGTGTTCGGCGGACGCTGGCAGGATCGCGTCGGTCCTCGCACGGTGACGATCGTTGGTGCGCTCTTGTGGGGCGTCGGCGTCTTGCTTGCTGGACTCGGCACGCAGTCGTTCGGAAAGCTCTGGCTTGACGTCACCTACGGCGTGATCGCGGGCTTCGGCAACGGGATGGCGTACGTGACGCCGGTCGCCATGGTCACCAAGTGGTTTCCTGACAGGCGCGGCCTTGGAAGCAGCATGGTCGTGATGGGCTTCGGGCTCGGTGCATTCTTCTATAACCAAATCGTCACGCGAATACCCGCCTACGGAGCGGCGGCAAAACCTGCGCTCGCCTACGTAAGAGCACGCGCTGAGGCGATCAAGGCGGGAACGACGTTCGACCCAACCAGCTATCAACTTTCACCGGACGTTGTCCACGGCGTCATGATGCTCTTCATCATGTCGGGCATCGCCTTCATCGTGCTCGGCGGTTTGGCGGCGCTCGTCTTGAAGAATCCACCCGAACGCTACACCGTCCCCGGTGCCGTGGCGCAGGCCGCCGCAAGCGGACCGAGTTACACGCCCTCGCAAGCATCGGGCATGCCGCAACTCTATCTGCTTTGGCTGTTGCTCTTCCTGAACGTGACAGCCGGCATTTTCGTCATCTCGAACGCTGTACCGATGATCAGTGAGTTTAGCGGCGCGGGTGCTGCTACGGCGGCGCTCTGGTACGGCTTGATCGCAGTGTTCAACGGACTCGGGCGCTTCTTCTGGGGCTCTATTTCGGATCGCATTGGCCGCGGCATGACGTACACGATTATGTACCTCGTACAAGTCGTGATCTTCTTCACCGTGGGTCATCTCGGCGGACTTGCCGGCGTGCTGATCTGCTTTGCGATCATCCTGCTCTGCTACGGCGGCGGCTTCGGCGTGATGCCCTCGTTCACAGCCGACCTCTTCGGGACGAAATACTTCGGACAGATCTACGGCTACATCCTCACCGCGTGGGGCGTCGCCGGCGTCGTCGGTCCGTTCATCGCTGCGTTCGTAAGGGATAAGACCGGTTCGTACACCGGCGCACTCGTATGGATCGCGGTAATGCTGATCATCGCCGCCGTCATCCCGTTCTTTGTCAAGAAACCGAGCGCACAACCGGTAAGCGCAACGACGTAGTAGCAACCGCAACGGGTAAAAACGCCTTGTAGGAGTCACGCGCAGCAATCCAATCCGCACCGTGTGACTCCTAGCAAGGAGAAGAAAATGACCACTTTTGTGTTGCAGACGTCGGACTACGTCCCGTTAGCAATTGGGTTCTTCGGTCTCGCGACAGGCTATTTTATCTGGGGAGGGCAAGAGTTCTTCGGCTGGCCCGCGGATTCTCCGGATGTCGACAAGAGCATGGGCATGTGGGGCGTGTGGATGCCGGGGTTCATGCAACTCGTTGCGGGCACGTACATCTTCGTCGGTCTCACCTGGTTTCAAGTTTTCAAGGGCGCACCGCTTTATATGGCAGGTCTAGCTTTTACCGCGTATGGCGTCCATTGGTTCGTGATAGGATCGCGCCGATTCTTTCAGGCCGACGCGCGTCCCGAGGCGTGGATGGCGATCGCATTCTTCTTGATCTCGCTCTTGGGACTCTTGATCTTTTCCGGCGCGGGCGACGTACCGGTCGCACTGATTTTCCTCGGGCTCGTGCTTGTCTACATCGCCGAGATACTGAAGAATTTCAACGTGGTTCCCAATCCGAAGTTGCTCGGCTTTTGCCACTGTATTACCGGGATTTGGTTGATGTACTGCTGTTTCGCCGCAACATTTAACTCCGCGCTTGGAGCACACTGGTGGATATAAAACCGACGCTTGATCTAACGTCCGTCCTGAGTCGTGAAGCTACCGATTTCAGCGAGCGCGTGGGCATGCTGCCGAACGTTGCCTCCGAGCGCACAAAGGCGCTCAAGGGGCGCATCAGCGGCGCAAAGCCCGTCGTAAGTCTCTGCTGCTACTGCGCCGTTGGGTGCAGCACGCTGGCCTACGTGAGCGACGATGGTAAATTGCTCGACGTCGAAGGCAATCCCGATAGTCCGATCAACGGCGGACACCTCTGCCCGAAGGGATCTGCGCTCTTCGGCCTCACGGTTAACGAAGCGCGGTGGACGACGGTCAAGTATCGCGCACCGTATTCCGATCGCTACGAAGAGCGCCCGCTCGCATGGGCGCTCGAACGCATCGCGCAATTGATCAAGAAGACGCGCGATGAAACGTTCGTCAAAGAGCGCCCTTCGACAGGCTCAGGGCAAGCTAGGCGCGTCAACCACACGCTCGGCATCGCGACGCTCGGCGGTGCGACGTTCGCAATTGAAGAGAACTACATGCTGGGAAAGTTGATGCACTCGCTCGGCGTGGTCTCGATCGAAAACCAGGCTCGAATATGACACTCCTCGACGGTGCCGGGTCTCGGCACCTCGTTCGGTCGCGGCGGCGCGACGGTCTGGCTCCCCGATCTCGTTAATGCGGATTGCATCCTGATCGAAGGATCGAATTTTGCCGAGGCGCATCCGGTCGGTTTCCGCTTCGTCATGGAAGCCAAGGAGCGCGGCGCGACGATCATTCACGTCGATCCACGGTTTACGCGCACATCGGCAGTCGCCGATGTTTATGCCCCCTTACGCAGCGGCACCGACATCGTGTTTCTCGGCGCGATCATCAACTACGTGTTGAGCAACGAAACGTACTTCAAAGAGTACGTCGCGGCGTACACGAATGCGCCGTTCATCGTCAGCGCCGACTTCAAGGATACCGAAGATCTCGACGGCATTTTCTCCGGCTTCGATCCCGACAAGCTCGTCTACGATTTCGGTACGTGGACGTGGGAGCGCGACGAGAAGGGTCATATCAAGACCGATCCCGCCATGCAGCACGAACGCTGCGTGCTCAGCCTGCTACGGCGCCACTATTCACGGTATACACCGGAGATGGTGGAAAACGTGTGCGGCACACCGCGCCATCTGTTCGAAAAAATTGCGGGATTGCTCGTTAAAAACAGCGGGCGCGAGCGTACCACGGCATTTGCCTACGCCGTCGGCTGGACGCAGCATACCAACGGCGTGCAGTTCATTCGCACGGCGGCAATCTTACAGCTGCTGCTCGGCAATATCGGCCGTCCTGGCGGCGGCATCCTGGCGCTGCGCGGCCACGCCGACATTCAGGGCGCGACCGACATCGCTACGCTGTACGATTCATTACCGGGTTACTTGGCGATGCCATCGGCGAACCGCAACGAGCAGACCCTGGCGGACTATCTGCAGAGCCAAACTAAGAAGACCGGCTGGTGGGCGAACACGCCGAAGTACTTCATCTCACTGCTCAAGGCGTTCTACGGCGACGCAGCGACGAAAGAGAACGACTACTGCTTCGAATATTTGCCGCAACTGATCGGCGATCACTCGCAACTCGTGACGACGATCGCGATGAAGGATGGGGGCGTCAAAGGCTACTTCTGCATCGGTCAAAATCCGGGCGCGTCCGGGCAAAACGCCGAGATGACGAAGGCCGCGCTCGAATCGCTCGAATGGTTCGTAAACATCGATAGTTACGACAACGAAACCGTGTCGTTCTGGCGGCGTGAGGGCGCCGATCCATCGAAGATCGCAACGGAGGTGTTCTTCCTTCCCGCGGCTACCGTGCTCGAGAAGGACGGCACGATGACGCAGACCAGTCGCATGTTGCAAGCGCACGATAAAGCCGTTGAACCGGCCGGCGAATCGAAGAGCGATGCGTGGTATTTCACCTGGTTTGCCAAACGCCTGAAGGAACTCTATGCCGGTTCGACCGATCCGAAGGACCGTCCGATCCTCGACATGACCTGGAACTACGAAAACGACGATCCGCACGAGCGCGAGCGTGGCGAGCCGTCGGCGCTCAAAGTCATGCAAGAGATCAATGGCTATTACACGGCAACCGGCGAACAAGTCGTTGCGTTCGCCGACCTCAAAGATGACGGATCAACGGCGAGCGGCGGCTGGATCTACACCGGCGTCTGTCCTGACAAGCAGACGAATCGCGCGCGGAGTCGTGATGCAAGCGGTCCGTACACCACGCCAAACTGGGGCTGGGCGTGGCCGGCAAATCGGCGCACGCTCTACAACCGCGCCTCGGCCGATCCCGAGGGCAATCCCTGGAGCGAACGCAAGAAATACGTTTGGTGGGATGCGGAGGCAAAGAAGTGGACCGGGGTGGACGTACCTGATTTCCCTGCGACCAAAGCTCCCGATACGCCGGCGAATCCCGACGGACTCGGTATGGATTTCCACTCCGGGGCGGATCCGTTCATCATGCTGCTCGATGGAAAAGGCCAAATCTTCGTGCCCAGTGGCCAACTCAAAGATGCTCCGGTGCCGGCGCACTACGAACCGCAGCAGTCGGTTATAGAGAATCAGCTCTACAAGCAGCAGAGCAGCCCGGTATTCGGACGCTACGATCGCGACGACAATCCATACAACAAACCGATCGATGACGACTATCCCTACGTGTTAACGACGTACCGGATTACCGAGATGTCGGGCATCATGACGCGCTACGTGCCGTGGCTTGCAGAACTGCAGCCCTCAGCATTCTGCGAGATCGATCCCGAACTCGCCGTGACAAAGGGCATCAAGAGCGGCGACTGGGTTACCCTCTCAACGGCAGTCGGCGAGATGGAAGCACGCGCGCTCGTGAGCGGACGGCTTCGACCGCTGAAACTCGGGAAGGGCAAACGCATCCATCAGATCGGCGTGCCCTATAATTATGGCAGCATGGTTGCGCTTGCGCGGGGCGATTCGGTCGGCCAACTGATTCCGATCTCGCTCGATCCGAACGTGTCGATTCACGAATCGAAGACGCTGACGTGCAACATTCGTCCCGGTCGCCGTCCGCAGTATCGCGAGGGACCGATCGACGAACCGGTTCCCGCGGACGAGCGCAGCGCATTCGGACAACCCGAAGGACTGTGGATGGGGAAACGCTGATGGCTACTGTCCTTCGACTACACTCACTTCGTTCGTTACGCTCAGGATGACAAGTATGGCGACGGGATTTTTTACTGATACCACCTTGTGCATCGGCTGCAAAGCCTGCGAAGTTGCCTGCAAGCAGTGGAACGAGCTGCCTTCGGACGGGTTCAATTTCACGGGGGACTCGTACGACAATACCTCGGAACTCTCAGGCACGACCTGGCGGCACGTCGCGTTCATCGAACAGATGTCGGTCGACCCGGGCGGCGAGTTGCACGACCGCTGGCTGATGAGCAGCGATGTCTGCAAACACTGCACCAACGCCGGTTGTATGGAAGCGTGTCCGACCGGGGCGATCATTCGCAACGAATTCGATTCGGTCTTTATCCAGCCCGACGTTTGCAACGGCTGCGGCTACTGCGTGACCTCGTGTCCGTTCGGCGTCGTGGACGTGATCGAGAAGTTTGACCCCGAAGGCACGCGATACAATCTTGCATCCCTTGTCGAAGGACGGCGCGAGGAGAATAAGACCGCGCTGCAAGACCACGGCGGCGTTGCCGGTAAGTGCACGCTGTGCTACGACCGGCAGAAGGTCGGCTTCGAGCCGGCCTGCGCCAAAGCGTGTCCCACCGAGTCGATCCAGTTCGGCGATGTCGACGTGCTGCGTGAACGCGCGCGCAAGCGTGTCGAAACGTTGGTCGAACGCGGCGTGAGCGGCGCGCAGCTCTATGGTGTCGACGATGTCGGCGGCGGCGTCGGGCCGCTAAATGCCTTCTTTCTGTTGACCGATCGGCCGGAAACCTACAACCTTCCCGCGCAGCCGGTGCTCCCGTCGACGCGTCAGCCGGCGGGGTATTCTTCGGCTGCGATCGTCGCGCTCGGGCTCGCGATTGCCGGATGGATGATCTTCCGCAATGAGTGATCTGCTCGAACCGCCGGGACGCGAAGACACGCAACCGACGCCAACGTATTACGATCGCCCAATGCTCAAGATGCCGCATTGGGATGGCTGGAACGTCGTCACGTACCTCTTCCTTGGCGGGGTGATGGGCGGTCTCGGCGTCATCGGTGCGCTTGCGAGCGGCAAACGCGAGAGCGATCGCAAACTCAAACGCACGCTCGCCGTGACCTCGCTCGTGCTCTCGGTAGCGTGTCCAAGCGTGCTGGTTACGCACCTCGGGCGCCCAGAGCGTTTCTTGCACATGCTGCGCATCATGAAGTTCAAGTCGCCGATGTCACTTGGTGTGTGGGGCCTCGTGTTCTACTCGAACTGCGCGGGCGCGAACGCCCTGCGTATCTTCCCCGGCTTCTTCGGCAAGCTGCAGGCGGTTTTCGGCGCGTTTATCATGGGCTACACCGGCGTGTTGCTCTCGGCAACCGCGAATCCACTGTGGAGTTCTGGTAAGCGGCATATCCCTGCTGCATTCGTCTGCTCGGGCATGACCTCGGCCTGCGCACTCTCGAGTCTGCTCAGCACGCTCGAAGGCAACACCGAGGTCGTGCACAAGCTCGAACGGCTGGAAATGCTCGCTGCGGCAGGCGAGCTTGCGATACTAACG
>JBAUEZ010000253.1:0-36892 GCA_049678885.1 Candidatus Aquilonibacter sp. | reverse complement strand
GATCATCAACGACTTTCGCGAGCGTATTGCCGGTATCACGATGCGCTCGACCTTCATTGTTGGGTTCCCAGGCGAAACCGAGGAACACGTGTCATACCTGCAAGAGTGGATCGAGCGGGCGCAGTTGGATCGCGTCGGCTTCTTCGAGTACAGTGCCGAAGAAGGTACGCCCGGCGCGGAGCTTCCGGGGAAAGTTCCGGCGCGTGAGCGTCGTAAGCGGCTGGTCCGGTTGCGTGAAGCGCAGCGAATCGCCTCGGAGCGCGCGCGGAGCAAGCGCGTTGGTGAACGCGTGCGCGTCTTAGTAGAAGAACGTCGCCGCTTGCGCAAGAGCGATCCGCTGCGTGCGACCCTTGGTGCACACGATGTGTGGTTCGGGCGTTCCGAAGGCGAGGCGCCGGGCGTCGACGGCGGTGTGTATTTCAGCGCCGACACAAGCCCGGGCGAATTTGTCGAAGTAACGTTGGACGGTCATGGGCCGTTCGATTTCTACGGACGCACGTCCGTACGGGAGCTAGTTTGATTCTTGGGTAAGCACCTCGATCCTGATGTTTCGGCCGAGCAGCGTTTGCCGCTGTGGTTGCGCCGCACCGCGCTCGTGCTCGGCTTGGTGTTGCTCGGCGCCGGTTCGGCGCTTGCGGGCTTCGCGCTTTTCACGCACAAGAACCCGATCGAGGTGATCGCGCAGCAGTTCGTTCCGACGCCGCAGGAAGTGTTTGGTAAGTCGAATCTGCTCGTGCTGGTCGAAGGCGTCGATTACGACTACACCGGCGATGACGTCGAGTTCTCAAAGCAATCGCGTAGTGACATGATCAAAGCCGTCAACCTCGACTTTGACAACAAGGGCGTCTACGCGCTCTCGATCCTGCGCGACATGGAGGCAACCTACCCGAACGGCACCGTGCACAAGATCAACCAGGCGCAGTCCGACGGCGGACCGCTGGAGGCGCAGAAGATCATTGCGAGCTTCCTGGGCATCCCCGGCTTCGACCGCTACGTGCTTTTGCGCATCGATGCGACCAAAGATCTAATCAACGCGATCGGCGGCGTCGACGTGTACGTCAAGACGTCCGACTGCCTGATGAATCACACCGGCTGCACCGGCAGCCGCGTCGACTACGACGATTCGTGGGGACACCTACACGTGCACCTTGCCGAGGGCGTGCACCATCTCAACGGCGAGCAAGCGGTGAGCTACGGCCGATTCCGTCACGACTGGTGCAGCGATCCGTGCCGGGTGATGCGCCAAAATGACGTGATCATGGCGGCGCTCAACAAGTTGCGCGGCGACAAGCTCAACACATTCATCCACGCAAGCGCGATCATGAACGTGATCAATCGCGACATACAGACCAACTTCACGCAGTCGGAGCTCGTCACGTTGGCGTCGTATTTCTCCGGGCTCAACCTGCACGACGTTCACTTCGCGGAAACGCCCTACACCGGCGATGAGGAGCTCGCCGATGGTGACGATCTCATTCCCAACAAACGGGAGATCGCCAAGCTCGTTCAGACGATGCTGGTCGCTCCGCCGACGCCGGCGCCTTCGCCTGACGATATGGCGCTCGCATCGATCGCGGCGAGTTCGCTGCGCGTCGATGTCGAGAACGGTAGCGGCATCCCGGGCGCCGCGAAAACGATTGCTGACCAACTGAAGAAGGCGGGGTTCGTGATCGGCGACGTGGGTAATGCGTCGACGAACGATCGCCAAAAGAGCGAGATCGACGAACATTCGACGGTAACGTTTGCCGGCGCGAAGGTGCGCGCCGCGTTGCCGCAGGCATTCGCGAACATCGCCGTTGTTGGAGAACCGGTTGCGACGAGTTCGCCCAATCCCAGTGACGTGACGGTCGTCGTCGGCCGGGATCTTGCGAGTGCTGCCGTTGCGGCGAGCCCCAAGCCGTCGAATATGCGGTGAACCGGACGTTGAAGATCGTTCTCGCCATCGTCGCCGTGTTCGCGATAAGCGCAGGCGGCCTCCGAATCTTCCGGCACGAAAGCAACCTAGTGCCTGCTATTGTCACTCCACAAATGGACGTGCACAACGAATTTTCGGGCGACTTTTCGGCGCGGCTCTATCGAGTCGTACATCAGACGATCGCCGCCGACCACGCTGCGCGCCCGCGCTTGATCGCGCTGACGTTCGACGACGGGCCGTATCCGATCTTCACGCCGTTGTTGCTCGACGAGCTGCACAAGTATAACGTGCCGGCAACGTTCTTTCTGATCGGTCGCGACGCACAGCAGTGGCCTGAAATCACGCAGCGCATCGAAGCCGACGGCAACGAGATTGCGGATCATACGTATTCGCATCCCGATCTGGATCAGGAGACCCCGGCCCAAGTGCAGGATGAGGTCCTGCACGGTCGCGACGTACTCTGGTCGATCGCGCACGATCCGTCGGTGAAGTTTCTTATGCGACCGCCGCACGGCCGTTACACGCAGACGACGCTGCGAACGCTGCAAGGCATCGGTTACCACGTCGTGCTTTGGACCGACGATTCCGGCGATTGGCGCACGCTCACCCCCGACCGCATCGCGAACGACATGATCAAACATGCGAGCGCGCCCGACATCGTGCTTCTGCACAGCGGCAAACTTGCGACGATTGAGGCGCTTCCGATCGTCATCGAGCGCTTCCGACGCGCCGGCTACCGGTTCGTGACGGTAGGCGAGATGCTGCGCCTCACCTCGCCGCAGGCGATCAATCACCCGACGCGGTTGGCCGTGTAGCCGTGCCGCGCCAGATAATCGACACCGAGTCGAGCAAGCCGGCCTACCGGCGGCGCCTGCTCCTGCGCTGGGTGATCATCCTCGTGCTCTTTGCCATCGCGGTCCTGGCCGGAGTGCGGCTCTGGCAGGCGACCCGTCCCAGGATGGCTGCGGGAGCCGCAGTTGTTCCAGGAAAAGTGGCCCGCATACTAAAACCTGGGGCCGGTCCTATCTTTAGGAGACAGTATGTTTCGTAGGTTTCCCCTTGGTTTTGCGGGAGTGTTCGCGGCTGCGATTGCGATTGCAGCGTGTAGCTCTCCGAATGCCACACAAACGATCTCGGTCGGTCCGAACTTTCCGTCGCAGACGCTCTACGCAGCGAACGTGACGCAGAATGCGGTGAGTATCTACTCGCCCGGGGCGAAGTCGACGTCGAATCCGCTCTATCAGATTGGGGGATCCAACACGACGCTTGCAGGCCCGCAGTATCTGACCTTCGACAGCCTAAGCGACCTGTGGGTGACCAACTGGCTCTCGAGCACGTCCGTCGGTTCGATTCTCGAATTCAAGGCGCTTGCGACCGGAAACGTTTTGCCATTCCAGACGCTTAGTCTCGGAACCGTCCGGCCGCGCGGCATTACCGATTTTCTCTATACGTTCAGCGGAGCACCGTCGGCCACCGATATCCTGGTGGTTGCCGTTACGGATCCCAGCCAACCGGCTGCGTTCAACAGCGGCCTTCAGTTCTTCACCGCGTCGTTACTCACTGCCGCGTACTCGACGCTTTCGGGCCCGGCGACCGGGCTCAATGTGCCGAGCGGCGTTGCTGTTGACAGCAACAAGAATATCTACGCGGCGAACTTGCAGGGTGCGTCGATAACCGAATACGCGCTGCCCACCACCTCGCCGACCGCGTCGCCGACGCCGACGCCCACTGCGTCACCTACACCTGCTCCGACGCCGACCGGCCAAACACCGTCGCCGTCGCCGTCGCCTGCGCCGACACCGACGCCGTTTAACGAGGCCCCGATCGCGACGATCTCTGGAACGGTAAGCGGCGTCCATCAGCCGACGAGCGTTGCAATCGACGGCAGCAACAACATCTACGTGTCGGATCAGAACTCGACGATCTGCACGCCGAATTGCCCGGCAATTCTGATCTTCAATGCGGGAGCAAACGGTAAGGTCGCTCCAACGCGGTTCATCGCCGGGAAGAACACGCTGTTGGTCGCTCCGACCGACGTTAAGGTCGATAAGGCCGGCAACATCTACGTTGCCGACGAGGCAGCAGGGGTAGGCGTCATCTATGTGTTCGCGCCGGCCGCGAGTGGCAATGTAGCACCGATGGCGACGTTGAAATCACCGGGTGCAGTCATAGGGCTGGGTCTCGCGCCCTAGCCCCGAAAGGAGCACCCCGTTCGAGCCCAGGTGGATCGCCTCGCGACGCTGACGCGCCTGGCGGATGCAACCACGCCGCAGGCAAAAGCGTCGGCGGTTGCGACCGGCGCGCTCTCGTGCGTTTCGCACGGAGTCGCTACGGTATTGCTCTTCGACGATGAAGGTGTTGCCGGATCGACCGAACCCGCCGATTCGGCGGGATTTGCGTTGCGCGACGGCTCGACCGAACTGCGCCGGCTCTTTCTGCATGCGCTCGCGCGCTTCGGTGATGGAAGCGTCTCGTTCGTCGCACGCGATGCGCAGCGCGCGTTTGTCGGCGTCAGCTCGACGATCGGCGAGCGCGATCTACTCTTCGCTCCGTTGATGGCCGGTGGGCGCACGCATGGCGTGGTGGCAATTACGCTCGACGGTGAACCGCCCGAGGAAGAACGTGAAGCACTCACCGTTTACTGCGCAGCGGTGGCGCGGATTCTGGACTCGGAGCGCGCGCTGGCAGCAGCGCGACGACAGTCGCGCGACAGCCAACTGCTCACAATGGTCAACGAGCGCCTACATAAATCGCTCGATCGGCGCGACGTGCTCTTCGGCATCGTTGAAGGCGTGCGCGCCGCATTCTCTGCCGATCGCTGCTTTGTCTACGAGCGCATGGATGACGGCGAACACGCAGCCGTCGTCGCTGCAGCCGTCAAAGGTGGTCTGGCGAGCGCAAACAAGTCGGCCGTCCCGCTAGACGCGGATCTGCGAAAGGTGTTCGGCGGCCTCACGGTTCGCCGCGAGGACATCAACGACGTAGAGGTCTACGGTGCGGGTTCGCGAAGCGCAATGGCGCTGCCGTTTGTGGTCGATGGTCGTGTTGAAGATGCGCTGGTGCTCGCCTTCGATCGCCCGGGCGGTTTCGACGATGCCGATATCGCCGCGCTGCGCTCGCTCGCGTTTCACGTTGGGCTCGCCCTCTCGAACGCGCGCTTGTACGAGCGCGAGCGCGCACGCCGCTCGCAAGCCGAGTCGCTCGAACACGTCGTGCGAATCTTGCGCGACACGCAGTATATCGACGAAGTGCTCCTGGTCTTCGTCGTCACGGTCTCGCACGAACTACCGCTCGACTGCGCAGCCTATGCGATCGACGGCGACCAGATGGTGCGACGAGCGATGCGCATTCGTGAGCCGCGCGGTTTCGAGCCGGCGGCGTCGATCGATCGCGCGCTGCTCGATCCGTTCCTTGCCGTCGACGAACCTTCGGATGGTTCGATGCTCCCGCGGGTTGCGCGCGACGCGCTTTTCGGCGGTCGCAACGGCGTCATCGTGCCGTTGCGTCTCGAAGGTACCCTGTGGGGCGTATTCGTTGCTCGCTCCGCTGATGGCGGTTTGGACTGGCCGGCGGAGGAGCGCTCGACCTTCTTCCGCACGCTTGGATCTCACCTCGAGATTGCACTTGCGAACGCGCATGCCTACGAGCGTGAATTGCGACGGGCGCAGGAACGCGAGACCTTCGCTGAAGCCGCGCGTACGATCCTCAGTCACACCGCTATTGGATCGCTCGCCGACGTAATGTGCCGACTTTCGACCACGCTCGTGCACGCGGATCGCGCAGGCGTGTTGCGGTGGAACGGCGATGGATACGAAATCGTCGGCCGCTTCGGCAACGACGTCGAAGAGACTATCGCGCTGAGCGGGTTCGACCTCGGACACCGCGCTGAACGGCTCAGCACGCTTGTCGGCGACGAACGCCGCGTGCAACGTTTAATCGACGGGCCGGGCTACGTAGTAACGCCTCTTTCGCAAATGGCGCCCGGCGGCGGCGACACGGTCGATGCCTTTCTCCTCGTCGGCCGCGCCAATAACGAGCGTTTCGGTCGCGACGATCTGCGCATCATGCAAGAACTCGGCGCGTTGTTGGCGTTAGCGTTGCGCAACCTCGAACTCTACGAAGCGATGAGCCTTGCCAATCGCGCGTTGCAAGAGTCCAGTGAATTTAAGGACGACTTGCTCGCGATGCTCGCCCACGACTTCAAGGGCCCGCTTACGGTCATTCTCGGGTACTGCGAACTGTTGCTCGAGACCGCATCGGAGTCGCGCGACGAGATCGAAACGGTGCACTCGCAGACCAAACGACTCGTGCGGCTCTCGGAAGACGCGCTCGTCTTAGCGCAAACGCAGGCGGAGGGTTTTTCGCTCGCGCGCACGACCGTCGACGCAGGTTCGTTTGTCGCGGAGTGCGTCGCTGCATCCGCACCGAACAATCCGCGCCTGCGCGTGAGCGTGCCGGAGACGCCGATTACCGTCGAACTCGACCCGCACCGTTTCCGGCACGTGGTCGACAACCTCGTCTCCAATGCGCTCAAGTACTCGACCGACGAGGTCGACATCGTCGTGAACGCGCAGAACGGTACCGTCGTCATGGAGGTCCGCGACCGCGGCATCGGCATCCCGCGAGAAGAGCTTACGAGCCTCTTCACGCGCTTCGGCCGTGCCAGCAACGCGCGCAACAAGGGTATCTCGGGATCGGGCATCGGCTTGTACGTCGCCCGCAAGATCGTCGAAGTACACCGCGGGACCATAGCAGTAGAATCGCGCGAAAACGAAGGGTCGACCTTTATCGTTACACTGCCGGCCCGGTAACCTTACCCGAAACAAAGCTGAAGCTTGCCGGTTAAAGTTATCGGCCTTACGGCCGGGCAGCTGGGAAGCAAACTTTTAGCCTTGGAGAACGTTATAAACCCCTATGGCATTCCTTCGAACCTTATTTGACGGTAACGAGCGCGACATCGCACGCCTTCGCCGCACGGTCGAGCGCGTCAACGAGCTCGAGCCGGAAACTGAGGCGCTCTCTGATGAAGAGCTGCGCGCCAAGACCATTGAATTCCGCGCGCGTCTCGAGGAGGGCGAGGCGCTTGAGGCGATGCTGCCCGAGGTCTTCGCCGTGGTCCGCGAGGCGGGCAAGCGCACGGTCGGGATGCGTCACTTTGACGTGCAGATCATGGGCGGGCAGGTGCTCTTCGAAGGCCGGATCGCTGAGATGAAGACCGGCGAAGGCAAGACGCTGGTCGCGACGCTGGCTGTCTATGCGCGCGCGCTCGAGGGGCGCGGGGTGCACGTGGTTACCGTCAACGACTACCTTGCCCGTCGTGACGCCGAGTGGATGGGTCCGCTCTACGAATTTTTGGGTCTGAAGGTTGGCGTGATCCAGCATGGGCTCGAGCCGGCAGAGCGCCGCGAGCAGTACGCGCGCGACGTCACCTACGTGACGAACAACGAAGTCGGTTTCGACTACCTGCGCGACAACATGGCATGGCAGGTCGAAGACCTCGTGCAGCGCGAGCTCTACTTTGCAATGGTCGATGAAGTCGATTCGATTCTGGTCGACGAGGCGCGCACCCCGCTGATCATCAGCGGCCCTTCGCAAGAGTCGACCGAGCTGTACGACAACTTCGCGCAGATCGTGCCGCGTCTGAAAAAAGGCGAGGACTATACGGTCGATGAGAAGGCGCACGCGGTGCCGATCACCGAACCGGGCGTCGCAAAGGTCGAGAAGATGCTCGGCGTCACGAATCTCTACGACCAGCGTAATATCGAACTCGCACACCAGCTCAACGCAGCGCTCAAAGCTTGGAATCTCTTTCACAAAGATCAGCAGTACATCGTCAAAGATGGTGAAGTGATCATCGTCGATGAGTTCACGGGCCGTTTGATGCACGGCCGCCGCTACTCCGACGGCATTCATCAAGCCATCGAAGCGAAGGAAGGCATCAAGGTTCGCGGCGAGGATCAAACGCTCGCGACCATCACCTTTCAAAATCTCTTCCGCCTCTACGATCACTTGGCTGGCATGACCGGTACGGCGAAGACCGAGGAGCGTGAGTTTCGCGACATCTACGGGCTTGATGTCGTCGTCGTGCCGACGAATCGGCCGATGGCGCGCAAAGACAGCGCCGATATCGTTTATAAGTCGGAGAAAGCGAAATTCGACGCGGTAGTCAACGAGATCATCAACGAGCACACGAAGGGGCGCCCGGTGCTGGTCGGCACCCGCTCGATCGAAAAAAGCGAGCTGCTCGCAGCGATGCTGCGGCGCAAGGGCGTCGAGTGCAACGTGCTCAACGCGAAGTATCACGAGCAAGAAGCCGAGATCATCAAAGACGCCGGCCAAGAAGCTCAGGTAACGATCGCCACCAACATGGCGGGCCGCGGCACCGATATCAAACTCGGGGAGGGTGTCGCCGCCAAAGGCGGTTTGCATATCATCGGCACCGAGCGGCACGAGTCGCGCCGCATCGACAACCAGCTGCGTGGCCGTTCCGGGCGTCAAGGTGACTTGGGCTCCTCACGTTTCTACATCTCACTCGAAGACGAAGTGATGCGCCTCTTCGGCGGCGACCGTTTGACCAGCGTGATGGAGCGCTTCGGGTTCACCGACGAGCAGCCGATCGAATCGGGCATGGTCTCGAAGTCGATCGAGCGCGCGCAGAGCAAGGTCGAGAACCACAACTACGAGATTCGTAAACACGTCCTCGAGTACGACGACGTGATGAACAAACAGCGCGAGATCATCTACGGCGATCGCCGCGCAATTCTCAATGGGACATTCGACTCGCGCACGTTCATGTTGCAATCGCTCGAGGCCAAGATCGACGAAGCCGTCGATCACAACGCGCCGGAAAACGCGCATCCGAGCGAATGGGACTACTCCGAGATGCTCAATGCGCTCGATACCGTCTTCCCGGTCAAGCGCGCTGTCAGCGTCGACGATCTTGCCGGTAAAGACCGCGAGGAGATCCGGCGGATGCTGCGCGATAGCGCCGTTGCGGCATTCGAGACGAAGGAGCAAGAGGTCACGCCGGAGATCATGCGCGTAGTCGAGCAGCGCTATCTGCTGTTGCCGATCATCGATCGGCAGTGGGTCGATCACCTCTACGTGATGGACCACCTCAAGACCGGCATCGGTCTGCGCGGCTACGGCCAAAAAGATCCGCGCGTCGAGTACGAAAAAGAAGCGTACGAGATCTTCGAATCCCTCAAGAATAACATCGCGGATGAAGCAATCGGCGGGATCTTCCGCGTGGTCATCGAGCATGGTCCGCCGCCCGATCAGCAGCAGGCGCAGCAACCGCAGTTCGAGCAGATTCCCGCCGGTGCAATGGTGCCGCAAGTGGCGTCGCAAGGGCGGCTCTCACCGAGCGAGGCCGAGCATCTCCTTGGCCCCGCGCCCGGCGCGCCACGCCGTCCGCAGCAATTGCATACCAATCTCGGCGACGGAGAGCCGGCAAAGCCCGCGCGCGCCGAGCAGAAGGTCGGCCGCAACGAGCTTTGTCCGTGTGGTAGTGGCAAGAAGTATAAGAAGTGCCACGGCGCGGGCGCCGCTTAGCCCAACTGACTTAGATCTTCGGTGTAGCGCCGCATAATCGGCCGTTCCGGCGGCACGATCGGTGCGGGCTGCGGTTGCGAGCAGCCTGACGAACCGTTGACCATCGCGCCGCCGAGGTCGACGTTGTTGGCGGCGACGTTGACGTCGACGCCTTGGTCGTTCTGCGTCATCGTCGTCGTGATCTGACCACCGTTGCTGTTCTGCGTAGTGATCTGGAGCGAGCCGTTTTGGTTCGCGGTGATCGTCTCGTTCCCGAGTTGCACCGCTTGTCCGGGCGCGAGAGCTTGGGTAACGCCGTCCTGGGTGATCGTCGCATTGCCGTTGTTGTTCAACGAAACTTGTGTGCGTCCGCCATGCGTCGTTACCGTTGCCGACTGATTGTAGGTAATACCGCTCGCGTTCGGCGGCGTCGTTTGCGTTGAGAGCTGATACCCACCGGGAATCGAATCCGAGTTGAGCAGATTGGGTTCGCTCTGCATGTCGTTCCACGTGTTGCCGTTGAACGAGATGTGCGGATCGCCGTTCGATCCACCCGATGCGGTCGAGAAATGTTGCTCGCTGCCGTAGTAGTTCGGCGCTCCGTTGAACCAGTTAGAAATTGCCGACCCGGCTTGCTGCGCCCAGGATCCCATTTGTTGGAACATCCCGTAGGGGCCTTCGGAGTTGAACATTCCGAGGGGGCTGAACGGCATTGCCTCGCCGCCCATCTCACCGGCTTGCTCCAAAAATCGAGAGATCGAGTCGAGATTGCCCGAACCGAACGGGCTCGACTCGTAGTTCTGGCCACCGTTGAAGTTGGTGCCCTCGTCAAAAAGTGGGCTGGTGAACTGCTGCGCCATGAGCTCCGGCACCGCCGGCCACTGCATCTGCATGATCCTACGAACCTCCATCGCGTATGCTCAGTGTTCCATCCCGCGCTGCGCGGCCGGCAGCAAGGGTGCAGCGCATCGTGCGAGAATGCCGGGTGCGCTATGAGCGACTCCCAGCAAACGACCATTACGCGCCTGCACGACCGCCTGAATGGGCTCAAGGAGCGTCTTTGACCACGTAGGCAAGGCACGCCGGATCAGCGAGCTGGACCTGCGCTCGCGCGACGAGGGGTTTTGGAACGACCCTGAGCGCGCACAGCGCACGATGAAGGAGCTGGCCGATCTGCGCGACGAGGTCGCGCGCATGGACGGCGTGGAGCGCGCGCTGACTGACGCGCGCGAACTGCTCGAACTCTTCGCTGGTGATGCGTCCGTTGATGGTGAGGTCGATTCCAATCTCGACCAGGCCGGACGCGCGCTCGAAGAACTCGAGATGGCGGCCAACTTCGACGGGGAGTACGATTCGCACAGCGCGATCGTCAGCATCAACGCGGGTGCCGGCGGGGTCGATGCTGCCGACTGGACCTCGATGCTCCTGCGCATGTACTTGCGTTGGGCTGATCGCAACGGGTTTGCGACGCAGATTGCTGACGTGTCCGAAGCCGAGGAAGCCGGCTTGAAATCGGTGACGTTTTTCGTTCGCGGCCGCAACGCTTACGGCATGCTCGTGAGCGAACGCGGTGTGCATCGCCTCGTGCGGCTCTCACCCTTCGACGCCGCGCACCGCCGGCACACGTCGTTTACCGCAGTCGACGTCATTCCGGAGATCGAAGCCGACGAAACGACGAACGTGGAGATCAAGCCCGACGACCTGCGCATCGAGACGTTCAAGTCCGGCGGCGCCGGTGGGCAATACGTCAACAAGACCGAATCTGCTGTGCGCATCATCCATGAACCCAGCGGCATCATCGTCGCGTCGCAGCAAGAGCGCTCGCAGGCGCAGAATCGCGACGTCGCGATGAACATCTTGCGCGCCAAACTCGTACAGCGGGCCATCGAAGAGCGCGACGCTAAACTCGCGGCGGTGCGCGGCGATCGCGCGGCCAACGAGTGGGGGTCGCAGATCCGTTCGTACGTGCTCCAGCCCTATCAGCTGGTAAAGGATCACCGCACCAACGTCGAGACCGGGAACGCGCAGGGCGTGCTCGACGGCGACATCGACACCTTCATCTGGCCGTATTTGCAACAGCGCCGTGCGTGATCGCGTTCCGTGGATCCTCACGCTCGCTTACGCCGCGCTGTTCACGCTGCTCGGCGCGATCCGGTATCAGGCGCATAGGAATCTCGTCGATTTCGGTATCTTTGCGCAAACGGTAGCAAGCGCGTTCGGTTGCTTCTGCAATCCGATCGAGGGCAGCCACTGGGCCTTTCACTTCTCGCCGATCCTCTATTCCGCCGGCGCGGTTATTGCCGTCTGGCATTCACCCTACGCGCTGATCGCGCTGCAATCAGTTGTATGTGCGCTTGTGATTCCGCCCATCTATGCGCTCGTTGTGGGCCGCGCGGGCAAGACGATCGCACGTTGGGTGTCTCTGATCGTTGCGCTCTATCCGGCGTTAGCCGGTCTCGCGTTCGTCGACTTCCATGAAAACGCATTTGCGCCGGCAGCGGTGGCGTGGATGCTATGGGCGTTCGATGGTGGCCGCATCATTCCAGCGGCAATCTTTGCGCTGTGCGCCATTGCGGTCAAAGAGGACCAGGCGCTCTTTGTGGGCATCACGGCGGCGGTTGGCGCGTGGCGCTTCCGAGGCACGTCCGCCGGTCGCGTTGCATTGGGCGTCGCGCTGGTCGCGTTTATCGCAGCGCTCGCATTCTTTGGCGAAATCCAGCCGCACAACGTCGCTAATCCGTACTGGTCGCCGGAGCGCTTCTACGCCTGGACGGCAAGCGATGTGCGCGCGCTCTTTCCGCTCGGAGTGCTGCAGCGGCTCGGCTTTCTCTTGTTGATCCTCGCCCCGCTCGGCTTCTTGCCGTTGCGCTCGCGTTTCATGTGGCTCGCGTTGCCGCCGCTTGCCGAGGTGCTGCTCTCACGGATGTCAACGACGTTCACGCTCGGCACGCACTACGCCGGTGCGTGGCTTGGCTATGTGCTGGTCGCCTTCGCATTCGCCGTGCGCAAAATGCCGGCGGAACGCGCGACGCGGTGGATGTGGGCCTGCACGGCACTGTGCGTGCTCGAGCTCTTGGTCGCCAATCCCCTGCACCCGGGACTCAATCTGCGCCCGCCGCAACCGCGCGACGCGGCGCTCGATGCTGCGCTTGCCTCGTTGCCACGCGACGTCTCGATCGCGACACAAGAGGAGGCGTACACTCACCTCGCGCTCGACGACCCAAATGCACGCTTATTGCCCGAGGACCCCAGCGTTGGAGAAGACGCGTGCTACGTCTTGATCGACCGCGATTTCCCCGATTCGCCGCGTCTGCAAGAGTACGGCGCCGCGCTGCAAGAACTCGTTGCCGAACACGCATACGCGCTGGTGAAAACCAACGGAGGTGTTGGGCTCTACCGCTCGAGCAGATCGTGTAGCGCGCGTGGGACCTGATCGGGCCAGTCGCTCTCCGCGCGCAGCGCGCGATAGGGTGCAGCCCACGGTGCCCATCGCGCGAGTTGTAGATCGAAGTTCCGGATGGGCGGAAAAACGGCGACGACAGGCGTGCCGACCATTCCCGCAAGATGCACGGCACCGCTGTCGGGAGCCACAATCGCGGCGGCGTTTGCAATCGCTTCTTTCCACGGCGTTAGCGCCGCAAAGCGTTCGACGGCGATGCCGCTGGAAGATTCGACACGCTGCGCGTAGGCGGATTCGCTCGAGGCTGCAATCGCGTGCACGGTTCCGATTTGCGCGGTAGCCCGTAGCGCGCGCACGACCTGCGCGAACTCGATGCCGAGCCGCTCCCACTTATCGCTGACCTGGAAGGCGATTCGCTCGCCACGCGACACATCGTTCTCGAGAATCAACGGACGCAGCACGCTCGCGTCACGCGGAATCATCATATTGCCAACTAGCCGTTCTCCGAGCTGCCAGAGGACGACGCATTCGTGGGGCGCACGCGCGTCGAGTCCGGCGCTGCGCACGATAGTTCGCGTAAGTATGAGCGACGCCCAGATCGTTTTGAACGGCTTGCCCCAGCCGTTGACAAAACCTACGCGGTTTTGCGAGCCGACCGCACGCGCCAGCCGGTAGCCGCCCGGGTCTTCGGTTGCGACCAGCGTGTCGCTGTAGTCGTTCTCACGCAAGCGCGCACCAAACTGCCGAATCGCGCGCCGGTTTGCGAGCGTCGACGAGCGCAGCGTAAGCGGTGCAACGTAGATCGCGTGTGCGGCACGCGAGGAGAAGATCTCTGCGTTCACTGCGCGCATTACCAGGTCGACCGGAATGGCGCGTTGGCGCAGGGCGGCAAGCAGCGGGGTGAGTGCGAGTGCGTCGCCGATCGCGTCGAGGCGGATCACGAGCACCGATGGTGAATTCAGCGGCATGACGGCTGCCCAAATTACCGCTTGTACGCTCCTGACGCCTGCCGCCCACGCCGCATGATCGCACCCGAGTCCGTCGTTACCTTCGACGAGCTCGAAGGTTATCGGATCGTAAAGCGTTACGGCTACGTGTCGGGCGTCGCCTCGCGGCCGCGCAATCGCTTGCGCGCGACCTTTCGCAGCCTAGGCATGTTAATTGGGGTAGCTCCGGGTGAATTCGTCAGCGACGCGGAGCAACTGCGTGGCGAAGCGCTCGACGGCATCTATCAGCGCGCGAATCAGCTCGGCGCAAATGCCGTGATCGGCCTGAGCTTCCATGTCAGCGAAAGCCACGACGGCTCGTGCAAGATCGTTGCCTTCGGTGAGGCAGTGCTGGCCGTGCGCGACGAGAGCGCCGGTGCTTGAGGAACGCGCGCGTCGCGAACGATTGCTTGCGCAGGCCGCAACCGTAACTGCGGCATGTCGCAAGTGCGCAATTGGGTACGAGCGCCGCAACAACGTCTACGGTGAAGGCGACCCGTGCGCAAGCCTGATGGTCATCGGCGAAGGACCCGGGGAAACCGAAGATCTGCTCGGACGACCGTTTGTTGGACGCGCGGGGCAACTGCTCGATAAAATGTTGGCGGCGATCGGGTTTGCGCGCGAAGAGGTCTACATCTGCAACACCGTCAAGTGCCGGCCGACGGTCCCGGGTCCGCGCGGTCCGAAAAACCGTGCGCCCGATCTGACCGAGATGGCAAATTGCCGGCCGTATCTTGACGAGCAAATCGACATCATCCAGCCGCGCGTGATCGTGGCGCTCGGGGCGCCGGCTGCCAAGTCGTTTCTCGGGCGCGATTTTCAGATCACGAAGATGCGCGGGCGCTGGTACGAGGGCCCGGCGAGCATCCCGCTGATGGTTACCTTCCACCCTGCCTACGTGCTGCGGCAGACCGGCGGCGAGGTTACCGCGGTCAAGCGCCTTGTTTGGGCCGACCTGCAGGCCGTGCGGGCCAAGCTCGATGAGCCGGTCGTCGTGCCGGAAAAGCCCCCAGAGCAAGCCTCGCTCTTCTGATAGAGTGAGGGTATGACCCGGGATCCTCAAACGATTTGGTTCGATGATGCGGCGCGCGGTGTCGGCTTTGCCGACGCGCAGGACTTCACGCGCGCGCTCGATTTAAAAACTTATCGCCTCAAGCAGATCTATCGCGCGGCAAATAAAGAACTGCTGGGCGCGATCGGCGAGGTGACGACGCTACCGAAGGAGCTGCGCGCGAATTTGGAAGAGCGCGGGTTCTCGTTTTCATCCGTCGAGCCCATCGTCGTACAACATTCGAAGGATGCGCAAACGACCAAGGGGCTCTTTCGCCTGCACGACGGCAACGAAGTCGAAGCGGTCTTGATGGAACACTACGGCGACCGGACGACGATTTGCATCTCCTCGCAGGCCGGCTGCGCGTTTGCCTGCGCGTTCTGCTCGACCGGACAAGCGGGATTCACGCGCAATCTAACGTCGCGTGAAATCTTCGATCAGGCGCGCTATTTTGCACGCGAGCTTGCGACGCGCGGCAAGCGCATCACCAACGTCGTCTTCATGGGAATGGGCGAGCCGTTTCATAACTATGAAGCGGTGATGGGCGCGGTCGCGTTGCTCAACGATCCGCAGGGATTGGGCCTCGGGCACCGGCACATCACGATCTCGACCGTCGGCTTGGTCGATAAGATCGACCGCTTTGCCGAGGAGGGGCTGCAGGTCAACCTCGCGATCTCGCTCCACGCACCGAACGATAAGGTGCGCGGCGGCATCATGCCGGTCAACCGGAGGTTCTCGCTCGAAGAGCTGATGGCCGCGTGCGAACGCTATGTCGCAAAGACCAATCGCAAGGTGTTCTTTGAGTACGTGATGCTCGAAGGCATCAATGACTCACCCGGGCATGCACGCGAGCTGGCTGCGCTGATGCGTGGCAAGCTCTATCACGTGAACTTGATTCCGTACAACACGACGCCGGACGGCCCGTTTGCCGGAACCGGCGACGACCGCATCTGGGAATTCGCCGCGGTGCTCGACAGGGAAGGCGTGCCCACAACGGTGCGCAAGAACATGGGACGCGACATCGCCGCCGCCTGCGGCCAACTGCGCGCCGAAACGCAGCCAAAGGCACATAAGGCAGACGCACAGGGAGTCACGTAGCATCCGGTTGTGAGTGGAGTCCGCTTCCAAATCCGAGCAACTACACCAGAGATAAGAATTAACGAGGCGCCGCATTACTGCGGCGCCTCGTGCGCTTCGATGTGACCGACGACCTGATACACTGCCGACGTTATCACATTTGTGGCGCCTTCGCAATGCAGGGTGGTGCACCACGGCTGGAACGCCCGGGCCCTTCGACAAGCTCAGGGTGACAGTGGCGTCTGTGTCATGCTGAGCCTGTCGAAGTACGACACCATCGAAGCGCCCCAGCTGTCATCGATCCCTCACAAGGATACCGTCGGCAAGTGTTGCGAATTCGATTGGTCCGATCACAAGCAAACGGGTAAGTTGGATATGCACACGACGATTCGGTTCACCGGGGTCATCCCGATCCTACGGATGTTCGATGTCCCCAAAGCACGCGAGTTCTATCTCGATTATCTTGGATTCAAGGTCGATTTCGAACACCGCTTTCATGAAAGTGCGCCGCTGTTTTTGGGTCTTTCACGCGATGGCGTTCGGATTTTTCTCAGCGAGCACCATGGCGACGGAAGCCCCGGTGCGCATGTTCGAATCGAAATGAGCGGTGTAATCGATTTCCATCGCGAGCTTGCGTCGAAGACGTATCGCTACATGAACCCCGGTATCATCGAGCAAGAGTGGGGAACGCGCGAACTCTCGGTGATCGATCCATTCGGTAATAAATTGATCTTTAGCGAACCCATGGATTAAAGCGCGAACTCTCCACCGGTGTACAACGTGCCACCGCACTGAAGGCCGGAATGCGTGTTGGTTTGGGCAATCATTGAAGCAACATCGAACGCGCCGTCTTTTGAGAGTCGCGGCTCATAGTGCGTCACGGCCGTACTGTCAGCGCGTTGATCGCAGCGAGCGAAGTCTATGCGCAGCGTGTCGTACGATCTGCCGTGGATCACGAAGGACATCGGAATGGTAAACGTGTCTTGCGGTAAGATGGTGAATTCGCGTTGCGAGCCCATTGGAATCCACACGGCGGAGTAAGTGTAGAGAAGGACCGGCTTGGAGTCGACGAGCCCGTAATTCCCGGTCCGCAGGCCGGTTGTCCGTTCGGCGGGCGCGGCGTCACCGGTGCGATCGCTGTACCTAATGCCGTAGGCGTTGACGATGAGACCGCCCATTGCCACGGGCGACGACCCGAGATTTTTCAGCGTTACTACGACGGTGACGAGCTCTTTGCGCCCAGGCAGCGCCTCGTGTGTGGCGGAGCGCACGACTTGCAAATTTGGAGCTTCGGACGCCGGCTTGATGCGTTCTTTGTAGACAAACTGGTAAAAGGCCCAGATCGCCGCGACGACGAGCGCAGCAATTTCGACGATCTGTCGCCACTTCGCAAGCTGCGACGGATGCGAATACACGTGATAGTCGCGACTCATGCGTGGATGTTCGCCTCTACCGTTTCCACGGCCTCGCGATGGCATACACCGTGAGCGCGGTGGCGTAATCTCGCGATCGAACGACGAGCTTGCGTTTGACCAGGTGGCGAATCGCATCCGCGGCGGCGCGCTTTGAGACGCCACACTCGTCCGCAAACGTATCGAGGCTTATCGGCACCGTTTTTCGCTCGGAGCCGCCACAGCGAGCATACAGAAATAGATAGATCAGAAACGCGACGGGGCGCCTGTCGTGCCCGACGAGATCGGGCATGAGCGTTTCTACGATGTAGCGCTCCAGCGAGACGTCAGCCTGCATGTGTTATGGCATTCGATGCTATAGCGTCAAGTACTTCAAAGGAGCCGTTCCGATGGATTTGAAAGCGTGGCTGCATGATAAAAGGTTTGAAATTCGCTGGCATTCCCGTCTGCGACCAAGACCGCGCGCTGGCATTTTATCGCGATGTGCTCGGCTTCCGTGTTGTGACCGATCAGCCGATGGGCGAGAACCAGCGGTGGATCGAATTGCGCATACCGGGGGCCGATACGGGCATTTCGCTCTTCACGCCGCCCGGCCACGAAGAGCGCATCGGCACCTATCAGAACCTATCGTTCTGGACCGACGACGTGCAGCGAACGTATGAGGAGCTGCGTTTGCGGGGTGTAGAATTCGAGGGCGAGCCGTAAGAACAAGAGTGGGGAACGTACGCGATCTTCCACGATCCCGAAAACAACAAGTTCGTCCTGGGAACGCGCTAGTCTGCATGACTCCACGGATGAACTGACGTAACGTCAGTACGTGCTTGCGCCTGTCGTCGTTGCCGTCCTTGTGTTCATCAATCTTGCTTTTGCAATCCGCAGCATCCTCATTTCGCTTCGTTCGAATGCGGCGATCGAGCCGGCTCCGCCGCCGCGGGTTGCACCGGAGCTGAGCATCATCGTGCCGGCGCGCAACGAAGCGCGGCAAATCGAGCAGTGCGTGCGCTCGCTGCTGGAACAAGACTATCCGCACTTCGAAGTGCTCGTCGTCGACGATCGCTCGCACGACGATACTGCAGCGATCGTCGCGCGCATCGCTGCCGAAGATCCGCGCGTGCAGTTGGTCAGTGGCGAGCCGCTTCCGGCCGGATGGGTCGGCAAACCCTGGGCGCTACACCAAGGCGCGCAACGCGCACGCGGTGAGTGGCTGCTCTTCACTGATGCGGATACGATTCACGAGCCTAACGCGGCGACCGCGTCGCTGGTCTATGCGCGCGCACGCAATCTCGACGCGCTCAGCGTGCTTACCGAGCAGCTCATGGTCACGCCGGCCGAACGTATCTTGCTCCCAAGCATCCTGTGGATCATCGCCTTCTCAATCGGCTCGCTCGACGCTATCAACGATCCGGCAAGCGAAAGCGCGCTGTTCAACGGTCAGTACATTCTCGTGCTGCGCCGCGTCTATCACGCAATCGGAGGTCACGAGGCGGTGCGCGGCGAGATTGCCGAAGACTTGGAACTCGCGCGCCTGTTCAAGCGTGACGGACGATTTCGCACCGCGCTGGTCGGTGCGAGTGGGCTGGTGCGCGTACGCATGTACCGATCGCTGTCTGAGATCTGGAGCGGTTTCGTCAAGAACTTTTGGGTGGCTGCCCGCGATCAGCGGACGCTCGCGGCAATCGGCATCGTGCTGCTTATCTGCGTCTCGCCGCTGACGCCGGTTGCACTCGTCGTTGCGCTGCTACTCCACGCGTGGCTCGCAGCGTTCGTATTGGCACTCGCCATAGTCGCGACGATCGCCGGCGCGTGGCCCGGCATGCACCGGCTTGGACTCGGCGTGGCGTCCTCGCTCTACCTACCCGTCGGGATCGCCGTCGTCGTGGCGATTTTCATCACCTCGATCGTGCGCCACGCGCGTGGCGGCGTCACCTGGCGCGGCCGTCGCTACGCCTGAGGCTCGGCTTCATAAAACTGCAAGCACACGCCGCTTGGTACGATCATGTGGAACTCGCGCCGCCCCCACGGTTTGATTTCCGGAGCAGTAATCCGCACGCCGATGTCCTTGAACTCTTCATAGAGTGCGTCAAGTCCGTCGACGCTGATACTGAAGCTCGCGTTGTTGGCCCATTCAGCGTTGTCGTTTTCCACGAGATTGAACGCCACCGCATCGCGTTGGATACCGGCTCCGCCTTCCGATTCGTAGGTGATCGTGAACCCCATGCGTTCCTCAAAGAACGTGAGCGCGTCGCGGATCCGCGGGCCGGCGGGGATCATGGGGACGACGGTACGGAGTGTTGTAGCCATGACCCCGACTTCTTGACAGACCGAAGTAAGCCATGTTACGGCCGGTGTATGCATAGCCATAGGCTCACCCAAGGGGCGACGCGCGCAGCGGCGCGTGCGATGTTTAAAGCGAACGGACTTACCGACGACGATCTGCGCAAGCCGCTAGTCGGTATCGCCAATACGTGGACCGAAACGATGCCGTGCGGGTATCATCTACGGAGTCTCGCCGAACGCGTCAAGGCCGGCGTGCGTGCCGCCGGCGGCACGCCGATGGAGTTCTGCACGATCGCGATCAGCGACGGCATCACGATGGGCACACCCGGAATGAAGGGCTCGCTCGTTAGCCGCGAGGTGATTGCCGATTCGATCGAACTGATCGGCCGCTCGCACTATTTCGATGCGATGGTTGGTCTCGTCGGCTGCGACAAGACGATTCCCGGCGCCGCGATGGCCTTCGCGCGTTTGAATCTTCCGTCGGTCATCATCTATGGCGGCTCGATCGCGCCGGGAAAACTCGACGGCAAGGATCTCACGATCATGGATGTTTTCGAAGCGATCGGTGCTCACGCGCGTGGCACGATCGACGACGTGCAATTCAAGGCGATCGAGGATCACGCGTGTCCGGGGCCGGGCGCGTGTGGCGGTCAATACACCGCCAACACGATGGCGATGGTCATGGAATACCTCGGGCTTTCGCCCGTCGGCAGCGCAAGCGCCGGGGCTACCTCGGAGCGTCGCGCGCAATGGGCCTACGACGCGGGAACGATCGTGATGGAGTCGCTCGCCAAGAACCTTCGTCCGCGGGATCTGCTGACGCGTACCGCGTTTTTGAATGCGATTGCACTTGCGGCTGCAACCGGCGGATCGACGAATAGCGTCCTGCATCTGCTCGCGATCGCGCACGAAGCCGGCGTGCGGCTTGCGATCGAAGATTTCGATGTCGTAAGCCGGCGCACGCCGATCATCGCCGACCTGCGCCCTGGCGGCAAGTACGTCGCACTCGATGTTGATGCCGCCGGCGGCACGCAACTACTCGGAAAGCGGCTCGCCGATGGGCAGCTCGTTGATGCATCAGTGGTGACGGCGACGGGCCGGACCTTCGCGCAAGAGGTCGCGAGTGCCGTGGAAACATCCGGCCAGGCGGTCATTGCAACCGCCGAGCATCCGTTCAAGCCGCACGGCGGCCTCGTGATTCTCAAAGGCAACCTTGCGCCGGACGGCGCGGTCGTCAAGATCGCCGGTTCCGAACGGTTGTATCAGCGCGGGCCGGCGCGCGTCTTCAATTCTGAAGAAACGGCGATGCAAGCGATTCTCGATGACGCCATTACGCCGGGCGACGTCGTCGTCATTGCCTACGAAGGACCCAAAGGCGGTCCGGGCATGCGCGAGATGCTCGGCGTGACGAGTGCAATTGTCGGCGCGGGATTGGGCGAAAGCGTCGCGCTTGTCACCGACGGGCGTTTCAGCGGCGGTACGCACGGTTTGATGATCGGCCACGTCGCACCCGAGGCGGCGGTCGGCGGTCCGCTCGCAGCGGTTCGCAGCGGCGATGAGATCGTGATCGACGTTGACGCGCGAACGCTTGACGTCGCGTTGCCGGAGCCAGTCATTGCCGAGCGCCTTCGCGCTTGGCGTGCACCGGAGCCGCACTTCCGCGGTGGTGTGTTCGCGAAATATACTGCCAGCGTCGGGTCTGCTGCAAATGGCGCGGTGACCACTGCGGAGGTTTGTCCATAGCGGGGAATCGCCGGGGCTTGATAAATGTAATAGCCCCTATGGAGACCCAGACCCCGCAGAACCTCGTCTCGATGGACGAAATCACCGCCCTGGCCAAGCGCCGTGGGTTCATCTTTCAATCGAGCGAGATCTACGGCGGCATCAACGGCTTTTGGGACTACGGCCCGCTCGGCGCCGTTCTCAAACGCAACGTCAAGAACGCGTGGTGGCGCGAGACGGTTGAACTGCGTGACGATGTTGTCGCGTTCGATTCGTCGATCATCATGCACCCGGATGTGTGGAAGGCCTCGGGTCACATCGACGCGTTTCACGACAAGCTTGTTGATTGCAAGGTCTGTAAACATCGTTTTCGCTACGACCATCTCAAGGACAAGCACCAGTGTCCGGATTGCGGGAGCAAAGACAGCTTCACCGAGCCGCGCAACTTCAATTTGATGATGAAGACGCAGGTCGGCCCGATGGAAGATACGGCTTCGCTTGCATATTTGCGTCCCGAGACGGCGCAAGGCATCTTCGTCAACTTCAAAAACATCTATCAGACTGCGCGCAAGCGGCCGCCATTCGGTATTGCGCAGATCGGCAAGTCGTTTCGCAACGAGATTACACCCGGCAACTTCACCTTTCGCGTGCGCGAGTTGGAACAAGCCGAACTGGAGTATTTTGTGCCGGACGACGGCAAGGATATCGAAACGTTCCACGAGTGGGTCGAGCGGCGCAAGGCATGGTACTCGCAGTATGGCGTCAAGCCCGACCGGTTGCGCTTCTACGAGTTGACGCCCGAAGAACGGCCGCACTACGCGAAAGCCGGTATCGACGTCGAGTACCTCTTTCCGTGGGGTTGGGGAGAGCTCGAATCGATCGCCCATCGCGGCACCTACGATCTCGACGCGCACATGGCGCTCTCGGGCAAAGATCTCCAATATTTCGACGAGGCGACCAAGAGCAAGTACACGCCGATGCTCATCGAGAGTTCGGCGGGCATGGATCGCACGACGCTGACCATGCTCATCGACGCCTACGAACGCGAGAAGAGCGTCGATCCCAACGGAAAGGAGACCGAGCGCACGGTGCTGCATTTCCATCCGTTCATCGCGCCGGTACAGGTCGCGATCTTTTCGCTGGCGCGCAATAAGCCCGAATTGGTCGAGCGCGCGCGAGCGATCGAAGCGGCATTGCGACCGTTGCACCGCACGCAATACGATGAAGGCAACATCGGCCAGCTTTACCGCCGGCAAGACGAAATCGGCACGCCGTTCTGCGTGACCGTCGACTATGACACGCTCGAGGACGGAACCGTAACGGTACGCGAGCGCGATACCATGCGTCAGGAGCGCGTCGCCGCCGACGCGCTCGAGCGCTATTTTGGGGTACAACTCCGTTAGACCGAGGGCAAAAACCGTGGCGACTACCATGCCGAAGACGACCGCGGATACCGCGGCGACCAAGTATGTCTATTTCTTCGACGAGGGCGATGGGTCGATGATCGATCTACTCGGCGGCAAGGGTGCCGGTCTCGCCGAGATGACGCGCGCCGGCCTTCCGGTGCCGCAGGGTTTCACTATCACCACGCAAGCCTGCCTGGACTTTTATAAGGCCGGCAAGCAGTTCCCGAGCGGGCTCGACGCCCAGGTCGAGCGCTCAATGCGCGAGCTCGAATCGCGCACCCACAAAACATTTGGTGAGGCCGCGAATCCACTGTTGGTTTCCGTTCGCAGCGGCGCGCGTGTCTCGATGCCCGGTATGATGGACACGGTCCTCAACCTCGGGCTCAACGATGCGACGGTCGCGGGCCTCGTGAAACTGACGAACAACGAGCGCTTCGCCTGGGATGCGTACCGCCGCTTCATCATGATGTACTCGGAGATCGTGCTCGGCATCGAAAAGGAACACTTCGACGAGTTGATCGACGCGCGTATGAAAGCGCTCGGCGTCGAGAACGATCCGCAGGTCGACGCCGATTCTTGGCGCGCCCTGGTCGATGAATTCAAGCAGGTCGTGCGCGCAAAGAGCGGCCACGAGTTTCCCCAGTACGTCACCGAACAGCTACGCCTTGCCATCGGCGCGGTCTTCAATTCGTGGAACTCACGCCGCGCAATCGACTACCGCCGTTTCAACAAGATCTCCGATGAGTGGGGTACCGCGGTCAGCGTGGTCGAGATGGTTTTCGGCAACATGGGAGATGACTCGGGCACCGGCGTCGCCTTCACGCGGAACCCAAATACGGGCGAACATGCGATCTTCGGCGAGTATCTGACGAATGCGCAAGGCGAAGACGTTGTCGCCGGCATTCGTACGCCCGAGCACATCGCCGATCTCGAACGCACGCAACCCGAGATCTACAAACAATTCTACGATATCGCCGAGCGGCTCGAGCAACATTACCACGACATGCAGGACATCGAGTTCACCGTCGAGCGCGGCAAGTTGTACATGCTGCAAACGCGCAGCGGTAAGCGTAGCGCAGAGGCGGCCGTGCGCATCGCGCTCGACATGGTCAAAGAAGGCTTGATCGACCAGCGCACTGCGGTCTCGCGCGTGCCGGCTGAGTCGCTAGACCAGCTCTTCCACGCGCGCATCGACCCAAAAGCGAAGATCGCCGTCGCCGCCAAAGGGCTCAACGCTTCGCCCGGCGCCGCGACCGGGCAGATCGTATTTACCGCCGACGATGCGGTTGCGTGGAAAGAGGCGGGAAAAGATACAATACTCGTTCGCGCTGAAACGACGCCGGACGACGTGCACGGGATGATCGCTGCGCGCGGCGTGCTCACCGCGAAGGGCGGCGCGACGTCGCACGCCGCTGTCGTAGCACGCGGCATGGGCAAACCGTGCATCGCGGGTTGCGAAGCGCTCGAGATCGATCGCCGCAACAAAATCGCGCGCCTCGGCGAGCACGAGTTGCGTGAAGGCGATTGGCTGACCATCGACGGCAGCACCGGCAACGTCATTCTGGGCAAGGTCGCGCTGATCGACGCACCGAGCAAACTACCGGACTGGCTTGCGACGTTTCTTTCGTGGGCCGATGACGTTCGGCGGTTGGAAGTCTGGGCCAATGCCGACACACCCGAAGATGCGCGCAAGGCCCGCGAGCTCGGCGCGCAAGGCATCGGTCTCTGCCGTACCGAGCACATGTTCATGCAGCCAGACCGCTTACCGATCGTGCAGCAGATGATCATGGCGAACACGCCCGAGGCGCGCGAATCCGCGCTCGAAAAGTTGCTGCCAATTCAGCGCAAGGATTTCGTCGGTATTCTCGAGGCGATGGCCGGCCTGCCGGTCACGATTCGGCTCCTCGATCCACCCTTGCACGAGTTTCTGCCGTCGCTCGAGCGGCTGCTGGTCGAGACGACGGAAATGCGTTTTACCAAAGGCACAGATGACGCAGCGTACAAGCAGAAGATGGTCATGCTGCGCCGCGTGCAGCAACTGCACGAGCAGAACCCGATGCTCGGCCTACGCGTCTGCCGTCTTGGCATTGTCTTCCCGGAAATCTACGCGATGCAGGTGCGTGCGATCTTCGAAGCGGCATGCGACCTGCGCGCGCGCGGCGTCGATGCGCGCCCCGACGTGATGATTCCCGGCGTTGGGACCAAAGAAGAGATGCAAGTGACGCACGATGCCGCGAAGACGGTCGCTGACACCGTGATCGCGGAGCGCAATACACCGGTCGAGTATCACATCGGCACGATGGTCGAACTTCCGCGCGCATGCATTGTCGCCGACGAGCTTGCAGCGATCGCGCAGTTCTTCTCGTTCGGCACGAACGACCTGACCCAAACGACCTACGGCTACAGCCGTGACGACGCGGAAAGCAGCTTCATTCCGGTCTATCTCGAGAAGAAGATTCTGCGCGACGATCCGTTCCAGGTGCTGGATCGCCAGGGCGTTGGTGCACTGATGCGTCAGGCCGTCGCGCTGGGCCGTGGCATCCGTGCGGATCTCAAGATCGGTATTTGCGGCGAACACGGCGGCGAGCCGTCGAGCGTCGCATTCTGCGATCAGCTCGGGCTCGACTACGTGTCCTGCTCTCCATATCGCGTCCCAGTTGCGCGCCTTGCTGCAGCGCAGGCCACGCTCGGCACGTTATCGTAGTCGACCGCACGAGGTGTCTCTCATGAACGTACTGCGCGCGGGCGCTGTAGTAGCCTTTCTTGTCGTGCTCGGGGGAGGGGTGCCGGCCTTAGCCAAACCGCAATGTTCGAGCGACCAAAATCTCTGGCACGTGCATCGGCGTCTCGAAGGCGTCATTCAGAATCTGCAGCACGATCAACGTGACTATGGTGGTCACCGTACGAACGCCGTTAACGATCTGACGACCGCGCGCGGGGAGATCGTGGCCGCGGAGCAATACGCCGTCAATACGTATCACGATGACGCTGCCTGCTTTCAGACCAGTGGTTCAACCGGCGGCGGTAACGAACCCAGTGGCAATCGCGGACAAGGCAGCAGCAATCAGAACCTCGCCAATTTGCAGACGTGGCTCGGACGGCTGATTACGCAACTGCAAAATGACGATCGTGACTACGGCGGTCATAAGGGCAACGCAATCACCAGCATGCGGTCCGCCCAGACCGAAATCGGCGCTGCCATCGCGTGGCAGCAATCGCATTAGCGTAAGCTCGACGTTGCGCGCGCGCGAGCAATTATCTGCGCGCAAATAGCGCGAGCTTCGCGCACGTCCGCGCTGTCGCGGCGCACGAAGAGTTTGCGCCAATAGGCTTTGCCGCTGAGCTTGGCGATCACATCAGAAACTTCGCGCGCGTCGACGAGTCCCGAAGGCGTGCCCACCCACACCGTGTGGCTGCCCGGTTCGGCGTGCAGCGGCAAGCGGTGCATGACTTGCGACTGCTCGTCGGCCCACACGGCATCGCTTCCGAACGCTTCAACCAGCGCTGCCTGACATTGCAGAAATGCCTTTTGATCCGCGTCTGCATTGAATTCGGCCACGAGCGCATAGATGCGAATCCGCTCGCGTAAGGCGCGCGCGGGCTCGCTTTCGCGGTCACGCAACTCGTTGAGCACGCGGAAATCGTCCCAGCGCAGGAACTCGTCGATCGGGTCGAGCCGGCTGGGGTCGGGCCACAGTTCACGTAAGACGTCCTGCAAAGTCCGTTCGAACATGCGGGTCGTGTGGTGAAAATAGACCGATGCGAACATCATGTAGCGCGCGACGACGAACGATTCGAGCGCGCGCACACCGCGTGCATCGATGCCAAGGACGTCGGTGCCGTCGCGTTCGAAGAGCCGCAGCGAAGCGACGAGCTGATCAGCGTCATACCGGCCGCTCGCGACGCCGGTGAAGTACGCATCGCGCAGCAAGTAGTCCATGCGATCCGCATCGAGGTTGGGTCCGCTGACCAATTCGCGCAACGCCGGATAGCGAGCATTGGGATCACCGACGATCAGTGCGAGCACGTCGGCCGGATCGATTTCGAGAGCCTCGATGCCCTCGCGCATCGGCGGCAAAGCAAGGATCTCTTCGGTGCGCAACTCATGGCGCACGCCAAGTACCGCCTCACAGGCGTGGCTAAACGGCCCATGTCCGATATCGTGCAAAAGCAACGCAGTGCGCACGAGCCGGCGTTCGTAGGCGCGCTCTGCGGCAGTGCCTCCACTCGCGTGGCGGATTAGGCTATCGTAGGCGCGCGTGCCCATTGCAAGCGCACCGAGCGCATGCGTGAAACGCGAATGCTCGGCCGAGGGAAACGCGAGGTAGGCGAGGCCCAGTTGGCGCAGACGCCGCAGCCGCTGCGATGGTGCCAGATCGAGCAGGCGGGCTTCACCTGGTTCGAGCTCGATGAAGTGGTGGACCGGATCGAAGATGCGCTTCACTCTGACGGGGATTCGGCCGCTTGGCCGAAGTTACCGTTACCGTGCCTCGCCTCGACCAGAGCGTCATTCGCGAGATCCACACCAGGATCGATATCGCCACGTTCATCGGCCAATACGTCTCGCTCAAGAAACGCGGACGCGATTTGGTTGGGCTGTGTCCTTTCCACGGCGAGAAGACGCCGTCGTTGCACGTACATGCGGAAGAAGGCTATTTCAAGTGCTTCGGGTGCGGCGCGGGCGGCGACGTGATCGCGTTTGCGATGAAGCTCGAAAATCTGCAGTTCGGCGATGCGGCACGCCTTCTCGCAAATAAAGCCGGCATTCCGCTTGAAAGCGAGGATCCGCGCACGGCGCGCCGGCGTAACGAACGCGAGGCAATCTACGAAGCCAACGCAATTGCAGCGGCATATTTCGAACGCATGCTGCGTAGCGTTGCCGGTGATGGTGCACGCGCGTATTGCGAGAAGCGCGGGTTCGGCGAAGCTATCGTCGAGCGCTTCCATCTTGGGTACGCACCAGACGGATGGAATGGTCTTACCGATGAGTTGAGCTCGCACGACGTTGATCTGCGCCTCGCCGAGAAGGCGGGTCTGGTGAAGCCGTCGCAGCGCGGCGGGTACTACGACTTCTACCGAAATCGGTTGATGGTGCCTACGTACGCGACCACGGGCGAGGTGATTGCGTTTGGCGGACGCGAGTTGGGCGCCGGCGAGCCGAAATACTTGAACACGAGCACCACGCCCGTGTACACCAAAGGCGAGCATCTCTTCGCGCTCAATATCGCGCGGCGAGCTACGCAAGCCGAACGCACGTTGATCGTTGTCGAAGGGTATCTCGATTGCATTGCGCTGCATCAGGCGGGTTTCGAGGGCGCCGTTGCGGCGCTGGGAACGTCGTTTACCGAACGCCAGGCAAACGAACTGCGCAAATATGCCGACAACATCTACGTATGCTTCGATGCCGACGCTGCCGGCAGCAGCGCTGCAACCAAAGCGGTGGATATCGCGTCTAAGGTAATCGAGCACTCCGGATCAAGCGTCCGGGTCGTGGCGTTGCCCGAGGGCGACGACCCCGACAGCTACGTACGCAAGCACGGGGCAGCGGGCTTCCAGGCCCTGCTGGATGCGGCCAAGCCCTCGATAGAATTTAAGCTGGATCCGCAAATCGACCGTCTCCGCTCGGGATTCGAATCCCCCGCGGCAATTGCGCGAAAAGCCGAGGCACTCATACGAGAATTAACTCCACGTGAAGAATGGGACCGGTGGCGACTGTATGTTGCCGGACGGTTGAAGGTGAACGTGGACGACCTTCGGAATAGCCGCTTCCTCGCCAACAGCGCCAACTTTTCACCACGTTCTTCCGGAGCGAGCGCAACGGGGAGCCGTCACGCACCGGTCAACGGACGTTTCGGTGCGCACGAGCCGCTCTCGTTCGAACGCGATGTCCTCGGGATCGCTGTCGAAGATCCTGCGCTTGTGCTCGAATACGCGAATCGCATCGCGCCCGAGCGCTTTCGCAACGAGGTGTATCGGCGTGCCTACCAGCTGCTTCTCGACCACGCACACGAATTGCGAACTGCAGCTGATGCGCTCGCCGCTTGCGAGGACGACGACGAAGCACGAGAGCTGTTGGCCTCGCTCGGGCAGCGGGATCGCAGCGCGACGGTGCGTTACGGCGACTCCGAAGACCGCCGCGCGCATCTCAACCGCATCGTCGAGCGGTTGACACTCGAAGACGAGGCGAGCCGGTACGCCGAGCTCTCCCGTTCGATCGACGAAATCTTCCAATCGGGGAAATCCGTCCCCGGTGCACTCATGGGTGAGTTCGAACGTCTTAAACTGAAGCTAAAGAAGTAAACTGAAAATCACGAGTCTAATCATAGGAAACTCCACGGGCCGAGGGCCCGCGGCTAGAAAAAATACGAGAAAGGGGGTGACGTCAAAAGCAATGGCACGCAAGAAATCCGCAGCCGCGGTTGCCGAAGCGCAGCCGACGCTGACGCTAGATGAACTCAAGAAGAAGCTGATCGCGCGCGGAAAGCAGCGTAGTTCGCTCACGTACGAAGAGATCAATTCGGCGTTCGATGCGCTCGATGACGTCAACCCCGACGAGATCGACGGCCTGTTCGAAGAGATCACGGCGGCCGGTATCGAGATCATCGACGAGCAGAAGGACGAGAAGCCCGAGGGCGAGCCCGAGGAAGAGCAAGAGGAGCCAATTCCCGACGGGCTCTCGCTTGACGATCCCGTCCGCATGTATCTCAAAGAGATCGGTCGCGTGCCGCTGCTCTCGATGGAGCAAGAGAAGTCACTCGCGATGCGGATCGAAGCCGGTGAACTGGAATTACAAAAGAACGGCACCGCCGATTCGCGGCTCGTCGCCGACGGCGAAGAGGCCAAACGCCAGCTGACCGAAGCCAACCTGCGTCTCGTCGTGTCGATCGCGAAGAAGTACGTCGGCCGCGGCATGCTCTTCTTGGATCTGATTCAAGAGGGCAACCTCGGCCTGATCCGCGCGGTGGAAAAATTCGACTATCGCAAGGGCTACAAGTTCTCGACGTACGCAACGTGGTGGATTCGTCAGGCAATTACACGTGCGCTCGCGGATCAAGCGCGCACGATTCGCATCCCGGTGCATATGGTCGAGACGATCAATCGCTTGATCAAGGTCTCGCGTCAACTGCTGCAAGAGCTCGGCCGCGAACCAACGGTCGAAGAAATCGCTGAAGCGATGGCGCTCACGCCGGAGAAGGTTCGCGAGGTAATGAAGATCTCGCAAGAGCCGATCTCCCTCGAAACGCCGATCGGCGAAGAGGAAGATTCACACCTCGGCGACTTCATCGAAGATCAAGAGGCGGTCGCGCCGGCTGAAGCCGCATCCGTCATGTTGCTCAAAGAGAAGATGGCCGATGTGCTGCAAAACCTCACCGAGCGCGAGCGCAAGGTGCTCGTGCTGCGCTTCGGTCTCGAAGACGGCCACCAGCGCACCCTCGAAGAGGTCGGCCAAGAGTTTGGCGTAACGCGCGAACGCATTCGCCAAATCGAGGCGAAAGCGCTGCGCAAACTGCGCCATCCCTCCCGCGGCAAAGCTCTCAAAGACTACTGGTCCAACGAGTAGTCCGGCCTTGTCATCCCGAGCGTAGCTGCGAAGCAGCGTAGTCGACGGAGCGCATCGGACCCCAGCTTCCGGGAACCGCGCAAAAAGCCGCATCCGTGCGGCTTTTCTGTTTTGCGACTTTTTGCGCAAAACTCACGAAGCGAGGAGCGTCTTCGCGAGCAAATGCGAGGCTACGAAGAGCGCCTTCCGTCTACTCCATTGTCTCTGCGTTGGCGGAGGGATGGACGAGCGGGTTCATTTCGGCAAACGCGCCGTTCGGGTTGTTCATTACCCACACTTGCAGATCCCAGATGTTGTCGAAGACGAAGACCTTCTGGACTTGTCCGGGGTCTTTGGCTTTGCCGAGCGCGACGACGGTCGCGGCTTGCGGGTTGTCGACACTGCCGCCGGCGGCTTGCCACTTTTTCACACTGGTCGCGCCGTAGGTCTCTTTACCGTCGACATCGAGCACCCAGTGGATGTGCTCGCCGAATTTGCTCCAGCGCTGCGGATTGACGCCCCAAAGATTGGGCGGGCTACCCGCGACGTAGGGTTGTGAGAAATCGGCGCCGAGCAGTTTCCCGCCGACGCTGTACCAGAGTTGACTTGGATGCTCCGGATCGTTCGAGGTCCATTGGAGATTCGCGTAGCTGATCGAGCCGGTCTTGTCTTCGTTCGTAAAGCGGAAATAGCCGGCCGCTTGGGCTTGCGCGATCGTAGCAAAGCGTGAGTTCAAATCTTTTTGAACGCCGGTGACGAAGGCGACCTCTGCACCTTGCGGTTTGGGAGAAAGCGCCGGCGGTGATGCCATCTGCGCGAAGACGATTGACGATGACACCGCGAGCATCGCGACGAGCGCGGGAAGAAAGCGACGAATCACGTGCTGCTCCTTCTGTAATTTAGCGATTACGTTATGGAGTCGGTATGCTGGTGGGAGGCCCCGCCGGCCCGGCGGGATTAGGCATTCCAGGTCCGAGCGTCGGGGCAACGAGTTTTGGCGAATAGGTCGCATTCACCGTAGCCATGGGCATTGCCCTGAACGACGAGATCGGCGTTTCGGCATCGAGCACGAGCGGAGCCGGCGTTTCCACTGCGACGGTACCGTTCTTGGCAACGACAACCGTTGCATCGGTGATCCCGGTGACGTGAGCCCCCGGCTCGGCCTTGAAATTGCGCCCCTTGCGAAAGACGTGCAAGAGAAGCGTAGGATACCACTCATCGCCGATCGTGTTTTCCGCTTCGGCGGTCGTCTCGTGACCCGACGAGACATTCACGTTGAGGTGCGAGATCCGGGCGTGCATCGGCATCACGCGTCCGTTTGGAAGCGTGAGCGGGCGAAAGTAGATGTCGACGAATCCGTAGATGTCGGGGTTCGACGCCGGTGAAGCGTCGGTGATTTTTATCTCGATGGGCGTCCCCGCAGGTGCAACGGTTACACCGTCGACCACGAGCGCGCTTTCGAGATGCGCCTTTACGATGTCGCCGGCTTTCGATGACGACGACGAAATCTCGCTGTCAAGTACGAACGCAAGCGGCGAGCCGATCGGGAAGATATTCGGGGGATATTTCGGCGCTGCGGTCGGCGAGCCCGATGGGCGCACCGTTTGCAACGGAAAAGCACCGACTCGCATCGGCGAGAACGGGGCTACAGCGGCGAGCGCGATGCTCGCCGCAATCAAGGTTACGAAACTAGCTCGCGCGCTTCTCCCGTTCGGCTTCCTGTGCAGCCGCGGCGCGCTTTCCTTCTTCGATAAGCTGCTTGACTTTTTGGCCACCTTTTTGTCCGATTCGTTCGTAGAAGTCTGGGCCGTAGCGATCGCGCGTGGCTTCGCCACCTTTCTTTCCACCCTTCTTACCGATCTGCTCGTAGAACTCGTGACCATGAGCCTGTTTTGTCGCGAGCCCACCCTTACGACCAATCTGTTCGTAGAATTCGGGCCCGTACTTTTTCTTCACCGTCTGACCGCCTTTTTGGCCGGCCTCACGGACCGACATGCCGGTGGTCTTCTTTGGTGCTTCCGGGGTTGCCATACTTGTTCTCTTTTCCACTGTTGGGTTGCCGTCCAAAGGGACGGCGAACGTCGTGCATATACTAGAACGCAGGTTCGAGTCTTTTGGTTGGGGGGCGGTACAAGAATTGCGGTCACGATTGCGTTCAGGCATCCTTATCACCCTGGGGGCGCTGGTGTTTCTCGGCGCGGTCCCAGGTAACACCGCCATAGAGATCGTGCGCCTCGAAGCCCAGCGCTCGCTGGGAAACGGCCGGTTAGCGGAACTACTAGCCTCACCGGACGATGCAACCGCTGCTCGCGCAGCCCTGGCCATCGGGCGGGTGCGACTGGATGTAGGCGTCCCGTTGCTCGCGGCGCACCTCGCCGACCGCCGGGACGCGGTGCGGGCATTCAGCGTGTACGGCCTAGGTCTGATCGGCCAGGGTTACGACCCGGCCGCGATCATCGGCGCGACGCGAGACCCGGCCGGCTCGGTGGTGGTCGCGGCGCTCGATGCGGTCGGGCGCTACGAAGGGGCCCACAACCTTGTAGGTGGCGATACCGAGCAACGCGCCGCCGGAGCCGTGATCCGCGACCTCGTTGGTGCGCAGGTGCCCGATGTGCGCGGCAAGGCCGCGATCTCGCTGAACTTCTTCGCGGACGGCCCCGAGGGCGGGGCGGCAGCCACTGCGCTGCAAAAAGCGTTTGCGAACGAGAGAGATCCCGGTGTGCGCGAGCGGATCATGTGGACCATATTCCGCCGCTATGCGGTCAAAGTGCCGGTCGCGTTCTTACGCGCCGGTCTGAGCGACAAGGACGAGATCGTGCGCATCGAGGCCGTGCGCGCATACGGCAAACTCAAAGACAAAACGCTCGTCGCCGATCTGCAGCCGTTGCTCAACGATCCGTCGTGGCGCGTGCAAGAGCAAGCCGCCGAATCGATCCGCGCGCTGCAAGGCGCGCAGTTGACGCAGCATTGGGCCGCGATTCCGTCGTTCGTGCACACACCTGCACCCGAGCCCGATCAATTCGCGTCGTTGCCCGTGCTGCCGCGTACCGCTCCACCGCCGGGTGCGCCGCGCGCAGATGACGTGCCCTCTCCGTTACCGCTCTTGCCGCAGACCGCGCGCGACATGCTGGGGCCGGCCCACGGGTTGCATCCGCGCCTGCGCATCGTGACGACACAAGGGAACATCTACGTTGCGCTCTATCCCGAATGGGCGCCGCTCACCGTCACGAATTTTTTGAACTTGATGAATCGTGGATTCTACGACAACAACCCGTGGTTTCGCATCGTACCGGATTTCGTCGTCCAGACCGGCGAACAAGATGCTAAGAACGCGCCGGGCCCGGGCTACTCGATTCCGGCCGAAGAGAATCCGCTCGAACAGAACGGCTACATCATTTCGATGGGCTTGAACTACGACGACAAGACGAGTTCGCCGATCCGCGATTCGGCGGGCAGCGAATACTACATCACGCTCTCGCCGCAGTACCATCTGGATAATGCGTTCACGGTGTTCGGCGCGATGATTAGCGGATTCGACGTGCTTGGCCGTCTCAGCGAATCCGACAAAGTCATCCGCATCGAACGGGTTGCGGATATCGAGCTTTAGACGGTCCGCCCGCCCTGCGGGCGGTCGCACATCCTGTGCCGCGGACCTTCAGCTGCATCGTGCAGCTAAAAGATCTTCTCCGAATCGAGCAAGATCGTCACCGGTCCGTCGTTGATGAGCTCAACCTGCATGTCCGCGCCGAACTCACCGTACTCCACCTGCAGGCCGAGCGCGTGCAGCTCCGCGCCGGTTAGCTCGTAGAGCTCGCTCGCGCGCGGCTCCTTCGCCGCGGCGATAAACGACGGACGCCGGCCTTTGCGCGCGTCGCCGTGCAACGTGAATTGCGAAACCAACAGAATCGCGCCGCCTGCTTCCAAGACGCTGCGGTTCATCAAGCCCGCTTCGTCGGGAAAGATACGCAGATTCGCGATCTTCTCCGCGATGTAGCGTGCGTCGCGCTCGCTGTCTGCTGCCGCCACCCCAAGCAGCACCATCAGCCCGGCGCCGATACTACCGGTCGTGCGCTCGTCGACGCGCACGCTCGCGCGAAGCACGCGCTGGACGACCGCCCGCATATGCTTCTACTTGCTCCAAATCGATGTAAGCGCGAAGATGGCATTCTCGCGGCGCTCCATGACGCGGCGGTAAAAATAGCCGGCCCAGTGCGTGCCGTAGGGCACGTAGATGCGCATGCTATAACCTTCGGCAACGATGTCGCGCTGCAGTTGCGGACGAACGCCGTAGAGCATCTGGAATTCGAAGCGATCGGGCGCAATGCCACGCTCGCGTACGTACGCGCGGATCTCGTCGATTAGCCCGCGGTCGTGCGTGGCGATCGCCGGAAAGTTGCCGCGCTCCAGCAATTCCTTGGCAAGTTCGAAGAACTGCTTGCGGATCTCCGGCATATCTTTGATCGCGATGTCGGCCGGTTCGTTGTACGCGCCCTTGCAGAGGCGCACCCGGGCACCAAGGTCGATCATGCGCGCGACATCGCGCGGCGTGCGCTTCAGATAGGCCTGAAGCACGATGCCAACGTTCTTGTCGCCGGCGTATGCGCGCTCGAAGAGGTCGAGGGTGACCTGCGTCACCGCGCTCCCTTCCATGTCGATGCGCACGAACGGGTCGGCGTTACGTTGGGCGTAGTGAGCAATGCGTTGGAGGTTGTCCAGCGCGAAGCCGCCGTCGATCAGCAGCCCCATTGCCGTCATCTTGACCGAGACGTTACTTTGCACGCCGGTCTCGCGGATGCGGTCGAGCACCGCGATGTACGCGTCGCGTGTCTTGATCGCGGCATCGCGCTCGAGCACGTCCTCACCGAGGTAATCGAGCGTTGCGGTCATGCCCGCAGCATTGAGCTCGCGGACGGCGGCGATCGCCGAATCGACGGTCTCGCCCGCGACAAAGCGCTTAGCAAGAAAGAAGAAATTCTTCTGAAACCCCGACCCCGGGGCAAACAGTCGGTCGATAATGGCCATGTCGAAGGCCACTACGCCCCGGGGGGACGCCCCCCTCCATTATGGAAAGTTTACCGAACCCTCACGTGAGCCCCTAAGGCGTTAAAGTGGCATACCCGAATGGCTGAAGAGATGATTCAGCGCAACTGGCGGGTGCTGATTGCCGATGACGATCCGGCGATCTGTACGCTCATTGATACGGTTTTGCGCAAAGGACCGTATGAAATGGTCATGTGCAACGACGCGGAAAGCGCGCTGGTTGCCGTGGACCGCCAAGGCCCATTTGATATCATCATCTGCGATTTCATGCTTCCCGGCATCTCCGGCCTCGATCTGGTCGAGCGCCTGCGTTCGAAAGAGGGCCTCCGCGGCGTGCCGATCTTGATGATCTCCGGACATACGAACTACGCAATGGACGGCCGGGCCAAAAACGCGGGAGCCAATCTCTTCTTGAACAAGCCGTTCACGATTTCGCAGCTGCGCTCGGCGGTAACGCACCTTCTCGCCAAACGGGACTCACTCACCGGCGCGCAACTCTTCTGATCAAGATCCTCTTTATCGCGCTCTCGCTTGCACTCGACGTGTTTGCGGTGAGCATCGGCGTTGGGATTCGCGGGGCTTCACCGCGCGAGCGGCTGCGGCTTGCGATCGCGTTCCCTCTTGCCGAGATAACGATGAACTGCGTCGGCGCGCTGCTCGGGAAAGTCATCGGACAGCTGATCGGCGACGCGGCGGGCTACGTTGGCTTCGGCGCGCTCATCGCAGTCGGCGGCTACATGATCATCGAAGCGCGAAGCGACCTCGCGGACCGCTCGCCGATCGACCCGGGCAAAGGGTGGGGTTTACTCGTGGCATCGCTTGCGATCAGTTTGGACTCGCTCGGCATCGGGTTTTCGATTCTCTTCGTCGGCGTGCCGGTCGGCATCAGCCTCGTGGTCATCGGCGCGTTCGCGGTTACCGCGACGCTGCTCGGCCTGCGGCTCGGGCGTATGCTCGGCACGAAGGTCGAAGATGCCGCGGAGATGCTCGGAGGCATACTGCTTGCACTCACGGGCGTCATCTTCATCGTGCTCAAGGTTCTGCACATCGGCTAGCGGAAGCGCGGCTTTATGCACGCGCGGGTCGGTGAATCGCTTCTGCAACTATGGCACGACAGCGGCGCGCGCTCGCTCGTCGTCGTCGGTACCGGAAAAAACGTCGGCAAGACGGTGACCTTGCGCGCAATCTATCGCGCGTGTGTCGATCGCGCTTTGGCCTGTGGTCTGACCTCAATCGGTCGCGATGGGGAAGCCGTGGATGCCGTCGATGCGTACAGCAAACCCCGCCTCAGGCTCGAACCGCCGAGCATCATAGCGACGGCGCGCAATGTGCTGCCGCGCTCGCCGGCAAGCGAGATGCTCGCACTCTCCGCGCACATGACCGCCGCGGGCCCGCTCGTCTACGCGCGCGTACGCGCCGGCGCAAACTACGAACTCATCGGACCGCCGAGTGCGTCGGCGCTGCGCGCCGTGGTCGACGAACTCCTCACCTTCGTGCCGCTCGTGCTCGTCGACGGTGCGATCGATCGTGTCG
>JBAUEZ010000252.1:0-8429 GCA_049678885.1 Candidatus Aquilonibacter sp. | reverse complement strand
CGCGGTGAGGAGTAGGGCGTGCATGAGCGCCCCTTTCGCGATGAAGCCGTAAAGATTTCCTGTACTCCAAGGCGCCGGGCCAGCGCGGGTGGTACGATGACCGCGATGAGCACCTCGTACATCGGATCCGGCGCCCTGACCAGTCCGGTCACGCCGATCGCCGTCCCGGGCTTCGACGTGCTCCAGCCCTATAGTTATGCTGAGACGCCGAGCACGCCGACGCCGACCACGCCGCCCGCAGCGCCGAGCACCTTGTCGACGAGCAGCACGGGGCAAAACCCGTACCAGCAAGCGGTCGCGACGCTCCAGCAGTGGCAATATCAAACGCTGACCCAGGCGCTGAACGGGAACACCTCGGATGCGACGTCAGCGCTGTATGCGTCGGCGGGGCTCAACGCCGATCAGTTTGCCCAGCTGGCAACCGAGCTGCAAAACCTCGGCTCGACGCCGGCCGCCGGTTCCACGATCGACGCCAGCGCATAGCGCTGCGACTTCACTGCGCAGGCCGACTCTGGCCGCTTCGCGAACCAAGCCCGGTTCATTTTATAAAACAACAGAAGAAAACTAGGAGTTATTTGTGCCCGAATCCGTGACCTTAGAGGTCGGCGGGCGCACGATGGTCATTGAGACCGGCGAACTCGCGAAGCAAGCCAACGGCTCCGCGCTGATTCGTTACGGCGACCAAAACGTCGTGCTCTGCGCCGCAACTGCCTCGCTTAAACCTCGCGAAGGCATCGACTGGTTCCCACTCACCTGCGATTTCGAAGAGAAGATGTACGCAGCCGGAAAGATTCCGGGCGGCTACATCAAGCGCGAAGGCCGTCCGCCTGAGCACGCCGTGCTCAGTTCGCGCCAGATGGATCGTCCGATCCGTCCGCTCTTTCCCGAAGGTTTCCAAAACGACGTGCAAGTCGTCGCAACCGTACTGTCGGTCGATCCCGAACTCGACCCCGACATTCTCGGTATCTGTTCCGCAGGCGCAGCGCTCGCGCTTTCGGACATTCCGTTCGACGGACCGGTTGCCGGCGTGCGCGTCGGCCGCGACGAGAACGGCAAGTTCATTGCCAATCCTACCCTGCCGCAATATGTGACCGGCGGCATGGAGATCGTGGTCGCCGGCACTGCCGACGCGATCATGATGGTCGAAGGCGGCGCGCTTGAAATCTCCGAGGAAGACTTTCTCGGCGCTGTCGAGTTCGCGCACGGCGAGATCAAGAAGATCGTCAAAGCTATCAATCAACTCGTCAAGAAAGCCGGCAAAGACAAGCGCGAGTATCCGCTCAAGAAGGTCAACACGGATCTCGACAAGTGGGTGCGCAAGACGTTCGCGAAGGATGTCGCCAAGGCGATGCGCATCGTCGACAAGCACACGCGCGAAGAAGCCTTCTCGAATATCACGGTCACCGAAGCGCTCGACCGCGTCGGCAAAAAAGACGACGACGTCAAAGCGCTGCTCGAAAACTCGGACACCGCCAAAGAGTTCGGCAAGATCGTCAAGTCGATGGAAGAGGACGAGCTGCGCGTGATGGTCGTCGACGAACACATTCGTCCCGACGGTCGCAAGCCCGATGAAATTCGTCCGATCTGGAGCAAAGTGCACGTGGTGCCGCGCGTCCACGGTTCGGGCATCTTCACACGCGGACAGACGCAGGTCTTTACCGCGGCCACGCTCGGTTCGACCAGCGACGCGCAACGGCTCGACGGCATCCTGGCGCTCGAAGACAAGCGCTACATGCACTTCTACAACTTCCCCCCGTTCTCGGTCGGTGAGACGCGCCCGATGCGCGGACCGGGCCGCCGCGAAATCGGTCACGGTGCGCTCGCGGAGCGCGCGCTACTGCCGGTGCTTCCGAAAAAGGAAGACTTCCCGTACACGATGCGTCTGATGAGCGAAGTGCTCGAGTCGAACGGATCGTCGTCGATGGCGTCGGTCTGCGGATCGAGCCTCGCACTGATGGATGCAGGCGTCCCGGTCACTGAACACGTCGCGGGCGTTGCGATGGGCCTGATTATGAAGGGTAAGGACTATACGGTTCTTACCGATATTCAGGGCCTCGAAGATGCACTGGGCGAGATGGACTTCAAAGTCGCGGGAACCAAGAAGGGCATCACCGCGATTCAGATGGACATCAAGGTCCAAGGCATCACGATCGAGATCATGCGCGAAGCGATGGCGCAAGCTAAGAAGTCGCGCTTCTTCATCATCGATAAGCTCACCGAAACGATCGCGCAGCCGCGCCCGGAACTTTCGGAGTACGCACCGCGGATGATCGTGGTCAAGATCGATCCGAACAAGATCAAGGACGTCATCGGACCAGGCGGCAAGATCATCAACAAGATCATCGCCGACACCGGCGTCGAGAAGATCGACATCGAGGACGACGGTACCGTGTTCATCACCTCGCTCGACGGCAAGAGTGGTGAAGCCGCGCGACAGATCGTCGAGAACATCACCAAGGACATCAAGGTCGGCGAGATTTACACGGGCACAGTCAAACGCATCATTCCGATCGGTGCGTTCGTCGAGATTCTTCCCGGTAAGGAAGGCCTCGTGCACATCAGCCAACTCGCACCCGAACGCGTTGCTAAGGTAGAAGACGTGCTCAACATCGGCGACACGGTGCAAGTGAAAGTCATGGAGATCGACGGCCAAGGCCGCGTGAATCTCTCACGCAAAGCCGTGCTCGCTCCGGGTTCAGAGAATAGCGGCGGCGGACGTGAGAGCCGCGGCAACGGCGAATTCCGTCCGCAGCGCCGCGAACGCGAGCCGGATGAGGCTGAGGGCGCGTTGCCGGTTGGTGGACCCGGTGCACCGCCGACACGTCGGCGCCGTCGCCCGCCAATGCATCGCGACGACGAATAGTAAGTAAAGGGGCTCACGTCATCGTGAGTCCCTTTTTCTTCGCAAAAAACCGGCTGTCGTAATCCGTTTATCCTTATGTTTGTCGCGGACTACGACGGCAACACGATCACGGAAATCACGCTGCCGAGCTTTTCTTTGGTCGGCTCGGTGAGCCTAACGACAAGCGGAGAACCGGTAACGATCGCGACAGGAGGCTACGTTTGGGCCGCCGATTACGAAGAGGGAAATGTCGACGTGTTCCAATACGGCGCTCCAAGCAGCGGTACCGTGACCTATACGAGTCGCCGCATCGGTGCCGTACTCGCGCAGCACAACCCGAAGAAAGTAAAGCGCTTCAAGCGCAAGCCTTAAACACGGTAGTAACGGAGGTAGTCGCATGGGTATCAAGGTGAACTGGTGGGCGATCCTCGTTGCCGATATCGTCTTGTTTCTTCTCGGATGGCTGTGGTACGACGTGCTGTTCGGTAACATTTGGCTCGCCGCGTTGCGTCAAGTCACACCGCAAGTGAGTTTGGCTTCTTCGTGGTATCCCTATGCGGTCTCGCTCGTCGGCGGCTTCTACCTCGCGTACGGCCTCGCGCTGATTCTCAAATGGCGAGGTACGGTCGGTCCGCTCGAAGGCGCGTGGATTGGATTCGCGTTCGGCGTGCTGATCTTCGGGACGATGACGTGGATGGATTACGTCTACTCCGGCTGGGGCATGACGCTGGGCTTCATCAACGTGGGCTTCGTGGCGGTCGGCATGGGGGTCCAAGGTGCGATCCTGGCAGCCTGGAAACCACGCTCGACCTAATTATGACAGCGCCTGTCATATAAGGGCGGTACGCTAGGGGCATCGCAAGATCGATAAAGGAGAGCCCCGTGAGCGTTCAATCTACCCCCCAGAGCGCGACCGCCGTTGCCGGTCTCGACCTCGTCGGAGCAACCGTGCGAGATCTGCAAAAATCCCTGGCTTTTTATCGCGACACGCTCGGCCTGATCCCATCCGTCCAAAGCGAGAACGGCATTGAGTTCCATTTGCCGGACGGCTCGACGTTCGGTCTCTGGCAGCCGCCTGAGGGCGGGATGAAGTCCGGCATTAGCGTGATGTTCACCGTTGGTGATGCGGGCGGCGCTGCGCAGCAGCTGCGCGATCGCGGCGCGGCGATGTCTGAACCGATGGAATCGCCGGTGTGCTACATGGCGATGGGCCAAGATGCTGAGGGCAACGGCATCATCCTCCATCAGAAGAAATCGCGCGATCCGCACCTTCCGCCCAATCAAGCGCGCACGCTGACCAGCATCAACGGCATCGACCTCGCCGGCTATCTCGTAGCCGATCCGCAAGCCGCGATCGACTACTATCGCGACGCGCTCGGCCTGACGCCAAGCTGGATCGACGAAGAAGGCCGCGGCAGCGAGTTCGACCTGGCGGACGGCACGACGTTTGGCGTGTGGTGCACGCCCGAGGCACAGCAAGGCGGCTTCGTAATGTTCGCCGTCAACGACGTGCGCGCCAAACTCGCCGAGTTGAAGAGCCGCGGTGTTACCTTCAGCGATGTCGAGGATACGCCGAACTGCGTGATGGCATTCGGTCCCGATCCCGAAGGCAATGCGGTGATCATTCACCAACGAAAGGTGCATGCCTAACGACGCGGTTCTTGTCAGCGGTGCATCGACCGGCATCGGCCATGCGATCGCGATGCACCTCGCGCACAATGGATACACGGTTTATGCCGGCGTGCGCAAAGAGGGCGACCGCGAACGACTCGAAGCCGAGCACGCGCGCATCCACCCGATCGTTCTCGACGTCACCGTGCCCGCCGACATCACGCGGGCGATGCAGACCGTACGCGAGGCCGGCGATACACTTGCCGGCCTCGTAAATAATGCGGGCATCGCCGTCGCCGGCCCGCTCGAATTTCTTCCCCTCGATGCACTGCGATTGCAATTCGAAGTAAACACGATCGCTCCGATCGCAATGGCACAAGCCGCGTTGCCGCTGCTGCGCGAATCGCGCGGGCGCATCGTCAACATCGGCTCGATCGCCGGGCGTCTCGCTGCGCCGTTCGTCGGCCCGTACAGCGCGTCGAAAGCCGCGATCGCGTCGCTTACCGACGCGCTACGCCAAGAGCTCGCGCGCTTCGGTATCGCCGTCTCGTTGCTCGAGTTTGCCTCGGTCAAGACGCCGATCTGGGAGAAAGGCCGTCAGGGGCGCGATGCACTCGTCGCCTCGATGCCGCCGCAAGCAATGAGCTTGTACGGCACGCTAGCCGAAGCGATCATCGCGCAAACCAAGGTCGAAGAGCGCGAGGGTTTGGATCCAAAGGTGATCGCGGCGACCGTGCTCGCGGCGCTGCGTTCGCCGAAGCCGCGCGAGCGTTATGTGATTGGACGCAAGGCGCGCATCCAAGCCGTCGCCGCGATTCTTCCGCCGAGCACACGCGACCGGCTCATCAAGCGCGTGATGAAGTTGCCGTGATCGCGCTGCTGCTTGCGGTGGCGCTGACCTGCGGTCCTTACGCAAACCAGATGCAGCTCGATCAATGCGCCGCCGATGCGCAGTCGCGCGCGGATGCGCAAGAGATCGCCGCGCTTCGCGCCGCTGAGCGGCGCACGGGCAATGACCCGCGTTTTCACACGAGCGAAATGCGTTGGCTCGACGCACGCGCGTCGGCCTGTGATTTTGCGGGAGCGATGACGGCGGGCGGCTCGATCGAACCGATGCTCGAAGCGCAATGTAATGCTGATGCTGCCACGGCCCGCGTGCGCGATATCGGCTTCTTCACCGGCGAAGCGAATCCGACTGCCGCGATACCGTCCGCGCAAAGCGCCGCCGAGCACGAACGCATCTACGGTCTACTCGAGCTGCTCGTCACGCCGCAACAGCGCGAATTGCTCGCCGACTCCGAAGGCTTCTTCCTCGCATATCGCGATGCCGCGTGCTCGTACGCCAAGGACGGGTGCGCCACGGCGCTGACCCGCACGCGCACCCAACAGCTCAAAGACGCGTGGCTCGCCGAGCCATTTTGGAAATAGCCGCTACAAGTACTGTTTGAAGAACGCGAGGATGCGATCGTGCTGTGAGAGCATCGTTAGCCGCGCGGGCCGAAGCCACGGTAGCCGCGCAACGGAACCCATTGCACTTCGAGCATACCCGCAGCCGCGAGTGGCAGACGCATAAATGCGGCTTGCGCATTCTCGAGTGACTCATGCTCCATCATCAAGCACGCGCCGAGGACGTCGGCGCGACTCCACGCTGAACGCACGATGCCTTCAGCATAGAGCGTGCGCAACATCTCGGCCTCGGGTTCGAGTAACACCGCAAACTGCTCTTCGCTAAAAGCTTCCGTTCGACGGCGAACCACAGCAAGGATTTGCATGACTAGGATGCCTCGCCGAATATGCGCCGGTCGTCTTGGTCGATGATATCCATGATGTGCTCGAGTTCGGGATGCGTGGCAAGCGTGTGCGCGTAAAGCTCGGCAAAGTACGCGGGGTCGTGCGCATGCTTCGGTTTAATCCGTTGCAGCGTCGCGTTGATGGCGGGATATTGCGAACTATCGGTGCGTTCGCGCAGCCATGCAGCGATCTCGTCCTCATGGGCAGCGCGCGCGACAGTAGCTTGCAAATCCTCCAAGGTAATACCCAAACGATCGATCAGGTATTGCGAGAGACCCGGCGTCTTGCCGTTGATGAAATAGTCGGCGGGATTGCCGCCGGGTAAGAAGCCGCGCAGCTTGTCGATCGTACGCGGCATCAGCATCAATCCATCGAGTTCAGCAAAGCACGAGCGCGGCGGCTGCCGCGTCAAATCGAGCGGTTCCATAGCGCGGTGGTTCGAGGCTCGCTGCGCTCGCACCTCACCACGGGGAGGGGCGTCAACCGCCGAGAATGGGGCCAAATGCCCTTCGATTCCCTGCGGGCCTTTGTCGATGCGCTGCGGCGCGCCGGCGAAGTCCACACGATTGACGCGCCGGTCGATCCGCGCCTCGAGATTGCTGAGATCACCGACCGCGTCGTCAAGGCGGGCGGCCCCGCGCTGCTCTTCGAGAACGTTAAGGCTTCGAAGTTTCCGGTGCTCACCAATCAGTTCGGTTCACAGCGGCGCATGGCGATGGCGTTCGAAGCGGGTTCGCTCGATCAGGTAGCCGCGCGTTTGCGGGCGCTCCTCGATCTCTCGCCGCCCGGAGGTTCGTGGGGAGAGAAATTCGACGCGCTCAAACGCTTCGCACCGCTCGCAAATGCAATTCCGAAGACCGTGCGTGATGCGGCGTGCCAAGAAGTCGTGATCCGCAATCCCGATCTGCGCAAATTGCCGGTGCTAACGACGTGGCCCCTCGATGGTGGCCCATTCATTACGCTGCCGCTCGTGATCACGAACGATCCGCGTTCCGGACGTCCGAACGTCGGCATGTACCGCATGCAAGTTTACAACGAGCGCGAGACCGGCATGCACTGGCAGCGCCACAAACAAGGACGGGCGCATGCCGATGCATGGGGCGAACGGATTCCGGTCGCCGTTGCGATTGGCAGCGATCCCGTGTTGACCTACGCCGCGACCGCACCGTTGCCGCCGGTGCTCGACGAATTCGCGTTCGCCGGACTCTTGCGCGGCAAGCCGATCGAACTCGTGAAAGCGCGTACCAGCGACATCAAAGTTCCCGCGGGCGCCGAGTTTGTGCTCGAAGGCTATGTCGACAACACCGATCTGCGCACCGAGGGGCCGTTCGGCGATCATACCGGCGTCTACAGCCTAGCCGACACGTATCCGACATTTCACGTAACCTGCATCACGCATCGGCGCGATCCGATCTACGCGGCAACGGTTGTCGGCAAACCGCCGATGGAAGACGCATGGCTCGGCAAAGCGACGGAACGCATCTTCTTGCCGCTCTTGCAGCTGGTCTTGCCCGAAGTCGTCGATATGAATCTGCCGGTCGAAGGCGGGTTTCACAACCTCGCAATCATCTCGATTCGCAAAAAATACCCGGGTCACGCCAAGAAGGTGATGAACGCGCTGTGGGGGCTCGGCCACATGATGATGCTCACGCGCGTCCTGCTGATCGTCGACGACGATATCGACGTGCAGGATACGCGGAGCGTCGCGTGGTTCACGCTCAACAACCTCGCACCCGAACGCGACGTCGTGATGATGCCGGGACCAGTCGACGATCTCGACCACGGCTCGTACACCGTTGCGTACGGCACGAAGATCGGCATCGATGCGACGCGCAAGACGGCGGCCGAAGGCTACACGCGCGAATGGCCGCCCGACATGATCATGGATACCGACACTAAGGCCCTGGTGAGCAAACGCTGGCGTGACTACGGTCTCGACGCAATCGCAAAATCACTCGTTCCGAACGACTGGTCGGGGCAAGGCCCGCAAGCCTACCGAAGGAAGATGCATGATTAGCCCTTCGACAAGCTCAGGACTTCGACTATTCCTGAAGGAAATTCGCATCGAGCACACACTTTTTGCACTGCCGTTTGCCTACGTCGGTGCCGTGCTGGGCGCGCGCGGATTTCCATCGTGGCATGCGCTCTTGTGGATCACGCTTGCCGTACTCGGCGCGCGCACGGC
>JBAUEZ010000251.1:0-3478 GCA_049678885.1 Candidatus Aquilonibacter sp. | reverse complement strand
TGCCGGCGCGCTGCCCGTCGACTTCGCCGCGCTCAGTGCGGCCGGCGCGGTTGCGTTCTCCGACGACGGCAACACGGTTGCCAACGCGCGGGTGCTGCGCGATGCCGCACTGCTCGCGCTCGCCGTTCCCGGCGTCTTCATCTCGCACGCCGAAGACGAAGACCTCAAAGGCGACGCGGTCATGAGTGCCGGGGCCGTCGCTGATGCGCTCGGCATGCCCGGTGCGCCGAGCGTCAGTGAAGACGTCATCGTTGCCCGCGATCTGTTGATCGGCATGGACACCGGGAAGAGCTGGCACATCGCCCACCTCTCGACGGCACGCGCACTGGATCTGGTACGTTGGGCGCGCGCGCACGGCGCGCGTGCGACGTGTGAGGTGACGCCACATCATCTGCTGCTCACCGACGCAACCGTGCGCGAACGCGGTGCCGCGGGTAAAGTCAATCCGCCGCTGCGAACGGAAGAAGATGCGGCTGCGCTGCGCGCGGCCGTGCGCGACGGCACGATCGACGTCTTTGCCACCGATCATGCGCCGCACACGGTCGCTGAGAAATCGGACGATCTGCGCGCCGCGGCGGTCGGGTTCACGGGTTTGGAGATTGCGCTCGGCGCCTACGCGCTGGCGCTGCCGGATCTGCCGCTGGCGCGATTTGTCGCACTGCTCTCGACCAATCCGGCGCGCATCTTGGGCGTCGAAGGTGGGACGTTACGCAAAGGCGCGCGCGCGGATGTGACGATCTTCGCCGACCGCGACTGGGTCGTCGACCCGGCAACGTTCGCATCGAAAGGTAAGAGCACGCCGTTTGCGGGACGCACCTTGCCGCGCCGCGCGCTCGCCACAATAGTTGGAGGAGAACAACGTTGGCGATCCGGTTAAGGATCTAAATCTTCGAGGTCGCCCTTCACGTCGGGTTCGCTCCCGTAGCGGCTTTTGTCGCCGTCGCGATGCCACTTGCGCAGCAGTTCAGCGCGCTGATCCGCATCAACGTCAAGTGCCGGATCGGTACCCAGGTCGTGAATCATATTTTCGGCGGGTGACGGATCTTTGTCTTCCACGGCGTTTCCCTTCATCGGTGGAACAACGGCGTCTGGATGATGCCGTTGATGACGAACTGCACGGCAAGCGCGGCGAGTATGATACCCAAAACACGGGAAATCACGTGAATGCCGGTCGTGCCGAGTTTGTGCAGGTAGCGCGCCGCACCGCGCATGCACAACCATGCGATCGCAAGTGACACGGCGTATGCGAGGACGACCAGCAGAATCCGCGCCGGGCTGGCGCGGGCGAGATTGACCAGCAACAGGACGGTCGCGATCGTACCAGGTCCTGCGAGCATCGGAATCGCAAGCGGGAAAACCGCCGGATTCTCGCCTTCGCGCGCAACGCGTTCTTCCTCACTCGTTGCGCGCGCGCCGGTCGGCCGCGCGAAGAGCATGTCGATCGCGATTAAGAACAGCAAGATTCCGCCGGCGATGCCGAAGGCCGGTAGCGTGATCCCGAGATAGTCGAGTAAATACGGACCGACCAGGCCCATCGCAAAGATGACGATGGCCGCAACGACGACCGCCAAGTCGACGATGCGATTGCGCTTGGCGCGATCGAAATGCGCGGTGGTCGCCGCCGTGATCGGAATCATCCCGATCGGGTCGATGATCGTGATCGCCGTCGCGAATGCTTGCGCGCCAAAATGCCAGTCCATTCCCAACCCGCGTTACTTCCAGGTCTGCGTGGCCCCTTCGCCTAACCGCCTTTCCTTTAGCATGACCATCCCCGCCTCGCTCTTTCTCGCCGACGGCTCGCGCTTCGACGGCACGGGTTTGCACCACCAGGGCCTAGCCTTGGGCGAGGCCGTGTTCTACACCGGGATGACCGGCTATGAAGAAGCCCTCACCGATCCGTCGTATGCGGGGCAGATCCTGACCTTTACCTATCCGTTGATCGGCAACTACGGCATCTCGGGGAGTGCCGCGCAATACCCGCGCGCGTGCGTGCGCGGCACGATCATCAAAGAGATCGCGCGTCATCCCTCGCATTATCTCAGCAAAGCGAGCTTGCCCGATTGGCTCGACGAACAGGCAGTGCCGACGATGGTCGGCGCCGACACGCGAGCGATCACGATAAGTCTGCGCGAACATGGCACGATTTGGGCGGCGCTGGCCGTCGGCGACGCGGCGCTTGCGCGGGCCGAGAGCGAATTGACGCAATTCGTACGAACCGCGACGACCGCGCAGCTTGTCCCGAGCGTTGCTACACGCGAACGCCACGTCGAAGGGACGCGCGGCGGCATGCGCGTGACGCTGATCGACTGTGGGGTCAAGCGCGCGATCTTACGTGAACTCACTGCGCTTGGCAGCGAGGTTACGGTCGTCCCGTACGATGCGAGTGAAGAAGAACTGCTCGAGGGCGATCCCGACGCGATTTTCATCTCGCCGGGCCCCGGTGATCCGACCGATCTGCAAGGTACGATCGAAACACTGCGCAACTTGGTCGGACGCAAACCGCTCTTCGGCGTGTGCCTCGGCCATCAACTGCTCGCGCTCGCCTGCGGCGCAACAACGTACAAACTGCCCTACGGACATCGGGGCGGCAATCAGCCGGTAAAAGATCTGACGCGCGATGAGGTCCTAATCACCGCGCACAATCACGGCTACGCGGTCGACGCGCGCACGATGCCTGAAGAACTCGAGCCCACGATGACCAATCTCAACGACGGCACCAACGAGGGCTTTCGCCACCGGCGCCTGCCGATCGCAGCCGTACAGTTCCATCCCGAAGCGTCACCGGGTCCGTTCGACGCGCGCCGTCTCTTCGCACAATGGCTTTCGTCAGTCGCTGCAGTGCGCTAGTACTGCTTCTCATCGCGTTCGCTCTTGCACCGGCGAACGCACAGAGCTTGCAGCGGCTGAGAGTGACACAGCTGACGTTGGCAGCGGATACGACGATGCCGCGGATCGAGGTGCCGTTTCACTTGGTCGTCACCGCGCACGTGCGCGAGCGGATCAGTGAACTCGATAACCTCGATCTTCCGATACTCGCCGAATTGGAATTGCTCGGCGACGAGCACACGCTGGTAGCATCGCAGACCGGTTCGACCTATCGCGAAACGATCACCGTGGTCGCGCATCACTCGGGCGCGATTACCATTGCGCCGGTCACGCTTGACGCAATCGATGCGCGCAACGGAAAGCCCACGCGGTTCTCCTCGAATTCGCTCGTACTCCACGTTGCCGGCCCGTCGGCGGCGATTGTTGCGACCGTCGATGCCTGGCATAGCATCGGATCGGTATTCGGCGTGCTCTTCCGCGCGTTGCTCTGGGTGCTGGGCATCGGCGTCGTGCTGTTCATCTTCGCCGCGCTCGTCCGCCGCCGGCCGCTAGCGACACCAACGCCGCTCGTCACGCTCGCGCCACCCAAGCCGGTTATTGTCGATCCCAAAGCGCGGCTGCGCGAAGCACTCGAGGTGCTGCGCGGCAATCG
>JBAUEZ010000250.1:0-4548 GCA_049678885.1 Candidatus Aquilonibacter sp. | reverse complement strand
ACCATAGGAGCGATGTACCAGCCCCACCCGCTCGATGTCCGGCTCGCCGCGGTGCTGCCGCCGGGCTCGCTCTACGCCGTTGGCGGGCGCGTCCGCGACGAGCTGCGCGCGGCAATCGACGGGCTCGAAATTCCCGCGAAAGACTTGGACTACGTCGTAACCGGTGTCGGTCTCGACGATCTGACGGCTCGCCTGCGGCAGTTGGGGAAGGTCGATTTGGTTGGGGCGGCCTTCGCGGTTGCAAAAGTGTCGGTCGACAGCCTCACCGCCGACGTTGCTTTGCCGCGCCGCGAGCGCTCGACCGGCCATGGCCACCGCGAGTTTGAGGTGCAGAGCGGCCCGGAGATTCCGCTGGTCGGCGATCTCGGGCGTCGCGACTTCCGCATGAACATGATTGCGCGCGCGCTGCCGGGCGGCGAGCTGGTTGACCCTTACGCTGGCGAGGCCGACATCCGCGCGCACCGGATCGACATTCTGACCCGCGAGGCGTTTGAAGAGGATCCGCTGCGGCTGTTGCGCGCCGCCCAGTTCGCTGCCCGCTTCACCTACGGCCTGACCGAGAAGACCCGAGCCGCGATGCGCGGCGCGGCCGACCTCGTGACCACGGTCGCGCCCGAGCGCATCCACGATGAGCTGCAGAAGCTCTTCGAACTGGCGCCGCGCCCGTCGATGGGCTTGCGCATCTTGGCCGAGACGGGCGTGCTCGAGCACATCTGGCCCGAACTGCTCGAGGGCGTCGGGGTGGACCAGAACGAGTGGCATGCGTATGACGTCTGGGAGCACGGCCTCGCCACGCTCGACGCGACGCCGGTGGGCGATGCAACTTTACGCTTAGCGGCCTTACTCCACGACGTTGGCAAGCCACGCACGAAGGAGGGGCCGCATTTCTACCGTCACGAGCAGGTCGGCGCGGAGATGGCGACCGAGATGCTGCGCCGTTTGCGCTACCCGACGGAAACGATCGACACGGTCGAGCATCTGGTGCTCCAACATATGTACGTGCAAGATCCCGAGTTGAGCGACGCGGCGATTCGTCGCTTCGTGCGCCGGATCGGGCTGGCAAATCTCCAGCGCCAGTTCGCCGTGCGTCGCGCTGATATCGTCGGCTCGGGTTTGCCCAAGCGCGACGATTCGAACGAGCGCTTTGAGGCCCGCGTCTGGGAAGAAGTGGAGCGCGAGCCGCCCTTCGCGGTGACCGATCTCGCGGTCAACGGCAACGATGTGATTGCGTCGATGATTGCGCACAATTTCGCACCGCCCGACTACCGCGGCGACGCGCGCGTGGGCGCCGCGCTGCAGTGGTTGTTCGAGCAGGTCACGGACCACCCCGAGCGTAACGAGCGCGAGGTTCTCCTCGCACTTCTGGGCGGCTATCTCGCTGTTCTTGACAGAGCCATCGGTTGAGTCGAATTATTGCCCTCGTAAATCAAAAAGGCGGCGTCGGAAAAAGCACGACAGCCGTCAATCTCGGCGCTGCACTAGCTTTAGAAGGGCGCCGTGTGCTCGTTGTCGATTGCGATCCGCAAGGCAACACCACGACCGGTTTCGGGATCGAAAAACGCGGCATACAGCGCGACGTGTACAACGTGTTGCTGCAGGAAGCGTCGATTGACGACGTTGCGGTGCCGACCGAGATCGACACGCTCACGCTCGTCCCCGCAACGATCAATCTCGCGGGCGCCGAGATCGAACTGGTCTCTGCGCTCTCGCGCGAAACGCGTCTGCGCCAGGCGCTCTTGCCGGTCGCCAATCGCTACGACTTCGTGTTGATCGATTGCCCGCCGTCGCTCGGGCTGCTCACGATCAATGCGCTCACCGCGGCGGAAGAAGCGGTCATTCCGGTACAAGCCGAGTACTACGCGCTCGAAGGGCTCTCGCAACTCACCGCGGTCGTGCGTCGCGTGCGTGAAGCGCTCAATCCCACGCTCCATATCAGCGGCGTGCTGGTGACGATGTTCGACGGGCGCACGCGTTTGGCGATGGAAGTGCTCGATGAGCTCGAGAAATTCTTTCCGCAGCAGATGTTCAAGACGCAGATTCCGCGCAACATTCGGCTCTCCGAAGCGCCGTCGTTCGGTAAGCCGGTGATTCTTTTTGACGTGAAGAGTCGCGGCGCGCAAGCGTACATATCGCTCGCGAAAGAGATGCTCGGAGCGCACGCGCCGGTATGAGTCAGCCCAAACGCGGTCTCGGGAAAGGCCTGGGCGCGCTGCTCGGCGATGCGCCGGTACCGACCTCGCCCGAACAGCACGGGGTGCTGCGCGAGATTCCGGTTGCGCGCATCACGCCCAATCCGTTTCAACCGCGCAAGAACTTCGATGTCGCTGCGATGGACGATCTCAAGGCGTCGATCGCGGAATATGGCGTGCTGGTGCCGATCATCGTACGCAAACGTGGCGAAAACTTCGAACTCGTCGCAGGCGAACGCCGTTGGCGCGCGTGCGCGGCGCTTGGACAAGCGAATATTCCCGCGATCGTGCGCGACTCCGACGACAAAGACTCGCTCGAAGTCGCGATCATCGAGAATTTGCAGCGCGAGAACCTCAATCCGATCGAGGAAGCCGCGGGCTTTTCGAGCTTGATGGACGAGTACGACTTCACCCAAGAAGAGCTCGCCTTGCGCGTGAGCAAGAGCCGTCCCGCAATCGCCAATGCGTTGCGGTTGCTCGCGCTCCAGGACGCGATCAAGGTAATGCTCGTGGACGGCCGCCTCTCCGCGGGACACGGCCGCGCGCTCTTGGCCGCGCCTGCAAGCGAGCGGCTCAAACTCGCGCAGCGCGCGGTGCAAGACGACCTCTCGGTACGCGCGCTCGAAAAACTCACCGGCGCGGTCAAGACCGCAAATCTGCCGCGGGCGCGCGAACTGAGCGCCGATGAGGCGGCCTTCGAGTCGCGGTTGCGCGAGCGGTATGGCACGCACGTCGCGCTGGTGCGCGGCGGCAGAGGCGGCAAGATCGAGTTTCGATTTGCCAACGAAAACGAACTGCTGCGACTCTCCGATCTTTTGCTCGAATAGTGGTTCCGTTTTCGCGCATCCTCACGGTGTTGATGTTCGGTGCGATCTGCTTCGTGTTGATCGTCCCCCTTGCGTTACAGCGCCATCAACCGGCGATCGCGATCGGCATCGGGGTCCTCTTCGCGGTCTATCTCGTCGCAAACATCGTGCTATGGCGACGGATGAAATCGCGCTCTTAAGGCGCCAGCGGCGCGCGGAGAAATTGCACGGCATCTACGTCATCGTCAACGAGGATGCGGGTGCGCCTGTGCGTGCGCGCGCGGTCCTCGACGCCGGCGTGAAGGTGCTGCAATATCGCGCGAAAACCGGCGTGAACATCGGCCACGTACAGTTGTTGCGGCAGTACACGCTGGCGCACGACGCACTCCTGATCGTCAACGACGATTGGCGCGCGGCGCTCGCGTACGACTGTGACGGCGTGCATCTCGGCCCCGACGACGAAGGATTTGCCGTGGTTGCAACGGTGCGCGCAGCTTTGCGCGATCGGTTGATCGGGCTCTCCTGCGGCACGGTCGACGAGGTGCGTTTTGCCAACGGGCAGGACGTGGACTACGTTGGTGTCGGCGCCGTGTACGCGACGGCGTCAAAGGCCGACGCCGGCGCGCCGATCGGCATCGATGGGTTGCGGGCGATTGCGGCCGAAAGTTGGAATCCGGTTGCGGCGATCGGCGGGATCGGTCTCGCGCAACTCGACGACGTGCGCGCGACCGGCGTCGCAATGACGGCGGTGATTTCGGCGGTTGCCGGCGCGGACGATCCGCAAGCGGCGGCGCAGGCGCTGGTGGAGCGGTGGAATGCCGGCATCGCGTGATTTTCCCGGCACGTTTCGGGTGCTCAAAGGCTTGCTCGTCCCGTACGCGCCGCGGCTCCATGCGACGCAGGACACCGACAGCTTCTACATGCTCGACGGCGAGTACGCGGCGGAATTCAGGCGCACGATGTTCTTCGGCGGCGTGCAAATCCGGCGCGCCTACGTCAGCTTCCATTTGATGCCGGTCTACACCAATCCGGAACTGCTCGGCAGCGTCAGCGACCCGCTCAAGAAACGGATGCAGGGCAAGTCGTGCTTCAACTTCATTCGTCCCGAGCGTGAGTTGCTGGTCGAGCTCTCCGCACTGGTGGATCGAGGGTTTGCGCTCTACGAGCGATTGGGGTGGGTGCGATGAGCGTGCTCTCGATCGGGACGACGCATCCGTGGAACGTCGCGGGCGTTGGCCGCGACATTCGCATCGGCGCGGAGCTCGGCGTGGACGTGTTCACCGTTGTCTGTGCGGTGAGTGCCCAAGACGCGCGCGGGGTGCACGCACTCGAAGTCCAAGCGCTCCCAACGATTGAGGCTCAACTCAGAGCGATTCCCTGGGAGGTGGTGCGCGCGGTGCGTGTCGGTGCGCTCGGTGCGCCCGAGGTCGTGCCGCTAATCGCAACGGCGCTTGCGCATCGCGACGTGCCGGTCGTGGTCGATCCCGTCCTCGCCCCAAGCGCCGGCGGCGCGCTGGGAGGCGAGGGGACGTTACGCGCGATCGGTGCGACGC
>JBAUEZ010000249.1:0-33945 GCA_049678885.1 Candidatus Aquilonibacter sp. | reverse complement strand
GCATCTCCGGGCTCGAGTGCATCTCCGAGCGCGAGCGCGTCCCCGGCGCCGGCTCCAACTGGGTCGTCAACCCCGGCCGGCGCGGCAACACCGTCGCCAAAACCCACGGCAAGTCCGACGCCGTCTCCGACCGCAACGCCAACGCCAACGCCGGCTCCGACGCCCACGCCGACGGCGAAGCCCACGGCAACGCCGACGCCAACTCCGACTGCGACTCCGGGCGCGACGGTCGTGTGGGAAGCCGGGAGCACGGCGCTCGGCAAATGGGAAAACGCCAGCACATATCAATGCGGAAGTCCAGCGGTCTCAGCAGCGTCGTTCGCTTTTAACTTCTCGCAAGGTGCCGCGCCGGGGGGCGGTTACTGCGGCCGCAACCAAGCCCAGCCGCTCAATTCGTCTGGTGGCCTTTCACAACTCACACCTGGGCAAACGTACACCTGGACGTTCACGTACGTCGACGGAACGGTAAGTGGCGCTGCACCGGGTATGGGGCAAGATTGTCACGCGAGTATGGCGTGTGGCGAGGGCGTCACTACGGGATGCCCGGGCGCTGCTTGCCCCGGTGATGCGCGCAGCACAATCTGGCAGATTCACGGCGATGGCGAAACGAATTCGCCGTGCACAACGCTCGGCTTCGCAAACGGATCGAACGGCGTAAGTAGTCCGCAAGTGTGGGCGTTCTACGATTGCAGCACAGGTTCTGGCCCTGTCATTGAGTGGACTGGTTCGTATACGCCGCAGGAGACCGATACCTGGAAGATCATCGTAAACATCTCCGATACCAATACCGGCAGCGTGCTGCTGTACCGCAATGGAACACTCGTATACTCGAACATCAACGTCTCGACATACACCGATAGCCCAAGCGGCAACCCGTGGTGGAATTTCGGCCCGTATAAGTGGATCTGGGAGAACAGCCCGAACGACTCTGCGATGTCACAAATAAACATGACGATTAGCAACATGCTCGTCCAGACGCCCTAATCATGCGCGGGTAGCGGCGGCCCCCTTATGGTTCGCGGACCATCCGGGGGTCGCCTGATTCTCTTGATGCTTGTACCAAAGCAAGCAAGTGCTAAACAGGCATGGCAAAACAAGCTGCGGAGTTAAACCGCCTCGCGTGCAGACGTTTCAGACTTGGATAAATTCAGCGCGATTCTTTTGGTGTGCGGTGCTTGTATCTGCAGTTTCGTTATCTGCCTGCGGCGGTGCGGGAGGAATCGCCACCTCGCCGGCTGTTGCGAGTCAGGGCCCGAATCAAGCGGAAGTGACCAATGCCTCAACGGCGACGACAACGTCTCCAAGCGCGTCGATCGTGTGGGAGGCGGGAAGCACAACGCTCGGGCAATGGGAAAACTCCAGTTCGTATCAATGTGGAAGTCCCACGGCTTCAGGAGCATCGATTTCGTTTAAATTGTCGCAGGGTGCTGCGCCGGGCGGCGGTTACTGCGGCCGTAACCAAGCCCAGCCGCACAATTCCTCTGGCGGCCTTTCACAACTCACATCGGGTCAAACGTACATCTGGACGTTCACGTACGTCGACGGCACGGTAAGTGATGGTGCACCGGGCATGGGGCAAGATTGTCATACCAATGCGAAGTGCGGCGAGGGCGTGACTACGGGATGTCCCGGCACCGCTTGTCCCGGCGATGCGCGCAGTACGATCTGGCAGATTCATGGCGACGGCGAGACGAACTCGCCATGCACGACGCTCGGCTTTGCAAACGGATCAAACGGCGTGAGCAGTCCGCAAGTGTGGGCATTCTACGATTGCAAGACAGGTTCCACTCCCGTCCTCGAATGGACCGGTACGTATACGCCGCAGGAGACCGATACCTGGAAGATCACCGTAAACATCTCGGATTCCAAAACCGGTAGCGTGCTGCTCTATCGCAATGGAACGCTCGTGTACTCGCGGACAGGCATCTCGACATTCACCGATAGCCCAAGCGGTAACCCGTGGTGGAATTTCGGTCCGTATAAGTGGCTTTGGGAGAGCAGGCCGAACGACTCGGCGATGTCCGCCATCAACATGACGATCAAGAACATGCTCGTCGAGAAATAAGTCGGCTTGCGCTTGCGCACACAAGAGGCAAGCGAGTGCTCAATGGAAATGGTAAAGAAGTTCGATAGCTGAAAGCTGACGTTGCTACGGTTAGCGACGCTCACAGGCACCGGGCGGAAAGCAGCTAGCGAGGATAGAGTGACTCGCAAGATTCAATCCTGCCGGACAGCACGATACTTTTGGTGTGCGGCGCTCGCCGCAGTTGCACTTTCTGCTTGCGGCGGCGGGAATGGCGGATCCCCGAACTTGCCGTCCGTGGCGCCTGGCGCCACCGGTTCGGCCGCGCCTCCTGCCTCTACATCTCCCCCCGTTTCCACTACCCCCGCCACATCTACCCCCGCTTCCACCCCAACGCCAGGTCAGTCAACGCCGAAGCCGCGAGCAACAACTACGCCCACGTCGATTCCGACGCCAACTGCGACGCCGGTTGCGACTGTTGTGTGGCAAGCCGGCAGTGGAAGGCTTGGGAGTTGGGTTGTAGCGGATACGGACCAATGCGGCACGCCCATTCAAACCGGGACGCAATTCGCTTTTACGCTCGTGCTAAACGGAACAACCTGCGGTCGCAATCAGGCGGACCCGACCAGCGCCTCGGGAGCGGTCGTGCGCCTCACCGATGGGGACATATATGCATGGACCTTCCAATACTTCGACGGAACGCCGGCTGGGACGGGTCCGGGCATGGGGCCCGATTCAAATGCAGATGCGCTTATCTGGCAAATTCATGGTTACGACGAAACCGATACGCCGTGCGCCGCGTTGAATTTTCAGAATGGTGCAAATGGGCTTGGCGGCGTACAGATGTGGGCGCTTACCGACTGCAACGGAATCGTGTGGACCGGCTCGTACACGCCCGGCGAGACCGACCAATTCCAAATTGTCACGAAGATCTCCGAGACTTCGTCGGGTTACATCATGCTCTACCGAAACGGCGTCCTTGTCGCCAATGCGTCGGGCGCAAACTACCGCGACAGCGACGGGGACCCGTGGTGGAATTTCGGCCCCTATAAGTGGAGATGGGAACTCGAGGACGGCGGCGGATCCGACATGACCATCGTGAACTGCACTATCACGAACATGCTCCTCACCCAGCAGTAAGTCTGCGCGGCTTGGCGCCGGCGAGTTGAGGTGCTAGTGGCTGCGCACGCCTGAATGTTGACGCCAATGAATCGAAGAGGAGCAATATCATCGCAAGCCAGATTGGCATCTTTCTCTCGAGATCGATCGCCGAAGGGCGGCTGCGGGTCGAGGTAGCCTCGAGGTAGGCGAGCCACGCGGTCGGCGCCCACGCAGTCGCTGAAATGACCGGTGTCGTCGACGCCTGCTCCAATTGGGGCGGAAGCGGTCGAAGGTTTAACGTGAAAGCCGCGGCGAGGACGACGAGCGTGACGCAAGCCGATCCGATTCGAAGCCAGACGGATCGCTCGTGCGAATATATCCACGCAACACCTGCCGCAGACGCGCCCGCGACGAGCAAGGCGATCCTGCTCAACCCCGACGCCCACGGAATGCTGAGCAGAAGCGCACTTACGCCGACAACCTTGCTCTGCCGCCGGGCGAGTTGAACCACCGCGAGTGGAAGAGCGGCCATGAACTGTAAATCGTGCACGAAGGTCCCGCCTAGAAGTACGAATGCAGGCGGAGCCAACGCGAGATAATCGTCATTGCCGGTGACCGCTGAAAGTCTCCATGCGGCAGACAGTCCAATCCCGAACATGACAATATAGGAAACGCTCCCCAAAAGTAAGGCGAGGGAATCACTTATGTTTAGCAGTGCGAGCTGATGCGTCAGACTGAACTGATCATTGGCGTGCACTTCCGATAGGGCCTGAAGCGGCAGCACGTGCGAAAAGTAATCGATTGCTTGACGCGGGCCGCCTATGGCAGCATCAACGACAGCAAGCGCCAACCCGACCACGACGAGCGGCATGCGAACGCGAGTAGCAAAGAGCAGAAGCGCAATCCAGACCGGGGCGGCAAGATGCGGCTCGGATGCTACCAGCGCCGCACTGAGTGCGGCGAGCCACCAGCGCCGTTCGTGGAGGGCCCAAGCGCACAGGACGATTCCAGCCGTTGCAAAGGGCGGAATCTCGCCATAACGGATATTCAAGAACCATTGTGCGACGAATGGAAGCGTAGCCCACGCAAGCGGCAGCCTCGTTAGCGCTGCAATTCCCATGCCGATTGCTCCGAGCGCGACGACACTCAAGGCTACGTAGACCTTCTCCGCGGCCCCGAATGGCAGACGAGCAAGAATGGCCCAAGGGGCGAGCACGTAACCGGGAAGCGGAGCCGGCTCCACGGCGTACGAGGGGAACGCTTCCTTCGAGACGCGGTGTTCGCACGTTCGCAACGGCTCGACTCTATAGGGGTTCGCCCGATTATCGATCGCCTGTCCGGCACAGTAGAACGCTTTGAATGATGCGGGCTCGATCGCGTTGCGCGAGAAGAATCCGAAGGCGAGAACGGCCACCAGAACGACGAGTGCAGCGAGAGCAATGCGGTTCGGCGCGTTCATCTCTTCGGCAGTCTACGCTGTCGCCAGTAAGCCGAATGGGTCGGGGTAGCGTTGACCGCGCAGACGCGCGAGTAGCCACTGCGTTATTCGTGCCGAGGCGAATCCGTCGCCGTACGGATTCACGGCACGCGCCATGCGCGCATACTTCGCATCGTCGTGGAGAAGGTTGCGCGCGGCCTCGACGATGTTACGATGCTCGTGCCCGATCAGATCGAGCGTACCGGCTTGTAGCCCCTCCGGGCGTTCCGTTTCATCGCGCATGACCAAGACCGGTTTTCCGAGACAGGGCGCTTCTTCTTGAAGGCCCCCGGAATCGGTCAATACGAACGTGCAGTGTTTGATCGCCGCAACCATGTGGCCGTATCCAACCGGCTCGACCAGCACGACACCCGAGATTCCGGACAGCATCTCTTGCGCGATCGGCCGCACGCGCGGAGAAGGATGGACAGGCCAATAAATTTGTGGCCTGGCGTCAAAGCGGGCGATGTCGCGCAACGCAGCGCAAATGCCGTGCATGTGCGCGTGATTTTCTCGGCGATGCGCGGTCACGACGATGACCGGCCGGCTCGGATCCAGCTCTCCCCAGCGCGGGGGTGTCGGAAGCCGCGGACTTTCGGCAGTATCGAGAAACGCGTCGATCACCGTATTGCCGGTCACGATCACCGACTCTGGGTCAACGTACTCCCGAACAAGGTGCTCGCGAGCAAGCGCCGTCGGAGCAAAGTGGAAGGACGCAATGCGTGCGGTGATCCGGCGATTCATCTCTTCAGGAAATGGGAGGAACGGATCACTTGTCCGAAGACCGGCCTCGACGTGGCCAACGGGGACGTGCTGGTAGAATGCAGACAGTGCGGCTGCGGTGCCTGTCGTTGTGTCTCCATGAACGAGCACGACGTCGGGTTTAGCGTCTGCGATTGCGAGTTCCATGCCCGTTAGCACGCGCGTCGTGATTTGCGTGAGTGATTGGTCCGGCGTCATGATGTCTAAATCGTAGTCGGGCCGGATTTCGAACAGGCGAAGCAGGTCGTCGACCATGTGACGATGCTGCGCGGTCACGCAGACGATGGGAGCGATTTCCTGACGGCGCTCAAGGGCGCGCACAACCGGCGCCATCTTAATAGCGTCCGGGCGCGTTCCGAAGACGACCATAACGCGAAGGGGTTCGCTCATATGCGTAGTTTGCCGAATGGACGAGTGATGCGTAAACGGCCAAAAGGCGAATGCTGTAAGGCTAATTTCCCACTTGCGCGTGTTCTTGAGTCTCGCCCGGGACTAAAGTCCCTGAATAGGAACCTCCTGTAACCCGAAGTGGGTTATAAGGAGCGCTATGTCTGAGCGCAAAATCTCACTCGTACTGCCGGCCCAGGATTTTGAAGAAGGCGGCGGCGTTCTCGTTCACCGGCCCTTTCCCGTGCAGGGCGTGCTCCAGGTCGATCCATTTCTCTTGATCGACGAGCTCGGTCCGGTGGTATATGCGCCAGGCAAAGCGATCGGTGCGCCCGATCATCCGCATCGCGGCTTCGAAACCGTGACATATGCTATTGAAGGCGAGAATCAGCACGCCGATTCGGCCGGGCATCGTGGCCAGATTGGCCCCGGCGATGTGCAGTGGATGACTGCGGGCGCGGGCGTCGTGCATGCCGAGATGCCGTCAGAACGTATAATGCGCGAGGGGGGACGCCAGCACGGATTCCAGATCTGGATCAATCTGCCCAAGGCCGACAAGTTCATGCGTCCGCGATATCAAGACGTCCGCGCGGAACAGATTCCGCTCTGGCGTAGCGACGACGGCCGCGCGTGGGCGAAGGTGATCGCGGGCGAGGCGCAGGGCGTCGCGGGCGCAGCGCAAACGCGCATCCCGATCGGGTTCGCGCATTACCGTCTCGAGCCCGGTGCGCATATCGAACACAAGGTCGAAGATGGGCAGACGGCGATCGTCTATTTAATGTCGGGCGACGCGCGCTTCGGTGCCGAGCGCATGTACGCGGCGCGCGCAGCGATCGTTTTCGATCGTCACGGCGATCTGATTCCGGTTGAGAACGTTGGGAACGAACAGCTCGAGTTCCTGATGCTTACCGGCAAACCAATCGAGGAGCCGATGGTGCGCTACGGACCGTTCGTCATGAATACCGTGGACGAACTCGAAACGGCTTTCGCCGATTTTCAATCCGGCAAGATGGGCGCGATCGAACCGCTCTATTCCTAAGACCCTACGACGGCCAAACAAACTGCACCAAAGCAACAAAGACCGCGATTACTGCCAAGGTGATCGCGATAATCCAGACCCACTGCTTCCAACTGTAGCTGATCGGCTTCGCCGGATTGGCGGCGAGCTGCGTGCGATGCGTTATGAGGTAGACGATAGCGCCATAGTAGTACAGGGTAACAAGTGCGCTTAGCGCTCCGACCCAGCGCGTCCAAGCGAACTCGCTGTGCTGGGGAAAGAGCAGCAACGGGGTGACTACCGTCGAAGAAGCTGCGGACATCCACAGCAACCACGGTGATCCGCTGTACATGTAAGCAGCCCGTGCAAACGGATTCTTCGTGATCATGTCGCGATTGCGGTGTCGCGGAACTGCGTGCGATAGAGTCGCGCGTACGGTCCGTTGCGAGCGAGCAACACCGCATGGGAGCCGCTCTCGACGATGCGACCGTTCTCGACGACGAAGATCACGTCGGCGTTGACGATGGTTGAAAGCCGGTGCGCTATGACCAGACTCGTGCGTCCGCGCATCACCACCTCGAGTGCTTCCTGAATCGCGGCTTCATTGTGCGAGTCGAGCGCGCTCGTCGCTTCGTCGAGGATCAAGATGCACGGGTTCTTGAGCAACACCCGCGCGATTGCGAGACGTTGACGCTCGCCACCTGAAAGCTTGTGCCCGCGCTCGCCGACAATGGTCTCGTAGCCCTGCGGCAGCGTCACGATGAATTCATGGATGTTGGCGGCACGCGACGCTGCAATCAACTCTTCGTCGGTTGCATCGGGTTTGGCGTAGCGCAGATTCGCGGCGATCGTATCGTGGAAGAGGTAGGTCTCTTGCGTGACGATGCCGATGCCGGCACGCAGCGATTCGAGCGTGACCGTTTTGACGTCATGCTCGTCGACGAGTACGCGGCCTTCCTGCGGATCGTAGAAGCGCGGTACGAGTTGCGTGATCGTCGATTTGCCGGCTCCCGATGGACCGACGAACGCGGCAACCTGGCCCGGCTTGATCTCGAACGAGACGCCGTGCAAGATCTCACGGTCGGGATCGTAGCCGAAGCTCACGTGGTCGAAGCGTACATCGCCTTGAATGTCGGTGAGTGCGACCGCACCGGGCGGATCGTAGTCCTCGGTCTTCATGTCGAGGTAATCGAAGATGCGTTCGAAGACCGCCAGCGCGCTGACGATCTGCACCTGTACGCCGACGAGTGAGGCAGCGGGGCCGTAGAGCCTCCCCTGAATGTAGCCGATGAACGCAACGATTACGCCGACGTCGAGCATGCCTTGCACGGCCAGCCACCCGCCGCCGAGCCAGACGATCGCCGGACCTACGATGACCATCGAGGTAACCGACGCGAGAAACCATCGCCCGACCATCGCCAGACGAATCTCGAGGTTCATGAGTCGCGTGCCGACAGTGTAAAAGCGCGCGCGCTCGTAGGCCTCGCGAGCGAAAGATTTGATCAGCGTGATGCCGGAGATTGAGAGGGTCTCTTGCGTGATCGACTCGATCGTATCGCGCTGCTCGCGCGTCTTCTTGCGAATGTCGTACATGCGCCGTCCGACCGGGCCGAGCGGCAGGATCATGAACGGCACTACCACCAGCGAAATGAGCGCGAGGCGCCAATTCCAGATGAACATCGCGACGACGGTCGTGAGGATCATGACGACGTTGGTAACGATTGTCGTGAGCGTACCGGTCACGACGTTGTCCACGTTGTCGACGTCATTCGAGACGCGGTTCATGATCTCGCCGGTCTTTGTGCCGGTGAAGAACTCCAGCGGCATGCGGTGCAAGTGGCTGACCAGGCGCGTGCGAATGTCGCGCATGATGCCTTCACCGACGATCGAGTTCATCCAGCCTTGTGCGACGCCAAAGCCAATCGAAACCAGGGCGGTCGCAAGAATGATGCCAACGTCGATGAGGAGCTCGTGGAAGTTCTTCTGCGGAATCGCAACGTCGATGATGCGCGCCGTCATCAGGCCCGGCACCAAGCCGAGCACCGCGGCGATCACGATGCAACCGAAAACCAGCGCTTGTTCGCGCCAATAGGGACGAAAGAGCACAAGAATTCGTCGCCACTCGATTTTCCGCTGAACCTTCGGGCGATCGGGCGAGTAGTTGTTGGACCACATCAAGCCGTGGCCGGCAAACACAGGGTTACCTCGTAGACTGGTGCAGCGTTACCTTGTTTCCTTCGGGATCATCGAACGAGGTGACTTTGCACACGGGAGTGGTGTAGATATCTTCAACCGTGACGCCGTTGCCGCGCAGCGACTTGACCGTCGCTTCGATGTCGTCGACCTCGAAGGCGACGCCGACGCCGCTTCCCGCGGGGCGTCCGAGCCACTCCGGCGTTATCACTGCGAAGCATGCGGGGCCGACATTGGCTTCGTTATATTTTTCGACGCCGTTCTCTTCAAAGGGGCCGCTGAATTTGAGTCCGAGCATCTTTTCGTACCACGTGCGCGTGGCGGTAACGTTGTCGGACGGATAGGCGGTAAACGCGATGTCCTTGATCACGGCACGCTCCTTGCAGGCGTTACGAGGTCTTCTTTCCGTTACGCAGACCCGCCAACTCCTTGAAGAGTTTCTTCTCCTTGTCGGTAAGGCTCTGCGGGAGCTGGCCGACGAGGCGCACGTACTGATCGCCCGCACCGGCACCCTTGACCTTGGGCATGCCTTTTCCGGTAAGGCGCAACAGACGATTGTTTTGCGTTCCTTCGGGGATCGTCATTGCAACCTGCCCTGCCATGGTCGGCACCTTGACCTCGCCGCCGAGAACCAAGTCGTAGACGCTGACCGGAAGGTCGACGTAGAGGTCGTCACCTTTGCGCTTGTACGTCGTGTCGTCGAGCAACTTCACGATCAAGTACAGGTCGCCGCCCGGGCCGCCGTTGAGTCCGACACCACCTTGCCCCGCAAGGCGAATGCGCTGTGCGTCGCCGATGCCTTTGGGAATCGAGACCTCGAACTTCTTGGTGACCAAATTTCGACCGGTGCCGTTGCATTGCGAGCACAAGCGCCCGTTGCTGATACCCGTGCCGCCGCAGTTTGGACAGAGATCTTCGACTTGGAGTGCGACAGCTTTCTTGCCGCCGTCGTACACATCGCGCAATGAGAGCTCGATCGTTGTCTCGAGATCTTGACCGCGCTGCGTGAAGTTCGTGCTCGATGCCGACTGCCGCCGGCCGATGCCGGAGAAGAACATGTCAAAGAAGTCCGAGAATCCGCTCGGACCTGCGCTACCGGCAGCGCCGGCGTTGCCGAAGTCAAAGCCGCTGAAATCCGAGTCGGTGTACGTGCGGTGGTACTGTCGCTGCTGCTCGGCTTGCCGCGCGGCGCGCTGCCAATCCGAACCGAGCGCGTCGTACTTCTTGCGCTTTTCGGGATCGCCGAGCACTTCATACGCCTCGGAGATTTCTTTGAACTTCTCCTCGGCCGCCTTGGCGTTATCCGGATTCTGGTCGGGATGCCATTTGCGCGCGAGCTTCCGGTACGCGGACTTGATATCTTTTTCGGCCGCGCCCTTCGGGACGCCGAGAACGGCGTAGTAGTCTTTGTAATTCATCCGGCGTGCTTGGCGACGAGCACTTTCGCCGGACGAAGCAATTCATCGGCGATCGTGTAGCCCTTCTCGGCGACTTCCATCACGGTGTCGTCGGGAACGCCATACGGTGCGGGCACGGTGCCGATCGCTTCGGCAACACGCGGATCGAACGGCTTGTCCTTGACGTCGATAGCCTTCACGCCTTCGCTGGCAAGAATCGCTTCGAAACCGCGCAGCGTCTGTTCGATGCCGCCACGCAGTTTGTCGCCGCCGCCTTGATCGAAGGTGAGCGCACGCTCGAGATTATCGAGCACGGGCAGAAAGCGCTCGAGCAGCTTACGCCGGTGCGAGGTCACGATTGACGCGACGTCGCGCTCCATGCGCTTCTTATAGTTTTCGAAGTCGGCCATCGCCAACAGAAACTTCTGATAGTTTTCGTCGGCCTTGGTGTTGGCAGCCGCGAGCTGGGCGCGCAAATCGCCGGGCGCGGCTACAGGATCGTCGAGCGTCGCTTCGCCCGCTTCAGTAAACAGTTCGTTATCGTTCATCATCATTCATAGCAAACAGAGGGGGCGCTGTGCGCCCCCTCATGCGAAGCTACTTTGCCTCTTTGAACTCGGCGTCGATTACATCGTCGGACTGCGCAGAACCATTCCCATTGGTTTGCGCGCCCGCGCCGGCAGTAGCGCCGTCTTGCGATGCACCCGCGCCCTCGCCGTTCGGCGATGCGGCCTTGTAGAGCAGTTCGGCCATCTTGTAGCTGGCCTGCTGCAGCTTCTCGATCGCCGGTTTGATCTCGGCGATCGTGCCGTTCTCGCTGATGCGCTTGAGCTCTTCGAGCGCCGACTCGACTTCGCCGCGCGCACCCACATCGAGTCTGTCGCCGACTTCCTTGAGCGACTTCTCGGTCGAGTAGATGAGGCTCGATGCGTTGTTGCGCACTTCAGCCTCTTCGCGCTTGGATTTGTCGGCCGCGGCCTGCAACTCGGCGTCTTTGACCATCCGGTCGACTTCCTCTTTGGTGAGGTTGGTCGACGCGGTGATGGTGATCTGCTGCTCCTTACCAGTGCCCAGATCCTTAGCGCCTACATTGACAATGCCGTTTGCGTCGATGTTGAACGTCACTTCGATCTGCGGCACGCCGCGCGGAGCCGGCGGAATGCCTTCCAAACGGAAGCGTCCCAACGTCTTGTTGTCCCCGGCCATCGGGCGTTCGCCTTGCAGCACGTGGATGTCGACTGAGGTTTGACCGTCTTCGGCCGTCGTGAAGATCTGCGACTTCTTCGTGGGGATCGTTGTGTTCCGCTCGATCAGCGTGGTCATCACGCCGCCGAGCGTCTCGAGACCCAGCGACAGCGGAGTCACGTCGAGCAGCACGACGTCGCGAACTTCGCCGGCGAGCACGCCGGCTTGAATCGCCGCACCGATTGCCACGACTTCGTCGGGGTTGACGGTGAGGTTCGGTTCTTTACCGGTGAGCTTCTTGACGAGCTCTTGAATGACGGGCATGCGGGTCGAACCGCCGACCATCACCACTTCGTCGATCTGCGAGATGTCGATCTTCGCGTCGGTGATCGCGTTCTTGAACGGTGTAACGCAACGATCGGTCAGATCGGACGTCAGCTCCTCGAACTTCGCACGCGTGAGCGTGATGTCGAGATGCTTGGGACCTTCTTGGTCTGCCGTGATAAACGGCAGATTGATCGTTGTTGTTACGACCGAGCTCAGCTCGATCTTCGCCTTTTCGGCAGCTTCGGTCAGACGCTGCATCGCCTGCTTGTCTTTGGACAAGTCGATGCCTTGCTCTTTACGAAACTCGCTGACGAGCCAGTCGACGATGCGACGATCGTAGTCGTCGCCGCCCAAGTGCGTGTCGCCATTGGTCGACTTGACTTCGAAGACCCCGTCGCCGACTTCGAGGATCGACACGTCGTACGTGCCGCCACCGAGGTCCCACACGAGGATCGTCTCGTTCCCTTTCTTTTCGAGGCCGTAGGCAAGCGCCGCAGCCGTCGGCTCGTTGATGATACGCAGCACGTCGAGTCCTGCGATCTTGCCGGCGTCCTTGGTCGCTTGGCGCTGCGCGTCGTTGAAGTATGCGGGAACGGTGATCACCGCTTTGGTGACGCGTTCGCCTAAATAATTGCTCGCATCATTAACGAGCTTTTGAAGGATCATCGCGCTGATCTCTTGCGGCGTATATTCTTTGCCGTCGATCTTGACGTGATAATCGCTCTCGCCCATGTGCCGTTTTATGGAAGAGATCGTGCGATCGGGATTGGTGATCGCCTGACGCTTCGCAAGTTGGCCCACGAGACGTTCGCCGGTCTTCGTAAATGCTACGACCGACGGGGTCGTACGCGACCCTTCTGCATTTGGAATGACGACGGGTGTTCCACCCTCCATCACGGCAATGACCGAATTGGTCGTGCCTAGGTCGATTCCGACCACTTTAGCCATGAATTCTTACCTCTCGATAAAATATCTGCGCGAACTCTGGACCAGCTTCTCTTGCAACTTCTCTGCGCAACCTGAGCCGATGCGAAGACTGCACCGAGGTAAGTGCAACGATCGCCTTGGATTCGGGGATGCGCTACGAGAGCGAAGATCTGCCTTGCCGCTTATGTGCGCACGCAGTCGTAGTACCCGATCATCATACACGATTACCGGGTCTGCTGTTTCCAACCCAAAAATGAGGAGGCCGGTTGCAGGACCGGCCTCTATTCTTGGCTACGGGCCGCTGCCGGTAACCTGCTGTTCGGCCGGTCGTTCCTCGAGGGTGACGGCGACGAACTTCTTTACGCCCTGCGACCACACGTTCAAGCGCAGCACGTCTCCCGGTTTCTTCGAGGCGATGTACTTGCGTAGGGTATCGGCGTTTGTAACCGGTTTGCCGTCCGCTTGGAGGATGACGTCGCCGGGTTCAAGCCCGGCCTTGTCGGCCGGGGTGCCCGGCTCGACCTGGACAACCGCGAGGCCGCCCGGGCCGGTGTAGCCGATCTGGTTGCGCAGCCCCGAGGTCAGGTCGGCCGGAGCGAAGCCGGCGAAACCGGTGTCGGTTCCCTGATGAAATCCGGGATTGCTCAGCAGCTGCGGGACCACCGTGCGCACCGTGTTCGAGGGAATCGCGAAGCCGATACCTTGCGCCGCTTCGTCGGTGAGTTGATTGACGCCGATGACGCTGCCGTCGATGTCGATCAGTGGACCCCCCGAGTTACCCGGGTTGATCGGCGCCGAGGTTTGCAGCAAGCCCTTGAAGTCGTAGTAGGCGTTACCGCCGCCTTCCGCGCCGACTTTCTCTTCGCGATCGAAGGCCGAGACGACGCCGAGCGTGACGGTTTGCTGAAGCTCGTACGGTTCGCCGATGGCGATCGCCCATTGGCCTTGCTCGAGTTTATCGGAGTCGGCCAAAGTGAGCGGCGGCGGAAGCTTCCTGTAGTTGTCCACGCGGATCACTGCGAGGTCCGCGCCGATATTGGCGGAGACGACGTGCGCCGGCACGTGCGCGCCATCTGAAAAGATCACGGTGAGGTTCGAGAGCTTTGCACCACTCGGCGGATTGATGACGTGGGCGTTCGTGACGATGTCGCCTTTGGTGTCGTAGATGAAGCCCGACCCCGACGCCTCGCCCTTGTACTTTTGCACGATCCCCGGGCCTTGCTGGCCGAAGAACTGCTGGATCAGCGGATCGATCGGCACAACCTCCTGACCGTTGACCGTCTCGGTAATCGCGACGACCGAGGCCTTGGTGCGCTTGACCGCGCTTACGATGCGATCCTGATCGCTCACGCCGGTAAGGGGTGCTGCCGCGACCGCGGGCGGCGTATGGTTGGGCCCGGCGACGTTCGCGAAGTGCGTACTTGCGTAGAGCATCATGACGAAGCTGCCGATGATGGCGCCCATAAGACCCACGATCACCGTGGGGATGACTCGATTTTTCACTGTTCTCCCGATCTACCGAAGGATGTTTTCTAGGGCTTTCCCTACCAGCACAAACGCGCGGCGGTTACGCGGCGTTCCTCAAAAATTTGTAAAAGAGGGGCTGGTTGCTACCGGTTCGTCGGCCACGATGAGGCCGTCGAGGAGGCGCACGATGCGCCGCGCGTTGCGCGCGACGTTCTCATCGTGTGTAACCATGATGATCGTCCGGCCGCCTGCGTGCAAGTCATCAAAAAGCCGCATCAGCTCGGCGCTGGTCTTGGTGTCGAGGTTTCCGGTGGGCTCGTCGGCCAGGAGGACGGCGGGGTCGTTGACCAGCGCGCGGGCGATCGCGACGCGTTGCTGCTGGCCGCCTGAAAGTTCGCTGGGCTTGTGGTGCCCGCGGTCGGCTAGGCCGACTTCGGTTAGCATGGCGAGCGCGCGAGCGCGGCGCTCGCGAGTGCCGATGCCGGCATAGAAGAGCGGGAGGGCGACGTTGTTGATCGCGTCAGTGCGCGCAAGCAGATTGAAGCCCTGAAAGACGAAGCCGAGCTTGCGCAGCCGGATCGCGGCAAGAGCGTTATCGTCAAGGCCCGAGACGTCCTCACCATCGAGATGGTACGAACCGCTAGTCGGGCGGTCGAGACAACCGATGATGTTCATCAGCGTCGATTTCCCCGAGCCCGATGGACCCATGATGGCGACGTACTCGCCGCGTTCGACGACCAGATCGACGCCTTGCAGCGCCCGAACTTCCAGTGCGCCGGTACTATACGTCTTGGTGATGCGGGCGAGATCGATCGCAAGCGCTGCATTATTCATAGCGTAGAGCCTCGATCGGATCGAGCGACGCGGCGCGATACGCAGGGTAGAGGCCGAACGCGAACGTGACGATTGCGGCAAAGACGACCGTGACCGTAAATGCCAGCAGATACGGGGGCGCCGCCGCGTAGCCGGTGAGTTTGACGATGTAGATGCTGTTGATTGCTCCGCCGGTGATCAGCCCGAGCGCCATGCCGATAAAGCATCCGATTCCGCTGAGCAGCGCAGCTTCGATCAGAAACTGGATCAAAATCTGATCTCTGCGCGCGCCGATCGCTTTGCGCGTGCCGATCTCCCTGGTGCGCTCGTTGATGGAAACCAGCATGATGTTCATGACGCCGATGCCCGCAACCAAGAGCGAGACCGCTCCGATCAGTGCAACGACAAGCGTAATGCCTCCGAAAATACCGTTGACTCCCTGCGTGAACTGCGCCTTGTCGAAGGCCTGATAGCGAACGTCGTTACCAACTTGACGGAGTTCGCGAATCTTGTTGATTACTGCGACCTCGGTCAGTTGCATATCGCCGGCGTTCTGGACGGTGAAGCGCGCGGCGAAGATGCGATCGCCTCTGACGTACTCGCGCATGTACGTCGTATACGGTATCGAGACGTCGCCGCCGAAGGTCACATTGATTGCGCCCTGACGCGGCTCGGCGATGACGCCAACAACGACGTAGCGGTGCGTACCAGCATAAATGCTCTCGCCGCTCGGATCGCCACCCTCGGGGAAGAGGCGCTGGTACGTCTTCCAATTGATGACACACACGTCGGCATCGTTCGTCAGATCGTCGTCGCTCAAATAACGGCCGAACGCGAGCGGCTGCCGCGCAAACGGGTCGCTCGAATCGCTAAACAACTGCAGGTTTCCTACGTTGTGGCCGTGACGCATGAGTTCTTGCCGGCCGCCGATAGGCACAGCAGTCGCGACATTCGGGACCTCGGCCACGATCGTGCCCAGATCGCCCAGGCGGATTGCGGCTCGGGCAAAGTTGCCTTGAAACGAGCCGGGATAGAGGATGAACGCGTTGTCGGAGAGCGCTCCAAGGGTTTCGTCGATTGCTCCGGACATGCTACGTCCGAGCACCTCAATGCTGATAACGGCAAATACGCCGATGATCAAACCGATGATGGTGAGAAACGTGCGCACTTTGTTTGCCAGCAGCACACGCAGCGCCTCATCGAAGTACATCACGAGCGAAGCGCCTCGATGGGATCTAACGTCGCCGCGCGATAGGCCGGATACAGGCCGAAGATCATGCCGACCGCGCCGGAGAATCCCAGTGCGATCGAGACGACCAGAACGTATGGCACGACAAGCGCGCCGAGTTCATGGCTGAGGAGGTTTGCGCCGAGGGCGGTAATGCCGATCCCGATCAGCATCCCCGTTCCGCCGCCGAGTAACGCGAGAACGAGCGACTCCATGAGAAACTGCATCATGATGTCGCTGCGGCTCGCGCCGATCGACTTGCGTATCCCGATCTCGCGCGTCCGCTCAGTTACCGTAACGAGCATGATATTCATGATGCCGATTCCGGCGACGATGAGCGCGACGGTGCCGATTGCGCCCAAGCTGACGCTTGCGATATTGAGCACGTTGTCGAAGATCCGCAGCTGTGCCGCGCCATCGATGATGAGATATTGCGCTTGCGGGCCGTGGATGTGCTGCAACGTCTCGAGAATCTGCGCGCGCAGCGCATCGTTGTTGGCGCCTTTGACAGGATAGACTTCCATGGAGTCCGGCGGCGCATTGACGGCGCGGTAGAACGTCGAGTCCGGGATGACGATATAATCGGATCCGGCGAGGGAGGTCACGAGCGGCGAGGTGATCGGCGCGTAGACGCCGACCACCAGGTAGCGCGCGCCATTCATCGTGAGAACCTGTCCGACCGCCTGCTGATGCGGGAAGAATTTGTCGGCGATGCTTTGCGAGATGGTGACGACGCGAGCAGCTGCGCTAACGTCATCGTCATCGATCTTACGCCCGTCGTTCATCGTGAGCGAATCGTCTTGAAACGCGCCCGTCGTCGCGACCGAATAATGGTCGCTGATTTTTCCGTATGAAACCTTCCAGGTGCGCTGCCAGGACGGTTGCACGTCGTGGACCTGATCGCCCAACGCCGCCGCTACAGCTGCGGCGTCGCTGTAGCGCAACTGCGCGCGCTCCGGGTAATTCTGCGAGCCGTCTATCTGTACGACGATTGGGATCGTGCCGAAGGAGGTGAACGTGCCTTCGATGCCGCTCGTCGCAGCCTTGCTGACCCCGAACACGGCGATAATCGACGCTGAGCCAATAATCATGCCGAGCATCGTCAGGATCGACCGGCCTTTGTTGCGCCATAGCGACGCACCGGCTTCGGCGAGGTACGCCAAGGCGCGGCTCATGACGAACTGGGTGCAGCTGAAGGCGACGGCGAGGCCGTAACGCGCGCGCCATCGGTTAGAGCCGGTACCTTGGCGGCGACGATGACGTCGCCGGGCGTCAAGCCGGAGAGTACCTGCGTCGTACTGTCGCCGGAGCGTCCGAGCGTGACCGAGCGCTTTTTCGCGACGCCGCCTTGGACGACGTACACGAACGAACTCTTTCCGTTCTTATTGATCGCGTCATTCGGAACGACGACGGAGTGCGGAATGCTGCTGGTCAAGATGTCGACGTCGGCGCTCATGCCGTCTTTGAGGAAAGGCGGCGATGCGTCGAGCGCGATCGTGGTGAGCACCTGCATCGCGGTGCTCGAGGTGTCGGTTGATTTCTGCGCGACAGGCTCGATCCGCGAGACGTGTCCAGGAATAACGCGACCCGGGAAATCTTGTCCTGTAACATTCGCCGCCTGGCCGACGTGGACGTTGATGATATCTTGCTCGTCGACCTGGGCCTTTACGACGTACTTGTTCACGCCCGCAATCGAGAAGAGCCCTTCTCCGGCGGTGACGGCATCGCCCGGCTGCATCGAACGCAGCGGATTGCTCGCCTGCGCTGCGACGGTCTGTATAACACCACTTATCGGTGCAACGATACGCGTGAACGCGACCTGCTGTTGGTTCTGCGCGTTAATGATCTGGCTCTTCTGTGCATTGGCTTGCGCAGCCTGGACGCTGTCCATGCCGTAGCCGGAGACAGCGCCGAGTTTGAGCTGTTGCACGGCTTGATCGTACGCGACTTGCGCTTGGTCGAGCTTAGCCTTGTCGACGTCAACCTGATTGCGCGCAATTGCCTTTTGATCCAACAGTGCGATGTCGGCATCGTAGACGCGGCGCGCCTCATCAAGTGCGCTCTTGTTCGTATCGACTTGCGCCTGGTATTGCACCCGTTGGTTCTGCTCCTGAATCCGCGCGGTCGCGACGTTTGCCACGGCGTTTGTGTAGTCGGCTTGCGAACTCGAGGCGTTGTAGTCGAGGGTGGGGTTCTCGATCGTAGCGAGCAGCTCGCCGGCGCTCACGTGACTTCCCGCTTTCACATAGATCTGGCCGATGTTGCCGCCGACAAGCGACGGAACCGTCACGGTATCTGCGTTCATGACCGTGCCGTTTTCGGGGAGTTTGATTGTGAACGTCGAGTAGCTCAGTTTTTGCAACTTCACAGGGGTTGCTGAACGGTCGCCGCGTTTGGCCGCGACGACGGCGAAGACGATGACGAGGAGCAGAGCGGCGACGACAATGACGATGTTACGGGTGCGATTCATGCGATTCCTTATTGTAGGTCACTGCAGGTCACTATAGGTCAGCGACGGCACTCTGCGCCGTGTACGTGCCGAGTGAGACGCGAAGTTTAACGACGGCCTCCACGTAGGAGACTTCCGCCGCAACGTAGTCGGACTGCGCGGTCACGGACTGCTGTTGCGCCAGAATGACGTCCGAGAGCGCGATGATTCCGCGCTCGTACTGGAGTTGAGCGACCCGCGCGGACTCCGTGCCGAGCCGCGATTCATCCTCCGCATAGCTCAACTGCGAGAGCGCCGTTTGGGCGCCACGATAATTCTGTCGAATGTCGATCTGCACTTGGATTCGTGCCGCATCGAGCGCGCGTTCGGCTGAGGCGAGCTGCGCGTCGTCGTTGATGCGTTCGGTGTGGCGCTGTCCCCAATCGACGAAGGGCAGACTAAACGTCGACGTGGCGTTGATCTGCCAAAAGCCGGGCGCGCCGCGAGGAACCGTGATCGGCGTGCCGTCCGGGTTGACGCCGATGATCTCGCCGGCGGTCGTCGGCGCAAATTCGTTGCCGAACGATGCGTTGAGGGCAACTTGCGGAAAGAGCTCGCGATCCCAGCCTTTGCGCGTGTACTGCGCCGCCGCGACGCCCTCGCGTGCGGCAATGACGTCGGGCCGGGCGTTGAGCGCAACGTCCTCCAGCGCGTCGACGGATTGCGCCGGCAATTTCGGCTCCGCGACTTTTGTCGGGAAAGCAAACGGTTGATCGAGCGGCGCGCCGATCGTTTGTGCAAGGTCTTCGCGGGAGTTGTCGACGTCGGCTCGGGCACCGACGAGCGTCGATGCGCTCTTGGCTTGTTGGACTTGCGCGCGAAGCACATCAACGCCGGCGGCCATACCGGCGTGTTCTTTGGCTTTGGCTGCGTCGACCAGCACGCCTTGATAGCGAAGGTCCGAAGCATCAACGATAACGATTGCTTCTTTCTGAACCACTGAGTAGTAGGCGTTGGTCACCGTGCTCGCGATTTGGTTCTCGGTGTTCGCAAGCGTCTCCTCAGCCTGTGCAGCCGAAGCGCGTGCCGACGCGAGTTGCATGAGCGAAAACCCGCCTGTGTCGATCGTCCAATTCGATCCGACCTGGGCTGTGTTCTGGCTGAAGACCTGCGCCTGCGCCTGGCCGATGATCGCATACGCGCCGGCGTAGTTGGAGCTCTTTGCCATGACGTTTTGCAGCGAGCCGTTCACCGTCGGATACGCCGTCCCGCGCGCGATCGCGAGTGAGTGCTCGGCCGACTGCGCGGCAGCGTACTGCTGCGCTACCGTTGGGCTGTGATTGAGCGCGTACGATATTGCATCTTGCAGCGTCATCGGCGCTGCCGATGCGGCCGCAGGAAAGAGTCCGGCAGCCGCAAGGGTTACGATGGGGAACAGACGATTCATTAGCCTCAAGTCAACGCGCGAAAGCTGCCGCGATGAGTCCCGGCAGCACAAGGGTAAGGATTCCGCCGAGCCACGCTTGCACGCGCGGAACGCGACCGACAATGGAGAGCGCAGCGACGGTCAGGAGCGTCGCCCACACCGAGAACGGCGTGAAGACGGAGAGAAACACGTGGAGTTTGCCCGTACCGGGTATGAGTGCGCCGAGATTCGGCATCGCTTCCTGCACGGATTGTGCGCTCGAAAAGCTGTCCGGACCGCGCACGAGCACGATCACGGCGAGAATGACGGCGCCGAGCGCAGCGACGACGGCGATATTGCACTGCGCGGCCCAGTACTTCGCGAACGAGCCGTCGCCACGACCAAGTGCATTGAAGATCGCCATGATAACGGTGCCGATGAGGACTCCGATCAGCACAAAGATCGGCGTGAAGATCCATACGAACGAGGTGATCTTTTGCGCCATCGCGAGTCCGGCTTGTTGCTGCTCGGCCGTCTCGCCGGCGAGCGCGGGTGATTTCGCAACCGTGTTTGGCCAATCAGTGACGACGCCGTGAATCGCCGCGGGCGTGGTGAGGTACGAGCTTACGAGCACGATTACAAGCGTGATCAGAAGCGCCCAACCCCAGGTGGGCGCGACGCGGATCGATTCGAACGCGTCTTTCGGCGCGACGATCGTATCCACGACGGTTTTGAATCCGTTGGCCTTCGGGGTGTCGACAGCCATATGTGCCCTCTCTGCGATTGAGCGGTGTTGTCGGCTACCAGCACGTGCTAGCGCCGCGCACGTGAAAATGTTTCAGCTGCCCGTCGTTGGGGCCTTTTGCTAGGACTTCTGTATCATCCGGCAGCGCAAGTAACTGATCGATCGTGATCCGGTGTGTAACGAGGCCCTCGGCGAGCGTGAGGCGGGCTCGGCGCGCTTCGAGTAGCCGAAGCTGCAGCATCGCGCGGATGTGCCGGAGGGCGCGCGGTGAGTAGGGCGATGCGTGCATGGGTGGACACGTCGGAGTCGGCGTGGGCGCGGCGCCGGCCCTAAGCGCAATACCAAAGGTAAGCGAGGTCACCAGGACCCGGGCGAGGTATCGATTGAGCATGAGCCTCTATCACGCGCGCTGCGGCGCGCGGAAAGCCCAAGTGCATTGAACCCTGACACCCTAATCGTGCCCGCCCCGCCCGACGAACCCTACGTTCGCATCGTTCCACTTGGCGGCTGCGGCGAAATCGGACGCAACATGACCGTGATTGAGACCAACGACGATTTGGTCGTGGTCGATTGCGGCTTGATGTTTCCCGATGAAGAGATGTTCGGTGTGGACATCGTTATCAGTGACTTCACGTATGTCCGCGAGCGCGCGCATAAGCTGCGCGCGGTGCTGGTGACGCACGGTCATGAAGACCATATCGGCGGCATACCGTATTTCATCAAGGAGTTTCCGCAGACGCCGATCGTCGGCACGGCGCTCACGATTGCGCTGATCAAGGCGAAATCGCGCGAGCACAAATTTGGAGATTCCGTCGACTTCGTCGTCATCGAGCCTGGGGATCGGGTGCGGTACGGCGGGATCGAGGCAGAATTCATCCACATCAATCACTCGGTCGCGGGTGCATGCGCAATCGCGATCCGCACGCCCGTCGGCACGGTCTTCCACAGCGGGGACTTCAAATTCGATCAGACGCCGATCGATGGCCGCCCGGCCGATTTTGCCCGGATCGCGCGTATCGGCGAAGAGGGCGTACTCTGCTTGCTCTCCGACTCGACCAATGCCGAACGTCCCGGACACACCCTCTCCGAGCGCGTCGTCGGCGAGGCCTTTACGGCAATCTTTCAGCGCGCCAAGGGCCGCATCGTCATCGCCTCGTTCGCCTCGAACGTGCCGCGCATCCAGCAAGCGATCGACCATGCCGTGCGCTTCGGGCGTAAGATCGCATTTCTCGGGCGCTCGATGCAGAACGTCGTGCACTTTGCGAGCGAACTCGGCTATCTGCGGATCCCGCCCGAGACGCGGATCAAGATCGAAGAGATCGATAGCTACCCGCCCGAACGGATCGTCGTGGTGACTACGGGCTCGCAGGGCGAGCCGATGAGTGGTCTCGCGCGGATGTCGGTGCGCGACCACAAACTCTTTCGCGTCGTGCCCGGTGACACGATCGTCATCAGCGCGACGCCGATTCCGGGCAACGAGAAGAGCGTCTTCAAGACGATCAACAACCTCTACAAGCTCGGTGCAACCGTCATTCACGGTACCGACGGCCGCGCGCACGTCTCGGGCCACGGCTCGCAAGAAGAGTTGCTGCTGATGCTCAACCTCGTGCGGCCGGAGTTCTTCATGCCGGTGCACGGCGAATACCGCATGCTCGTACAACACGGCCGGCTCGCCGTGCAGACCGGTGTCGCGTCGGAGAACGTGTTCATCACCGAAGACGGCGACGTGCTCGAGTTCACGCGCGAATATGCCGACAAGATCGGCAAGACGTATGGCGGCAACGTGCTTGTCGACGGCTCGGGAATCGGCGACGTCGGCGAAGCCGTGTTGCGCGATCGCAAGGCGCTCTCGAACGACGGCATCGTGATCGTGGTCGTTGCGATCGATGCCGAAGAAGCCCGCATCATCGGTGAGCCCGATCTGATCTCGCGAGGGGTCTTCTATCTACCCGAATCAGACGGCGTGCTCGACGAATTGCGTGGCGAGCTGCGCAACGCGATCGCCGAGGTCTCGGTCGACGCCATCCGCGACGTCAACACCGTGAAAGAACACATCCGCAGCACGCTCTCACGCGCGATCAACCAACGCACGAAACGCCGCCCGATCATTATCCCGGTCGTGATGGAAGTCTAACACCATCAGTATCGCGCTAAGCTTGATCGCTGCGCTTATCTACGGTTCGGCCGATTTTTGCGGTGGGCTTGCAACGCGCCGCACCCCGATGTTTACGGTGGCGGTGATCTCGCAGGCAGCGGGATTCGTGTTGCTGCTGCTCCTCTTGCCGTTTACGCCGTCGCACACGGTTCCAAGCGACTACATCTTCGGTGCGCTGGCCGGCGTCTGCGGCGCGCTCGGCATCGCGCTGCTCTATCACGCTTTGTCGGTCGGAAAGATGGGCATCGTCTCACCGATCACGGCGGTTTTGGCCGCGGCATTTCCACTGATCTTCGGAGCGATTCGCGGCGAGCGGCTTTCACTCACCGAAGGCGTGGGTCTCTTTCTCGCATTAATCGCGATCGTGATGATCTCGCTCTCATTCGAACCTTCCGGTAAGCGGGAGATTTCGACCGCGGGCGTGCGCGAAGCGATCGTGACCGGGTTCGTATTCGGCGCCTTTTTTATTTTGCTCTCGTACACGCATCCGGCCGCAGGGTTGCACAACTTGCTAGCCGCGCGTATCGCCTCGATCGCTTTTCTGCTCGTCGCCGCATTCGCGACGCGCACGAACCTCGTGCCGAACCGCGCTGACCTGCCGCTGATCATCGGCACCGGGCTACTCGACATGACCGCGAACATTCTCTACGTGCTGGCGACGTTCGTCGGGTATCTCTCGATCGCCGCGGTGCTAACGTCGCTCTATCCGGCGAGCACCGTGTTCTTGGCGCGTTTTGTGCTTGGCGAGCGGCTCGGACCGACACAAAAAGCCGGCGTCGCAATTGCGCTCGCCGGCGTTGTGCTGATCTCGTTCCGTTAGATTTAGCTGGCGCGGAGCTTCGAGAGCTGGATAGCGTGCGTGTAACGCGCGATCTCTTCGCGCTGATAGCCGTCGATCTCGAGGAACGCAACGCCGTAGCACTCGCGCTCGCGCACCGGCTGGAAGCGGGTGACGACGCGCCCGCGCAGCGACATCTCTTCGAACGGACGGCGCATATCGGCGCGGCCGATGCGACGCGGTACGGGTTGCGTCGCGTCGATGACGGCGGTCTCTTCCGGATAGATATCGAGCACACTCGAAGGCAGTGTCACGCGCATATCGAGGACCGTCCCGATAGCGATTAACTCTGCGCAGCTCATGCGTACGCCGGTCGCCGAGATATCGCCGACCTTGCTTTCGCTCCACTGGTCGCCTTCGCGGCGGAAGCGCGCGCCGAAGGCCGTGAGCGCCCGATAACTGCCGCGGCGTTCGCGATCGGTCGTGGGAAGTTTGTCGAGCGACTTCTGGATCGAACGGGAGGTCGCGGCGCGACGCTCGAGCTCGCGCACGGCGCGTACCAGCGCGTCGATCTGTGCTTCCGGCATCGAGTCGAAGGAGAGGTGGTATTCAAAACGCGCGCCCGATGCAGCATTGCGGCGGCCTTCGACGCGCCCGTTGATCGTGATCGGCGCGCAGTTGGCAAGACTGAGATCGAATTCGACGTCGGTACTGCGCTCCATCAGTACCAGCGAGCGGACGCGAGCGCCGTGGGCGTTGATATCCATGAGCGTACCGTAGACCGGCGCCGGAAGACGGCGCACGCTCATCACGACCGGCATCTCGAGCGAAACGGCGGCCGTGCGCGGCGTCATCAGCGATGCAACCGGCATCACGATCTGCGCGGGCGCAGCCGATGCGGTGGTGGTTTTCTTTGGAATCCAGCTCATGGTGGGTAGCCCTTTCCTTGTGGTCGTCTACTCGGACCGAAGTTTTGCGAGTTGCACCGCGTGCGTAAAGCGCGCGACCTCTTCGCGTTGGTAGCCATCAATATCGGTGAACTGAACCCCGTAGACTTCCCGGTCGCGGCTAGGGGCAAAGCGTGAAACGATTCGGCCGTGCACGATCATCTCTTCGAACGAACGCCGGTTGTCGGGAACCCGAACGCGGCGTGGGCCGAAGGGCGTGATCTCGGTGCGATCTTCGGCGGCCGGATAGACCCAAAGAGCGCTGTTTGGGAGCGTGAAGCGCAACTCGACCATCGTTCCGTTCCCAAGCTTATCGGGCGTGATTAAACGCAGGCCGCCCGTCGAAACGTCATTGGCCTCGGCGGTCATCGACGGTCTACCCGGGATCCGGTAACGGACGGGGAAGCCGACCATGGTTCGCACGCTCCCGCGGCGCTGTTTCTCGGCTTTGGCGATCGCCGGGGCGGTGGTGCCCGCGGTCGTCGGGCGGGACTCGGCGCGTGCCAACGCTTCGCGCCGCTGCATCTCTTGAATCTCTTTGCGGAGGACGGCTTTCTCTGCGTTGGTCAACGTGAAGGCGACGCCGTACTCATAGCCGCCGCCGACCGGGGGCGTCGAACGTGAGACAATTTTGCCGCGCAGACGGATCGCCGCATGGCCCGGGCGCTTCAACTCGAAGCTGACGTCGCGCTCGCGGTCGATCAGGATCAGTGAGCGCAGCCGGCAGCCGGTTTCGGAAATGTTGATCAGGGTTCCATATACAGGCGCGGGCAGACCAGCGATTTCCACGGCAATCGGAAGTTCGATCGATTGCCGGTAGGTACTACGCTGATTGCCCCGTTCAATACTCTGAACGGAGCGGCCCTGAGCCAGAAACATCCTTTTGATAAAATCGGCCCCCATGGCTGCCTGCTTAACCTTAGACTAGCGCGCCACATATCTGCGGTACCGGTTTTTACGAAACTTTACAGTTGCTAGAGGGTCGACCACACGTCGAGCTTACGCTTTACGCCGTCAATCACCGCGTCCGTGAACTCCGTCGTAGTCGAATGGCCACCGAGATCCGCGGTCGCAATGCCCCCATGGAGTGCCTCGAGCGACGCCTCGTAGATTGCGCGCGATGCGTTGGTAGCGCGGCGGTCGTCGATATAGGAAAGCAGCGCGCCGGCTGCGAGGATCATCGCAAGTGGGTTGGCTACGTTTTTTCCAAAGAGGCGCGGCGCCGTTCCGTGCGGCGCTTCGGCCATCACGACGCTCGGCTTGAGGCTTTCATCGAAGGCAAGCAGCACCGATTCGGCGCCGGCGATCGAGCCGAAGAGCTGCATCACGAAATCGGAGAGACAGTCGCCGTCGCGGTTGAGCGATGGAATGACCAACGGATAGTCGCCGGCGTCTGAGATGAGCAACGCGTAGGTCGCGTCGATGAGTTGTGGATCGTAGGGCACGTCGGGATGACGGGCTGCCGCGGCGTCCATCTCTTCTTTTAACATGCCCTCGTATACCGGGCTCACCGTGTACTTCGGACCGCCGAAAACTTTTGCGCTCATTTTCTTCGCGTGTTGGAACGCATATTCGGAAACATAGCGGCACACACTGCGCGAAATCACTTCGGTGCGCAGAGCAATCTCGTCGAGGCCCTCACCTTCGCGCCATTCTTTTGCGCCGTATGCATCACCGACCGCCATGCGCACGATGGAGATCGGCGCATTGATGCCGGCGACCGGACGCACGCGCGGCAGCTTGCGGCCCGTGCGCACAATCACTTTGCCGTCAATCTCTTTGCGCAGGATTTGGTTGGGCGAGCCGACGTCGCCGGGTTGTTCCGGCGTGATCGTCGCGGCCTTGAGGCCGAGTCGATGCGTGACCATCGCGGCTGCAGCATCGTGTACGACTTGGTTGTCGGTTGCGCGACGATTCTCGAGCGAGAGATCGTAATGCTCCAGGGCGAGGGGAATATCGATGACCGACTCGTCGAGCACGCGTAGCGACTCGTTGAGCAACTCTTCTCCGGTTTGGTCGCCATCGAGGACGACGATCGTGGGGCTCTGCAAGTGATCTCCTAGTCAAACGACGAAGTAATATTCCCGATGGCACGGGTACGCCGTAAGGCGAGTGCAAGGAAGCTGAATCTCGAGATCGTCGGAATCGCCGCACTCTCCGTGGCGCTGCTGTGCGGAATCGCGCTCGCGGCTCCGGGGGCAACAGGCAACGTCGGCCGCGCTCTGGCGGGCGGGTTACGCGAACTCTTTGGAGGGGGCGCCGCGCTTTTCCCGGTGCTGGTCGCACTTCTCGGCGCGATCGTCTTCCTGGAGATCAACGTCCCGCGGATGATCGCCACGCTGGGCTCCTCCGCGCTCTCCTACTTCCTTATCATTGACGCCGCACTCGGTGCATCGGGGCCGCGCGGCGGCGGCATCGTGGGCGCGGGCATCTGGTTGACGCTGCATGGCTTGCTCGGTAGCGCGGGTGCGTGGATCGTCCTGGTGGTGGCGGCGGCAACGCTCACGCTCTCGCTGACGCAAGTCAGCGTGAAAAAGCTGATCGGGCTGTTGCTAGGCCTCCTCGCGCGCATCCGCCTGCCGAAGATCCCGAAAATCTCGCTCGCACTGCCGCAAGGCCACACCTCGCTGCGCGAAGCGTTTGCGCTTCCGAAGGCCGAACATGCGCCGGCATTCGACGTGCAGACCGCGCGGCTCGAAGAAGAGGACGACGAGCTGCTGGGGATCGCGCCGCGCCCTGCCGTCGTCGCGCCTTCCGTGCCGGTCGTTGTCGCGCCGCCTGTGGCCGGCGAGTACGAGTCAGCCGATCTTGTTGCGACGACGCGTTCGTATCGTTTGCCGGATCTCGCGCTTTTCGACGCGCCGCAAGCACAAGTCGTTGACGACTCGAGTCGCGCGCACGTGCTCGAGGATACGCTTGCGAGCTTCGGTGTCGGTGCAAAAGTGACCCACATCGAGCGCGGTCCATCGATCACGCGCTACGAGTTGCGCCCCGAGCGCGGCGTAAAGATTTCCAAGATCGCATCGCTTGCCGACGATCTCGCGCTTGCGCTCGCAGCAACCAGCGTGCGCATCGAAGCGCCGATTCCCGGCAAGTCTGCCGTCGGCATCGAAGTGCCGAATGCGACCGTGTCGATTGTGGCGATTCGCGAGATCCTCGATGCGATACCCAATCGCGGCACGATTCCGCCGCTCTGGATGGCGCTCGGCAAGGATATTACCGGCCGCCCCGTCTTCGGCGACCTCGGCAAGATGCCGCACTTGCTCGTGGCGGGCGCAACCGGTTCGGGCAAATCGGTCTGCTTAAACACGATTATCGCGTCGCTGCTCGTCTCGGCAACGCCGGACCAAGTGCAGCTGCTGATGATCGATCCCAAGCGCGTCGAGCTCACGGTGTACAACGGCATTCCGCACCTGATCAAAGAGGTGATCGTCGACGCGCGCATGGCCGCCGGCGCGCTCTTCGAGATGACCAAAGAGATGGACGCGCGCTACGAACGCTTCGCCAAAGCCGGCGTGCGTAAGATCGAAGAGTACAACGCCAAGTATCCCGACGAGAAGCTGCCCTTTGTCGTGATCGTCATCGACGAGTTGGCCGACCTCATGCTGGTCGCACCGGCGAAGGTGGAGACCACGATCATGCGCCTCGCACAACTCGCACGCGCAACCGGCATCCATTTGATTGTCGCGACGCAGCGGCCGTCGGTCGACGTGATCACCGGCTTGATCAAGGCCAACATTCCGTCGCGCGTCTCCTTTGCCGTGAGTTCGCAAGTCGATTCGCGGGTGATTCTCGATATGAACGGCGCGGAGCGGTTGCTCGGCCGCGGCGACATGCTCTATTTACCGATCGATGCGCCCAAGCCGATTCGCGCGCAAGGCGCGTACATCACCGGGAACGAGGTCAACCGGCTCGTCGACTTCTGGGCGAAGCAGGCGCGTCCGGAGAACCTGCTCGACGTCGAGGTCGTGCCGGTGAGCGACGACGATTCGCAAAACGGCAAGAGCGCCGATCCACTGTGCTACGAGGCCGCGAAGTTCATCATCGAAACGCAGTATGCGTCGACGGCGCAGTTGCAATCGCAGTTTTCGATCGGGCATCCTCGCGCAGTGCGCTTGATGAAGCAGCTCGAGGACTTCAAGGTGGTCGGTCCGCACGAAGGTACGAAGCCCCGCAAGATCCTGCTCGGCTTCGCCGAGCTCGAAGTGATCGCGCCGCGTTTGGGCAAATCCGGCGCACAACAAGAATTGTTTTGAGTATCGCGCAGCGGGCGTTGATACTCGCGCCAGCGATCGTTGCCTTCGCGCTGTTCCTCGTCCTTGGAAATGCCGTCGATCATGCTCCTGATCCAGGCTGGCTCATGCAGGCGGAGATTCAGTGGGTCAACCATGCGGCGTTGCTTGCGTGGGTGATTACCTGGTTCGGGTTCTTTCAAGTGTTATTGCCGATTGGCGTTGTGCTCGCGATCGTTGCCGTTGCAGTGCCAGCGTGGCGCTCGCGTCTGACGTTTGCGATCCTCTCGCTCTTGATCGCGTGGCGTGGAACGGATGCGTGGCAACATTTCTTCGCACGTCCGCGGCGACCCGATTGGGTGATCAAACACGAGCTCTCGTTCTCGTATCCGAGTTCGCACGCCACGATCGCAGTCGCATTCTACGTAGCGCTGGCAATATTTGTGGCGCGTAGTGCTCTGCCGGGCAGAGCCTGGCTGGCGTCCACGCTCGCGCTGCTTGCCGTCGCCATCATGTGGTCACGGCTCGCGCTGGGGGCGCACTACCTCACCGACATCGTGGGAGGGATCCTCTGGGGCAGCACGATCGTGGCGACTCTGGCCGCTTGCTGGCCCACAAACGTCTTCGAGGGGCGCGCGTCCTCATCTTTAGAATAGGGTCACGATGGCTTACCAGATGGATCCCCGGCTCGTCGAGATCGAAGCGAAGGTCGACGCGGGCACGCCGCTCTCGATGGAAGACGGCCTGACGCTCTACCGCACGCACGACATTCACAATCTCGGGCGCATCGCGCGCAAAGAGAAAGAGCGCAAGAGTGGCAAGAAAGTCTTCTACGTTCTCAACCGCTACATTAACTCAACTAACGTCTGCTTTGCGGGCTGCACGTTTTGTTCGTTTGCGGCTGACGAGTTCAAGGAGCCGGAGCGCGTCTTTCGGATGACCGCGGATCAGGTGTATGCCAAGGCCGTCGAGACGGGTACGAACTTCAACCAGATCCACATCGTCGGTGGTCACGACCCGCGTCAGCTCTCGCTCGATTACTGGTTGCCCTTGATGCGCCGCTTCAAAGAGACGTTGCCGCACGTGCAGCTCTCGCTCTTTACCGCGGCCGAGATCGAGTACATGGCCAAGCGCCATCGCATGAGTTTCCCCGACATCGTCCGCACGCTTAAAGGTGCCGGCCTCGACAACGTCAACGGCGGTGCCGCCGAGATCCTCGGCGAGCCGACACGCTCGAAGATCTGCGCCAACAAGGTTTCGGGGCCGAACTGGCTGGAGATTCATGAGGAGCTGCATCGCCAGGGCGTCGCGTCGAACGCAACGATGCTCTACGGGCACGTCGAGTCACTCGAAGATCGCGTCGATCACTTCATTAAGCTGCGCGAGTCGCAGGAGCGCTCGCCGGGCTTCAACGCGTTCATCCCGCTCGCGTTCCATCCCGACGGCAACGAGCTGTCATACTGCGGCTGGACGACTGGCCTCGACGACCTGCGCACCTTTGCGGTTGCGCGTTTGATGCTCAACAACTTCGATCACATCAAGGCCTACTGGATGATCCAGGGCCTCAAGATATGTCAGGTCGCGTTGCAGTACGGCGCCGACGACATGGACGGCACGCACGGTTCGACGGACGAGGAGATGATTTACCACTCGGCCGGAACGCAGTCGGGACAATATGTCGACGACCGCGAGTTCCGACGCTTGATCGAAGCCGCGGGATACATGCCGATACGCCGCAACAGTACCTATAACGAGTTTCCGCATGACTGGGTACCGCCCCAGCCCGAAAAGGATCTCGTACATGCTTAGATGCGGTCGTATTATCTACACCAACGATCTGCCGATCTACACGGCGTTTGACGTCGGCGCGATCGTATATCCCGGGTCGCTCCACGCCGATGTTCCTTCGAAACTGAACAGCATGCTGATCGATGGTGCGCTCGACCTCAGTCCGATCAGTGCGTTTGCCTGGGCAGAGAACGCCGATGACCTCGTGCTGCTGCCGGACCTGTGCATCGGTGCGCGCGACGAAGTCGTTTCGGTCGTGCTGGTCTCACAATTTCCCCCGGCGTTGCTCGACGGCGTGCCGATTGCGTTGACGAGCGAATCGGCAACGGGACGGAATTTGCTTCGCGTAGTGCTCGAGCGGCGCTACGGCGTGCAGCCCGAGTACTACGAATCGGATCGCCCGCTCGAGGTCGCCGCGCAAGGCAAGGCGGCGCTCTTGATCGGCGATTCTGCAATCGATGCCCTCGAGCGTTTTCCAGGCGAGCAGGTCTACGATCTCGGAACGCTGTGGCACGAGTGGACGCATCAGCAAACGGTCTTTGCGGTGTGGGCCGCGCGCCGCGACGCGTACGAGCGCAATCCCGAAGCAATCCGCGAGTGCATGCACGCGCTCACCGACAGCTACACCTGGTCGCGTTCGCACATGGAGGCGGTGCTCCATGCTGCGCAGCGCGTGCGCCTGCGCGCGCCCGGCTTTTACGAGGACTATTACGGCAAGCTGAACTTTACTTTCCACTCGGCGGCGCAGAGCGGTCTCGGCGCGTTCTGCCGCGAGCTCTTTGCGATCGGCGCGATCGATGCCGTTCCACATTCGCTTCCGGAGGCTATCGGTGTCATCACTCGCTAGTTTGCTCGAGCGCGTCGCAACGGGTGGACGGCTTTCGTTCGATGAAGGCGTGCGGCTCTATCGCGAGGCCGATCTGCACGAGCTGGGCATGGCCGCGCACGCGCGGCGCATGCAGCTCCATCCATCGAACGTCGTCACGTACGTGATCGATACGACGATCGACTACACGAACGTGTGCAACGTGCACTGCACCTTCTGTGCGTTCTTCCGGCCCGAGCACCACAAAGAGGGGCGCACGCTCTCGCACGAGCAGGTACTCGCGCGTGTGAAGAAGGCAGCCGATCTCGGCGCGACCCAGATCATGATCCAGGGCGGGGTAAACCCCGATCTGCGAATCGAGTGGTACGAGGAGCTCTTCCATCGCGTACGCGTCGAGTTCCCAAGCGTCGATATCCACTCGCTCTCGGTCTCAGAAATTACGGGTCTCGCCTCGGTCGAGGACATAACGCCGCGAGCCGTCCTCGAGCGTCTGCGGGCCGCCGGCCTCAAATCGCTGCCGGGCGCCGGTGCCGAGATTCTCGTTGAACGCGTGCGCAAACGTATCTCGGCGCGCAAGGTAACGCCCTCAGAATGGCTGGACGTCATGCGTCAGGCACACGACTTGGGCATGAAGACCACCGCAACGATGATGTACGGCTCGATCGAGACCGACGAAGAACGCATCGAGCACATGCACGTTTTGCGCGAACTGCAAGATGAGACCGGCGGGTTCACCGCGTTCATTCCATGGTTCTACGTGCCGTTCAAGACGCCGCTGCGTGGTAAGGAGGCGACGGCGCTCGAGTACCTGCGCGTGCTCGCGGTTGCCCGGCTCTACCTCGACAACTTCGCGCACCTGCAAGCGTCATGGCTCACGCCGGGTTTGAAAATGGGCCAACTCGCGCTCTTCTACGGCTGCGACGACATGGGCGGCGTGATCATCGAAGATCGCGTCGTGCGCGACGCCGGTGCGAGCAACGAAGCGACGCGCCGCGATCTCGAAAACGCGATAATTACCGCCGGCTTCACGCCGGTCATCCGCGACACGTACTGGAACGTGCGCAACGACATGGCACTCGCGACGGCTTAAAACGCCTCTTTAATCGTAGCTGCACCGAGCACTTCGTCGCGCTCGTCGAAGATCGCGACCAATTGTCCCGGCGTTACCGCGCGCAGCGGGGCGTCGAAGTGCAGCAGTATTCCGTCGCCTTCGAGCGTCGCCTTTGCAGGCACTGGTGTAGCGCGATAGCGCACCATCGCGCGCACTGGGGTCCGTATGTCCGAAAAACGAGCAGGCTGCAGCAAATTCAACTCGTCTGCACGTAGCGCGCTGGAGAGCAGCTCATCGTCGCGTCCGATGACGATCGTGTTTGTATCGTGTTCGATACGCGTGACGTAGCGCGCCCCGTCATTGGTCGCGGGCAACTTCGCGCGCTGACCGATCGTATAGTTTGCGATACCGGCGTGCGTGCCGATGGCAACGCCGTCCCGGTCGACGATTGCGCCTTCGCGATTGATCTCGGGATGCAGTCGCTCGAGTACGTCGCGATAGTCGCCGCCTTCGACGAAACAGATGTCCTGCGATTCCGCCTTCTCGTGTACCGGCAAGCCAATGCGCCGCGCGTGGTCGCGCGTGACCGGCTTCTCCATCGTGCCGACCGGAAGCAACAATGTCGCTAGCTGCTCGCGCGAGAGCTGGGCCAGCGTGTACGATTGATCCTTCGCGTTCGGCGTACGGTAAAGATGCGGCCCCCCTTCGTCGTGTTCGAGCCGCGCGTAGTGTCCCGTCGCGACGTACTGCGCGCCCAGGCGCTGCGCGTAGGTCGCAAGCGTGCCGAGCTTCACGAAGTTGTTGCATGACACGCACGGGTTGGGCGTTCGACCACTCGCGTAATCATCGACGAACCGGTCGATCACGTTGCGCCGGAACGTTTCTTCGAAGTTCAGCACGTAATGCGGGATGCCGAGCACCGCCGCGCTTCGGCGGGCGTCGTCAAAATCGTCGACGCCGCAGCAGCTTTTGGCGTGCGCTGCGCGCGTCGGCGAATACATCTTCATCGTCACGCCAATGACGTCGTAGCCCGCCTCCACCAAGAGGCCGGCCGCGACCGCCGAATCGACGCCGCCGCTCATCGCAGCGATAACCCGGGTTTTGCTCATGTTGCGTTGCACAGGATAACAGAAGAAAGGGACTAACTCAAAGCCCCAATGCCAGCGCTGGGTGAACGGTTTCGCGCCGCACGCGAGGCTCGCGGCCTCACGCTCTCGGATGTCGCCGAGCACATTCGTATTCGCTCGGTCTACCTGGCTGCCATCGAAGATGAGAACTGGGCATCGATTGGAGCACCGGTCTACAT
>JBAUEZ010000248.1:0-3890 GCA_049678885.1 Candidatus Aquilonibacter sp. | reverse complement strand
ATAGAGCTGTGCGCCGAGTTCCACGCGTGAAACGTCGCGCAGGTGCAAGATCGAGCCGTCGGGATTGGCTCGCACGACGATGTCGCCGAACTGCTGCGGGTCGGTCAGCCGTCCTTGCGCATCGACCGAGAGTTGAAACTGATTGTTCTTCGGCGCGGGTAGCGCGCCGACCGCGCCGGTAGGAATCAACACGTTTTGCGCGGTGATGGCGTCGGCTAAATCGCTCGCCTGCAAGCCGAGTTTGGCCAGGCGGTCCGGCCGGACCCATGCGCGCATCGCGTAATCTTGCTGGCCGATCATGTTCGAGCCGCCGATGCCGGGCACCGAAAGCAGCGGGTTGATGAGGTTCAGCGTCGTGTAGTTGCTCAAGAACAGACGATCGTAGGAGTTGGTCTTCGAGTACAGCGCAACGACCATCAGGATCTGCGGCGACTTCTTCTGCACCGTGATGCCGAAGCGGTTAACGGCTTCGGGGAGCTTGCCGGTGGCTTGCACGACGCGATTCTGCACGTCGATGAGCGCCTTTTGGATATCGGCGCCGACCTTGAACGTGCAGTTGAGCGTGTACTGTCCGCTCGACGTACTGGTCGATTGCATGTAAATGAGGTTGTCGACGCCCACGACCTCGTTTTCGATTTGCGTGGCGACCGACTGCTCCACCACCGCGGCGCTCGCGCCGATGTAGGTCGTTTGCACTTGAATCAGCGGCGGAGAGATCGGCGGAAATTGCGCGATCGGCAGCACTAAAATCGCGACCGCGCCTAATATGACGATGACGATGGAGAGGACCATCGCAAAGATCGGGCGGGTGATGAAAAAATGTGCCATGCGTTAATTCGTCTTAATGACGACCTTTGCGCCGGGCTGCACTTTTTGCGTACCCTCGACGATGACGCGGTCGCCCGCCTTCAGCCCGGATTGCGCGACAAACGCCTGCTTGTACTGTGGGCCGAGCGTGACGGATCGCAGCACGACTTCGTTCTTATCGTCGACGACGTAGACGCTGTCGACGCCCTGGGACTTCGTGATCGCCGTTTGCGGGACGAGCAGCGCATTGCTCCTGTTTTCAGTAACGACGCGCACGCGTACGAAACCACCCGGGCGTAACAGTCCATCCGGGTTTGGAAAGCGCGCTTCTACCGCAATCGTGCCGGTCTTCGGATCGACGGTCGGATTGTAGGTGTAGATCTTGCCCGGATAGGGATAGGGCTGGTCGTTGGCCATGACGAGCCGGAGGTCTTGATCGGCCAGTCCTCGGACGCTGGGATTATTGCGATTGGCGAACAGCGCCAAATACGTCGGCTCGTCCAGCGCAAACGTCACTTTGATCGGGTCGATCGCGCTGATCGTGTCGAGCACTTGTGTGTTAGGGCCACCTACCACGTTGCCGATGTCGTAGTTGAGGAATCCGATCAGGCCGGTGACCGGTGCGCGAATCGTCGTATAGCTGAGGTTGATCTTGGCATCGTCGACGGCTGCCTGGCCGCCCAGGACCGCCGCCTTCCCGGCGGCGACATCGCCCTTGGCGATCTCCTCGCTTTGAATGGCATTGTCGAGATCTTTTTGCGGAATCGCTTTATCCGCAGCCAGCGGCCGATCGCGTGCGACCGTCGTATTGGCGCGCACGAGTGCGGCTTCGCGCGAGTACTCGTTGCCTTGCGCGGTCGCGAGTTGCGCCTGGGCAACCTGCAGTGCCGCGACGTATTGGTTCTGTTGAATCTGGAAGACCAGGTCGCCCTTTTGCACCAGCGTGCCTTCTTTGAAGGGCGCGCGGTCCAGCGTTCCTTCGACACGAGCGCGCAGCTCGACACTCTCGATCGCGCCGAGCGCGCCCTCGTAGTCATTGCTGATCGGCACGGTTTCGGCGCGCACCGTCGCCACGACCACCTCGGCCGGCGGCGGCGTGACGTTCGCTTCGTTTTCCGTGTTGCCGTGACCGCAGCCGGTAAGGACCACGCCCGCTGCAAACAAAGCAGCAGCGAGTCGCGTCATTTTTGCTTCTTCCAGCGTTCGAGCACCGTCTGCGCGACGTTGACCAGGTCGGCGCCGATCTCTTCATACGCGCTCTCGGGGAGATTTGCGAGCGACACGCGCACCGACCAATCCGGTGCTGCAAAGCCGTTGCCGTTCATCAGCACGATCGAATGGTAGGTCGCGAGCGCGAAGACGATCTGCAGCGGATGATAATTCTTGACCAGATACTCCATGAAGTCTTTGCCGTACTTGAGCTCGGCCCACTTCATCAAGTCCAGCGTCGAGTAGTAGCCGGCGCGATTCGCGTCAATCGGCAGTTCCTCGCCCACGCCCTTCCATAGCAGCGCAAGGCGGTCGTTGCAAATCTTGCGCGTGAGGTCGCGATACGCGTGTTTCGTATCGAGCAGGTCGAACAGCGAGAAGAACGTCATCATGACCTGCTGCGGCATCGAGAGCCCCGCGGTGTGATTGAGCGCGATCTGCCGGCTGTCCGCGACCATCCGGTCGATGAATTTGATTTTGTCGGGTGTGAGTGTAAGCGGACTGTAGCGCTTGCGCAGCTTTGCCTTCTCGTTCTCGGGAAGGTTGGCCAGCATCTCGTCGATGACGTTATCCTGGTGCAGCGCAACGACGCCCAAGCGCCACCCCGTGCAGCCGAAGTACTTCGAATAGGAGTACACGGTGATCGTGTTGCGCGAGGCGTGCTTCATCAGCGATTCAAAACCCGGCACGAACGTGCCGTACACGTCGTCGGTGATGATGATGAGGTCCTTGCGCTTTTCGCGCACGAGCTTGGCGATGCGCTCCATCGAGGAGCGCTGCATGGCGTACGACGGCGGATTGCTTGGATTGACGACAAAGAATGCCTTGATCGTCGGATCGGCCAGCTTGTCGATCTCGCTGTCGGGATATTGCCAAGAGTGCATTCCGTTCTCATACGTGCTGCTCGCGTCGATCTCGACCACGTCAAACGCGTAGCGATCGAGATGCGCCATTTCGATATACGGCGTGAATGTCGGAACGGCCAGGGCGATGCGATCGCCGCGCTTGAGCAAGCCGTTGTTCTGCAGCGAATCGAAGATGTAGCACATTGCGGCGGTGCCGCCTTCGACCGCGAAGATGTCGTAGATACCGGGCGGGGGAGAGTCGCCGCACATCTCACGCACGAGGTAGGCTCGTGCGACCTGTTCCATGTGCCGGCCCATGCGCATCGGCACCGGATACATGTCACCGATGATGCAATCCGCGAGCTCATGAACCCAGGCGTCCTTCTCAAACTTCAGCTGCGTGACACCGTAGTCGATGCCGGCCTTGAGCATCGCGGCTCCCGGCTCGTTCGCGTTCTTCGCGATGAATGCATCGAAGCGCGCGCCGATACCGTCGCGCTTGGGCATGCCGCCGAGGTCCGGTAAGTCCCACACGCGTTTTGATTCTTCGATGCCGAAGCGGCCGAACAACCAGTACGCCTCGCGCGGTGTCGTGGCGATCCAGTTCGGATTCCCGCGCCCGGCGTCGTAGAACGCGTGCGCGCTGTCCGGATCTTTGGCAATCTTGATCAGGTCGTCTTTGAGTTCGAACGGGCTAAGGGTTTCAAATTTACGGAAGCGCTCAAGCGGATCCGTTTGGGTGGTGGGCGTGGTCATGGGCGTCACTCCTCGTGCTAGTGGTAAAAATATACCGACTAGCGAGGTACAGACGGCATCCTAAAATAGCGTGAGACTGCGGCTGTAAATTTCGGGATAGTCAGCTAGTGGACAGCGGCACAATCGTGAGATCGGTCGTATTGAGTTCGTATTCACCGGCCGCAACGGTTGCGTTGGGCTGCGCGCAAATGGCGCTGTTTTCGGGTCCGAAGATGACGACCAAACCCTCCGGTCCACACTGGGTTTGGGTGAGCCCGTAACTTGTAAGCACCT
>JBAUEZ010000247.1:0-2671 GCA_049678885.1 Candidatus Aquilonibacter sp. | reverse complement strand
GCCAAACATCACATCGTCCCGCTACCCACGAATTTCGAAACCGCCTGGAACGCGTTCCACTCCTCACACCGTCAACACACGCGGCGCGGCATGAACGCCGGCCTTGTCGCCCGCCAGCTTGTCGGCGAAGAGGCGATCGACGTGTTTTACGCGCTGCACTCAGAGGTGCGAAAGTTTAAATTCGGGCTCATGCCACAGTCGCGTGGATTCTTCGAAAACATCGCTACGACGTTCTTTCCCGATCGTGGCTTCGTGTTCACAACTGAGTATCAGGGCAAGGTCGTGGCGGCGCTCTTCTTCCTCGCGCTCGGGAAAACACTCTACTATAAATTCGGCGCGTCGTCGCTCAGCGACTTGGACGTCCGTCCGAACAACTTCCTATTTACCAAAGCTATCGAGTACGCCGTCGAGCGCGGCTTTACGCATCTCGATCTCGGAATCTCGGATACCGACGGTCTTATACGCTTCAAGGAGCGCATGGGCGGCATTGCGAGCAGCGTCTTCACGTCGAGCTACAATCCTCGCGAGAAGAGCGCAGCGGTCATGCAAGTGGAGCAAGCGTTCGGCGACGTAACGAAACTCCTTACGGCGCCCGAGCTGCCGATCTCTGCCGCCCAAAAAGGCGGAGAGATCTTCTATCGCTTCTTCACCTAAAGCGGAGTCCTCAGGGTGCCGAGATTGCTCCCTTCCACATCTTGACTGCGGATCCACGGACTATAGTAGTACGGCCCCGTGAATTTCGTTCCGTACGTCTGCGCCGCGTGGACCCCGCTCGTGGTTTTGCCGCCGGGCAAGAAGCAGTAAAGCTTCGAGCGATCGACTTCGCTCACGAACAATCCGCCGTTGACGATCGCGATTCCGCCGAAGACCGGCGTCGGCAGGGGATAGCGCCAGAGCTCTTTCCCGGAAGCAAGATCGAAGGCTGACACACCGTCGCACGACGACGTGCAATTTGCCTTCGTGTAGCCGATAAACAACATCCCGTGCGAAATGGCCGCGGCCGATACGACACCTTTCCCTGGATGATTGGGGTCGGTTCCCGTAAGCAAGGACCAAACGACGTTGCCCTTCGTATCGAATACCACGATCGCGCCATGCTGACGATCCCCAGCAACCGTGTAAGGGACCGCGATGTAGTTGCCGTCAGTCGCGAGTGGCCCGATAGCCGCGGCGCTCGCCACGACCCCCGTTCCGCCGTACTTCCAGAGCAACTGCCCGGTCTGCGTGTCGTAGGCGTAGACGTAGCCGTCCTTACCCGCATCGACGATTTCATCGTTGATGACGACCGGCGTCGATCCAAAATCGTAATCGTGCGCGTCGACAGGGCCCTGAGAATGCCATACGATGTTTAAATTTTCTGGGTTCAAGCGCACGATGCTATCGCCGTTGGGACCGAGATTGAACGTGCACGAATTTCCGGTCGCGACGAACATGTCGCCGTTCGCATCGAACACCGGCTGCGACCAAACGCCGGTTCCATACGTCCCCGCCGGAGTGAGACTCTCCACGAGCTGCACGGTGGGCGAGAGCGGATCTAAGGCGAGCACTTGTCCACCCTGCATACAGTTTCCCGGCTCATTCACGTTCGATGCACCGGTATAGATCACGCCGTTTTTGTATATCGGGGAGCCGCGGTAATGGCCGTTGGGGTTTCCGTTGTAGTGGGGTCCCCACTGCGGAATGTCGGGATAGAGAAATGCCTGCGTTCCACTCGCAGCATTGACGACATAAAACCGGCCGGTCGTGCTTTCGAGATAGACCATGCCGTTGACGAACAACGGCGAAGGCACGAACGATTCCGCAGTCACGGGCGAAAAGGCCCACGTCTGCAAGCCGGTCGCCTCGTTGATAGCGTACACGTAGCCGCCGATTTCGGTCCGGTATACCGTGCCCGACTCAACTGCCACCGACGACTCCGAGCCGACCGTTCCCGTGAACGTCCAGGCGGGCGCCAGGGATGCAACGTTTGACGCGGTGATCGTCGTTTGCAATTCGTTGTCGCCGCTGCCGCTCGAATCATATCGCTGCGACGTCCAGTCGCCTGCGGTATGTCCGGAATCAACGTTGATCGCCCCACCGCCCGAGACGGGCGGAGCCGGCGGCGTAGCGATCGGCGGCGCGCCTCCCGTGGAACCCCCGCCTCCGCCGCCACAAGCGGTCAGTATGAAGGCGACGGCCGGAAAAAGAACAGCAAACGCTACGGTGTGGAAGGCTTTTTGCATGAATCGCGCTCTTCGCCGATCAGCGATGCATGCACTGCCCCCTCAATCGGAACTCAGTTTTTCTTAATATTACGAATATCGAGTCGCGCAGCGGTGTTTACCGTTGCGCGGCGGAAGGTGTCCGCATGCGAACGTTCGTCGCGGCGATTGCCGCATTGCTCCTGCTCGTGCAGAACGCCGCCGCCGCACCCGCCAATCCGAGCGCGGTGCTCGCAACGATCCCGCAGCCGGCGCTCGACGGCGCGTTCGCCACTGGGTCTCCGGTCACGAACGGCCTCAACGGTTTCAATCGTCAGGGGTGGCAGGGGATCGGCGAACAGGGTCCGGCGATGATTCCCGTCCAGCGCGGCGCGTTCACCGGTAACGCCGCGATGGTCGAGAAGTATTGGCCGGTCGTCGACGTTTCGTTCCAACACCAACTTCCCGATGGAAGCTTCTATTTTCCACCC
>JBAUEZ010000246.1:0-6964 GCA_049678885.1 Candidatus Aquilonibacter sp. | reverse complement strand
TCGCCGTACGCCACGAGGTTGTACGCCGTACAGATCGCGTCGTTCGCCGACGCGCACGCGCTTGATGCCGAGAAGACCGGTCCCTTATAGCCGTACGCCATCGAGATGTGCGCGGGTGCGGCATTCGACATCAGCATCGGAATGAAGAACGGCGAGGTCTTCGTCCAATTCCCGACCTGCGCCGTCTTGATCGACTCGTACCAGAATGTTTGAATTCCGCCGATCCCGCTGCCGGTTACCGCGCCGACCTGGTTCTTGAAATCTTGGTCGTCGGGCAGCGCAGCATCCGCGATCGCCTCTTTGGCCGCCACGAACGCATATTGCGCGAAGCGGTCCATGCGCCGCGCCAATTTGCGGCCGATCGACTCTTCGGGGTTGAAGTCCTTAACCTCAGCAGCGATCCGCGTGGTGAAGGCGCTTGCGTCGAAGACCGTGATCGGGCCCACGCCCGACTCTCCGGCAACGAGCCGGCGCCAGAACTCTTCGCGGGAATTTCCTAAGGGGGTCACGGCACCCATGCCCGTGACGACGACACGTCTTTTGCTCAAAACGCCTCACAGTTACGGCCGGGACAGCGGTCACCCTCCTCCGAAGATTGGCTAGGTGAGACGCCCTGCATCATTCGTCGCAATGCTTGCGCTTGCCGCCGCGCTAACCGCCGGCGCGAGCGCGCAACAGCAAACCTTCTCGACCGCACACGCCGGCCCGACCGGCCCGGTCCCGATCATCACCGGACAGCCGGTGAACGGCGACATCTACCCGAGCTACTACGCCTATCCGTGTAACGGCCACATCTCCGGTAGCAAGCACCCGACCGGACCTTCAGCCCCCAAGCCGGGCAGCCCCGGAAACAAGATGGCCCAAAACGGAAATCATCCGTGCAGCGGTACGCGGCCCTCGGCGCGGCCAAGCGGGCATCCGGGCCCGCATCCCACGCAGCACCCGCAGCCGCACGCGAGCTAGGGAATCCACGCCGGAAAACCGGTCGCGTTGACGACGTAGCTCTGGATGATCACCGAGGTCGGCAGGCCGCTCGCTGCAACGATCTCTTCTTCGTTGCTCAAGTCGACGATGAGATCGCCGCTTGGATCGAAAGCAAGGCCGCCGGCGAAGTTCCCGAAGCTCGGATCGCTCAGCGTCTGCGTCACCGACGTCGAGCCGGCCGGAAAGTACGCTATCCACTGATTGGTGCTGTCGAAGGCATAGATGTCGCCCGCGTTATCGACGACCATCGATTGTGGCGACGGAAGATTCGGATCACTTAGCGTCTTAGTCGGAGTTGTCTGCGTGCCCGGCGCGTAGACCGGGATCGTGCCGTCGGAGTTAGCGACGTACACGTTCCCTTGCGCATCGACGCCGATGCCGACCGGACCGGTCAACGCACTTCCCGTGATCTCGTGTGTCGGTGAGGTCGCACCGGACGCATACTCTGTAACCGATGCCGCGGTTCGGCTGCGGAAGAATCCCGCCGCTTGATTCGCGACGTAGAGCATGCCGTTCGAGCCGATCGCAAGACCGTCCGCGCCGGTCACCCCGTTGCTCGAACCCAGTGACTCCGTCGGTCTGGTTGCGTTGGGCGGAAACTTCTCGACGGTGTACCCTACGGAGATTCCCGCGATGCCCTCCCATGCGACCCAGAGGTTGCCGTTGGCATCGCTCGTCACCGCAGTAGCCAGCGAGGTCCCACATCCACCGCCGCAGACATTGAATAGCGCGATCTGGTTTCCGGTTTCGACGCTGTACTCGATGATGAACGTGCCTTCGGCTGTCGCCAGCGCCGGGGTGAAGAGAAAATTGGTCGTGCTCGTCACCGGTGGCGATTGCGTACCGTTGTTGAGCGGAATGCTCTGCGCGCTCGCGCTCACCGTTACGGTTTGGCCACCCGAGGTTCCGCCGGTGGCTTCGAGGATGTAGGCATTGGGATCGGTCGTCTGCGCCGACGCGATCGTCGCATACGTGCTGCCCGCAGAAATCGTGGGCGCGCCGATCGTCGGCGCACCGGGGCCCACGATGACGTTACCATCGGCATCCAGCGCTTCCAATTCGACCGGTTCCGGCAGCAGGCCGGGCACGTGATACGCAGGATTCGCCGTATCTTCGATCGCGCTGCCTGCACCCGGTACGGCGATCACCGAAGCCGGAATGCCGGCTAGCGTCACGTTCACCGGCGTCGCCACGCCGGCGGCGAGTTTCGCTACGACGGTGTTTTGCGAAAGCACGGTACCCGACGAATCCTCGATCTTCAGGGCAAACGTATCGTTGCCGGACGCAGCGGCAACTTGAAACGTGCAAATGGTGTTGCTTTGCACGACCGAGCATCCCGGTGACGTTGCACTCAGCCCGTACGTCGTCGCGGTACCGCCGTCGACAGCGACGAGAAGCTGCGCGCTCGAGGGCGAGACGTATGCCGGACGGCGTACGTTGGAACTCGATGCGGGATGCGGGATGGTTACGCTCAACGTTGCTCCGGCTGTTCCCTTCGACGGCGTATGCGTTGCCGTAGCGGTTACGGACGACGCCGGCGGCAGCCCTGCGCCGTGAGCACCGCACGCGCAGAGCACCAGCGTCGCAATGCCTGCACACCATGCACGAAACTTCATCGGCACCTCCTACTGCACCGTAATGGCGGCGGTCGAAACCGTTACCGTAATCGAGACACTGTGGCTCGAGGAATCCATCACGGAGATGGCACACGTTCCCGCCGCGAACGGTGTTACCGCGTATGTCGCCGCTCCGCTCGAGGATGAGACCGGCGTTACCGATGCGATCTGCCCGCTATATGGATTGCACGTATCGCTCTCCGTAAACGAGCCAGTGTACCCCGTCTCGGTGACTGTCAGTTGCTGTGCGGTATCCGAAGAAAAGGCCAACGCCGTCGACGACGCTTGCGGAGCGTTTGGTGATGACGACGGCGTTGGCGATGTGCCCACACCCGGTGTGGACGTGGTCGTAACGCTCGGAGTCGGCGAGGATCCACCGCCACCGCACGCGGCAAGAACGAGCGTCAATATGCACGCACAACGTTTCACTTGAACGTCACCTTTCCGATCTCTCCGTATGCCGCATCGAGGATCCAGAGCGTTCCGCTGCCGCCGTTGACCAGCGAGACGTCCTTCGCAAACTGCGGAAGAATCGTATTGGGATACTCGTAGACCGCCCCGTCCACCGGGTTCAGCACACCGATATTGAGTTGCGAAGACAGCCCCAATCCGTTAAAAGGATCTTCGACGAAGTAGAGATTGCCGTCCGAACCAACGGCGAACGACTCGAAGTCGCCCGCGGGTACGTTGGGATAATACGTAATCGCGTCGCTCGAGGGATTCAACGAACCGACGGATGCCGTGTCCGATGTAAATCCGGTGGAAAGGAACCAGATCGTGCCGCTAGGCGCAACGGTGAGCTGCATCGGCGATTGCTGTGGATAGGCCGGCGCGCCGGTGCTGTATTCGGTGATCGCGCCCGACGATGTGTTCAAATGACCGATTGCGCTGTTGTACTGGTCCGCGAACCAGATCGATCCATCCTTGGCGAGCACCATCGACATTGCGCCGCTCGTCGGTCCCGCGCCGTTTGAACTCTCGTATTCCGTAATCGCTCCGGTCGAGGTTGAAATCGAACCAAAGTACGTCGGTTTGCCCGACGGATATGTCGCGAACGTCGCTTGATCGTAGAACCACATCGTGCCGCTCGCGCCGGGCACGATCGTGACGACGTTCGCGTTGGCTTCGAGACCCGCGCTGTAGCTCGTGTTAACCTGCGTGGACGGTGTGAACTCACCGATCTGCGAACCGTCCGCGTACCAGATGTTTCCGCTCGCGTCGAGTGCGATGCCCATGGGACCTTCCAGCGTGGGATCGACCACGTAGGCCGTATAGGTATCGTTCGAAGGGTTGAATTCGTCGAGGCTTCCGGTCCCGGCGTCGCTTGCCCAGAGATTGCCTTGCGCATCGGCGATCATTTGCACCGGCGAGAGCATCTGATGTTCGCGCCCGAACGAGCTATACGAACTGTTGTGGGGAACGATCTGTAACGGTACTATCGCCGTGACGTTGCCGTCGCTCACCGCAAGCGAGGTGACGTCGAAGTGCACCTTCGGCGTAATGTTCGCAACCGCGGCTCCGGAGTTGAGCGTTCCCGGATTGACGACGACGCTCGCGTCGGCGGTGTTCGCCACCGAGACGGCGTACGTTCCGCTGAAGCCGCTCTCACTCAACGCCAGCGACGCCGACGTGGCATCGTCGAACATCGTCACCGGCGTTGGGCTAATGTTTAACGGTGCGGCGATCAGCGTTGCGGACTTCATCGCGTTGTCGGTGGCGACGATCTCGCCTTGGGCGAGCGGTTTGCCGGCATTGTAGGTGATGGTGACGACCGCACCGGGCCGCGAGACGCTCGTTGTCGAGAGCGCGAGTGCGCCGGCCGGATCGTTTTCGATCTGCAGGCTCACCGGAGACTGATAGGATGCGCTTCCGACAATCGTGGCGCCGGATGCATCAGCCGCATTAATCACGACGGGTAAGCTGTGAACCGCGCCGTCGTCGATCAGCGGTAAGCGCGCCGGCGAGAAGCTGACCGACGCGGGTACACCGCCCAAGTCCAGCGCCACCGTAGCGCCCGCCGCACCGACGTTTGCCGCGACCGTCGTCGATGCCAGGACCGTGCCCGTCGCGTTATTCGATTGATATGTAGCGATCGAGAAGAGATCGTCACCCGCCGGCGCGCTAACCGTGACGCTGCACGTCACGCCGGCCGAGCCGCTGCTGCACCCCTTGGTCGACGCGCTGAGCGCGACGACCGAGGGCGTGCTCGACGATTGCACCGTGCCGTTGACGCTCTCTAACGCAATCGCCACTGATCCGGTGTTGGGAGAAGTGTAGGCTGGGTGACGTGACGTTGACGTCGTGCCGCTCGAGGACGGGATCGTCACCGTGAACGTCACGCTATCCGCCGTTCCCGCGCCGGGCGAGGGAGATGGGCTGGCGCTCGAAGACGAGGACGGAACGAAGCCATTCGATCCCCTGCCCCCGCCGCATGCGCACAGCACAAGAACGGTTGCTGCAAGACAACACCGCTTGATCATTGGTGGGTCACCGCCTTGATGAGTGCGCGCGCGAAGGGTACGCCGATGCCCGTCACTTGGTCGTAACCGACACCGGCGCTATAGCCGGGATCGAGCGGCGACGCGGATGGACTCGGTGCAACCGGGTTCTGCGCATTGTTGCCGTACACGACGTCGTAGAATGTCTGCGCGTACGTCGGCAGAATCGTCGAGCCGCTTGCGTACAATCCATAGAGCAGCGGCGCCGCGTTGCCGAGCCGGTAGGACTGCGCACCCTGCGCGGTCGCGCACGACGCACTCGCTTTACATGCTTGCAGCACGAGCGCCCACATCGCCGCCATTTCCGGAGCCGCGACGCTCGTGCCGCCGTAGCCCAAAACTTCCGGGCCGCCAAGATCGGCGTACAATAGCGTCGCCATGCCGGTTTCCGGATCGCCCAGCAATGAGACGTCCGGCAAATTGCGCGTCGATCCGAGGATGCCGGGAAGGCCTTGCTGCCACGGCGTGAGCGATTGCGCGAAATAGGCGGAGACGCCGCCGCCGGATCCACCCGCTCCTTGTCCGGTGGTCAATCCCCAACCGATGACCTGATTGGTGAGATTACCGAAACTGTCGAGCGGCACGGTAACACCACCGACGCTCGTGACACTCGGATCGCTGGCCGGATAACTCACGCATGGATCGTTGAGGTCGGCTTGATACTCGGGCCGCTGGCACCCTTCGGCGCCCGAATCACCGGACGAAACGAAGACCGCGATACCCTCGGCGGCAAGCGCAGCGAATTCTTCGGGACCGAGGCCTTGATCGGGATTGCTCGCGTCGAATTCGTAACCCGCAAGCGCTTGTTCCGGTCCACCGTAGCTTAAACTCAGCACGTCGACCGCGTTGTCGGCGATGACTTGTTGAATCTCATCGTCGCTTATCGCAAGCCCCTCGAGCGGCTGTTGTTCGTATCCGCACGGACCTGCCACAATGTCGCCGGTCGTCTCGTCCACGCAATATGCCGGATCGTAGCCGAGATAGAACGCCACCGTTGAGCCCGGCGCCAAACTCGCCGCAGTCTCCGTGTCGATCTGCGCCTCGCTGTCTTCCGGATTGCAGGCCGGGAGATAGCCGTTGCACGCCGTGGTCGTCGGCGGGGGCGTTTGGAATCCGGTATCCGGCGGATTCTCGATCCCCGGCTCCGCGACGCCGGTATCCGTCACGTTGCGTTCCGTGACAGACCCAACCGCTGTATCGAACATCGTGCCGTACGCCGGAACGTCCGCGCTGCTGATCGGCCCAGTTCCGACGATGCCGATGGTAATACCGGTGCCGTTGTATCCGGCGTTGTACGCGCCGGTATAATCGAAAGCGTTACGGATTTGCTGCGGTAAATAACCGCTTGTCGTTAGGGCGTTTCCACCAATCGGCACTAAATCGCGGAATGCGCGCTGCGCCGTCACCAAGTGCGTTACGCCGCTTACCGCGATAGCTTGCGCAAAGTGCGGCGTGCTCGTCGGCGCTACAAACTGCGTCGCGCCGGATTGATAGATCCCGAACGCCGTACCGAAGGCCTGCGCGAGCGACGTCTCCGAACCCGACACGAAAAGCGAAAGGTGCTGCGGCCAGGTCCCGACGTGTAAGTGATACGATGCGAAGTATTTTGCCGCAGCCTGCAGATTGGCCGTGCTCGCGCCGTACGTTTGGCCGATCTGTTGCGGCGTCAGAAAGCGGCGATACAGCTTTGACCGCGGATTGCTCACCGACGCAGCGTAGACGATCAGCCCCGAAGCATTCTGCCCGGTAAGCACCACGTCGACACCCATCGATGCGTTGCCCGTTACTGGTCCGACGTACCGCGCGCCGGCGAGCGCGGCCGCGCCGTAATCGAAGCTGGTGGGCCCGAGCGGCGATGTGCCCGAG
>JBAUEZ010000245.1:0-7092 GCA_049678885.1 Candidatus Aquilonibacter sp. | reverse complement strand
GCGTCGCGCCGCTCACGCCACGTCCGGTGGCCGAAGCAGTGCCAACGTTTTGGGTCGGGCTCGCTGTCGTGTCGACGCTTATGCTCGCGCCCTACGTGATTCTCGACGAGGAACGCGCTGGGGCGCTTATGGTTGGCGTTTGCGCGCTTGCTCTCGCCTACATCGGCTGGCGTCTCGCGACGGCCCCAATTGCGTTGGAAGGCGATTGCGATCCCCGATCCGAGCATATGCGCGAGCGTGCTGAGCGTCATCAGAAAGTCGGCATGTGTGCCGTGATTGCAATCGGCTCGATCTTCGTGTTCGCATCGTTTGAAAACGCCAACTTGGCGGTTGTGCTCCCGTTGCAGCGGCTGTTTGTTCCCCTGTCGATGTGCTTGTGGGCGGGACTATGGGCATGGGTGGCGCTGTATTCACGCCACCTCGATCGTTTGTCGAACTCGGCGTCGTGAAGGAACTCTTCCTCGCGGTCGATCCCGATCTCGCGCCATTTCAGCAGATCATGGATCAGTTTCGAGGCCTCATCGAGCGCGGTGAATTGCGTGCTGGCGATCGTCTTCCCACCGTGCGACAACTCGCCGGCGATCTTCGGGTTGCACCCAATACCGTTGCACGCGCGTACGCGGAACTCGAAGAGGAAGGCTGGGTCACGTGCGATGGCCGGCGAGGCACGCACGTGTCGTCGACGGTTGCGGCAAACGATCAACGGGGCCGGGTGCGCGATCTTCGAGAAACCGTCGCGCGTTTCGTGTCGACGCTTACGCGTCGTGGATATTCCGATGCCGAGATTTCTACCGTGCTGGGCTGCTACGTGAAAGGCTAAACGCAGTTTGCCAACTCGAGCTATTTGGCTGAGATACGCCGAATAAAAATAAGGGGTCGAGAGCGGCCCGTCGAACCGGTCGTCATGGCGCCGATTGTACGCGATTACACGGTGATTCTCACGCCCGAGCCCGAGGCTGGCGGCTTTTCTGTCACTGTGCCCGCGCTTCCCGAAGTGGCGACCCAGGGAGAGACGATCGAGGAGGCCCTGGCGATGGCGCGCGAAGCGATCGAACTGAGCCTCGAGGTTCGCCGTGACGAAGGCGATCCGATCCCGCCGGACGTGACCCCTCTTGAGCAGCGGGTGCACGTGGAGATCGACGCAGCCTAAGCGATGAGTGAACGATTGCCGGCCGTCACCGCGAAAGCGGTTGCGAGTGCTTTGTTGCGCGCTGGGTTTGCGGAATTGCGGCAACGCGGTTCACATCGTATATTTGCGCTTGGTGCACGGCGCGCGATCGTACCGATGCATGGCGGCGACCTCAAGCCCGGGACGCTGAAGGCGATTCTCGATGCCGCTGGCATGACCGTGGAGCAGCTTCGTCAGCTGTTGTAGAATACTCCGAATGCGGATAGTAAAAAGACGGCGGCCATTTCTGACCGCCGCTCTTCAATTGGTGGAGATGAGGAGACTCGAACTCCTGACCCCTTACATGCGAAGCAAGTGCTCTACCAGCTGAGCTACATCCCCCCAAAGTTCTCTATTGCCCATCCTTCGACAAGCTCAGGATGACACGGGTCAAGGGCAACGCGAGGGATTATACGCCCCGGGCTTCCCACCTGTCAAAGACAAGGTGCGCCTCCCAAAGCCGACTAAGGTGGCTGGCAGCTTGCTGGCTTTTGATAGGTGAGGGACCCGTGGCGGTATTACCTCGTCTCATGGTCGCGTTGTCGGCCGTCGTGCTTCTCGCTGGATGCGGCGGCGGGACCGCGCCCCCTACCAGCAGTGCCGCGCACGGAGCCTCGAGCAGTGGGCACACCCCCGAGCAGATTTCATTTATTATCCCTACGGCGGCGTCGAGCAGCTCGAGCCGTCACCGGAACACGCTGCCCTCTACCACGCAATCGGTCGTGCTCACGTTCATCGGTCCCTACGGCACCGCGCTCATGCCGGCTGTAGCGCCGGTGACGATCAACACCAGCACGTGCACCACTGTCTCGTCCGGATTGCAGTGCACCGCCACGGCGAATCTTCCGAACGGACCGGTCGTCGGCTCGGTCGCGGCTTATGCGGGCGTCGGCGGAACGGGCGCGTTGCTCGCGCTCGGAACCTTGACGCTCAACGTTGCGCCCGGAACGACGGCATCGGTCACATTGACGACGGCGTCGAATTACGCAGTCCTCGCTGGAAACGGGCTCTCGGCTACACTCAGTGTCGATCACGTCGCCGACACGTTTACAATAAATACCACGACTGCAACGGGCGCGCCCGAGACGCTGAGCGGCACGATCGTCCCGTTAACAAATGGCGATATCAAAGCGACTGTTACCAATAACGGCGGCAGTTCGGGCGATCCGATCGGCGATGTGATCCTCTTGCGTGAATTGCCAAACGGTGCGGTGATCGCTGAAGATTCGGACAATTCGTCTCCGCCATCGCCGTGGGATGGATTATCGAGCACCGGCGGCGCGGCGGTTGGTGCAGCGAATCCTGCGTGCGCAACCGCGTCCGGCACGTTTCCGATCGATCTGGTGAGCATTTCGGGGCAGTCGTTTACCGCTGCCGGCTCAAATGCGAGTCAAGCACTGATCGTTGGAACGGCAACCCTCACGTCGACCACGCTCGTTGGCGCGGGCACCGCGTACGATATCAACGGAAATTCGCAGGGCTCAACGACATCGGGAACCGTGACATGCAGTGGAAACCTCTACGCTCCGCCGTCGGCTTCGATGAACCAGCCAACGCTTGCGTTCAATAATCTCGGGGTGATCGTCGGCGCGAACGGCAATGGCGGCGGATCATCGCCCTCGGTCTCGGGTGTGATGGGCTTCGCCAATCCGGCAAGCATTAGCACCGCCGCCCTCACGAGCGCCTCGTACGACGGTTTCGTCGTCAGCGGAAACGGCGGTAGCCACGCAACGGTTCAGCCCCTCACTGGCACGCCGATCTCGACCGGCTTACAATTGTGTCCGTACACCGACATCGTGAACAATGTCCCCGCAACAGGGACAAATTGCGTCACGGTCACCGTCGTCTCGCAACCCTATCCCGGCGTGCTCAATGCGACGGTATCAAACGGAACGGTTGCCGTGCTCAGCGTCGCGCAGATCAGCGGTAAGTACGCGATCTTCGGTGTCGCCGACACGAGCACGAGCACTACGCCCGGGGTGGCGGGAAATTTCGTTCTTTTCCAGCACTAGACGGCAACATGTTTCACGTTCTTTTTGCGGTCGTGCTAAACAGCACAACCGTTGCGTCAAAAGAGTCGCGCTGCAACGACATCCAGATCAATTCGATCCAAGGACAACTGCAGAACTTCGCGCAGCATCCGGCCGGCCCAAGCGGGCAGACCGATCGCGCGACGGCAATCGCGCAGGCGCAGAGCGACGTAGAATCGGAGCGCGTGATCCTCGCCGGCGTCTGCAGCGAAGACGACTACATGCCACTTGCGGCGCGTCTCTACGCGCTCGACGCCTGGGCCGATGTGCTGGGCGAGCGCAACAATACCGTCAGGAGTCCTGGGCCTTGTCCCACAGCGGACAAGAAACTGATGGCGGCCGCGGCGGCGAGCGCCTGGTCTAAGCTCGCGCAAGCGGCCTCCATCCCCAAACCGCCGGCCCTCGTTGGCACGCTCACGCCGCAAATCCAAGCACTCGCCACCCAGGCCGGGATTACGCTCCCAAGCTTCCCGGACGCGACGCAGTACTGGGAGCAGAAGTACGAGGCGGCGGCCAAGGCGGCGATCGTCGACTGTGCCTCGCAAACAAGCCCTACCCCGATGCCCCACGCATGATTTTGCAAACCATTCGCAAATAGAACCGGGATGGGAGTCCGTTCCGATTACGTAACGCGACCGCGCGAGCAGATCGCCTCGATCTTGCGCGCGCACAAGCGTTTCATCTCCGCCGCCGAGATCCACCGCGCGCTCGAGACCACCCAAGCCAAGGTCTCGCTCTCCACGGTCTACCGCACGCTCGAGCATCTGCTCTCCAAGCGCGATGTTACGGTGCGCGTCGATCCGGCCGGCGAGTCAACCTACATGCTTTGCGAGCCCGAGCAACATCATCACCACGCGATCTGCCGCGCCTGCGGCAAAGTCGAGGACGTCGACTGCACGGCGATCGAGCAATTCTCCGAATCGCTTCGCACGCTGCACGGCTTTGCACTCGACGACCATACTATGGAATTTTCCGGAAGGTGTAATGCATGCCAGTAACGCGTCTCGTTGCGCTCCTTATCGCGGGCGCGCTCGCGGCATGCAGCAACCCGTCGACATCGAGCGCGAGTGCGACCGCAACGGCAAGCGGACCGATCCCGGTCGTGACGACGATCTCAACGTTCAACTCGCTCGTGCAGGGCGTCGGCGGCAATCTCGTGCGCGTGCAGAGCATCGTGCCGGTCGGTGCATCGCCCGAAGACTACGAGCCGACACCGCAAGATGCGGTAACCCTTTCGCAAGCGAAGATTCTTGTCGAGAACGGCGCAGGGCTCGAATCGTGGCTTGCGCCGATGCTCAAGAACGTCCCGTCGATCGGCCTGCGCGTGGTCGTCGGTGCCGACGGTCTCGCGGTCAAGAATGACAACCCGCATCTGTGGATGGATCCGGAGAACGCCAAGGTCTACGTTGCGAAGATTCGCGATGCGCTGATCGCGATCGATCCGCCGCACGCCGCGCAGTATCGCGCGAATGCGCGCGCCTATCAGACGAAACTCGAGGCGCTCAACGCGTGGATCGGCCATCAAATTCAGACGATTCCGCCCAATCAACGCTACATGATCGTCTTCCACAACGCGTGGCAGTACTACAACGACCGCTATGGGATCACGACGCTGGGGTTCATCGAAGCCAACCCCGGCCAAGATCCGAACCCCGAGCAAGTCGCGCACCTCGTCGATCTAGCACGCTCGCATCGCGTGCGCGCGATCTTCAGCGAACCGGAGTACAGCAAGAGGCTCGTGGAGCAGATCGCGAGCGGCGCAGGCGTGCACGTGGTCACCGATCTCTACGACGACTCGATCGGCACGAATCCGCGCGTCGGTGATTATATCTCGATGCTCACCTACGATACCAATGTGATCGTCGGGGCATTGAAGTGAACGGTGAGGCGCCCGATGCCGTCAGGGTTGAGGACCTTGTTGTGCGCTACGACCGCACCATTGCGCTCGATGGGGTCACGCTCGAAGTGCGTTTCGGCGAAGCGATGGGGATTATTGGGCCCAACGGTTCGGGCAAGTCGACGCTGCTGAAGTCGATCGCGGGATTGTTGACGCCGTACAGCGGTGAGATCACCGTGTTGGGCACGCAGCCAAAGAAGGTCCCCGCCGGCGCACTTGCCTACGTGCCGCAGATCGAGGCTGCGGATTGGACGTTTCCCGCGAACGTGTGGGATGTCGTCGCGATGGGGCGCTTTACGCGCCTGCACTTTTGGCAGCGCTTTGGCGAAAACGATCGGCACGCGGTCGAAGAAGCGTTGCGCGCCGTCAACATGTACGACTTGCGTGGACGGCACATCGCCGAGCTTTCCGGCGGCCAACAGCAGCGTGTTTTTGTGGCGCGCGCGATCGCGCAGCGCCCCCAGTTGCTCTTGCTCGACGAGCCCACGACCGGCGTCGATGCCGAGACCGAAGAAGCGTTGCGCAAGGTCATCCGCTCGCTCGTCGACGACGGTATGCCGGTCCTGATGACCACGCACGATCTCGACCGGGTGGGCGACTGGTTCGACCGGGTGCTGGTGCTCGATCGGCGCGTGCTCGCGATCGGTACGCCGCAAGAGGTTGTCGCGTCCGGCGCGTACGCATCGATTCGCGAGCATACCCATACCCACGGCCATGCGCGGAGCGCGTGATGAACGCACTGCTCGTCCCATTTCAATATGCGTTCATGCAGCGTGCCTTTGTTGCAGCGATTGCAGTTGGGCTGCTGTGCTCGGTTATGGGCACCTACGTCGTGCTGCGCAAGCTCTCGTTTATCGGTGACGGCATCGCGCATGCTTCGTTTGCCGGGATCGTGATCGCCTATATCCGCGGGCTCGATTACTACGTTGGCGCGGCGATCGTCGCGGTGATCACGGCGCTCGGCATTGGGTTCGTGCATCGTCGCGGCAATATCTCGCTCGACACAACGATCGGCGTCCTCTTCACCGGTGCCTTTGCTTTGGGCGTCTTCTTGATGAGTCGGCTGAAGAACTACGCGGTCGACTTGCAAAGCTTTCTCTTTGGCGACATCTTAAGCGTGAGCACAAAGGATCTACTCTTCATCGGTCTCTTGAGCGCGCTCATCGCGTTAACGGTAGTCGTGCTCTTCCGCGGCTTACTCTACACCACGTTCGATCCGGTCGTGGCGCAGGCGAGCGGGCTCCACGTGGAAGCGATCGAGTACATTCTGCTCGTGATGCTCGCGCTCACGATTATCGTCGCGCTCCAGTCGGTTGGCATCATTCTCGTTGCCGCACTGCTGGTAACGCCGGCTGCCGCGGCCTATCAACTCACCAAGCGCTTTACACCGATGATGGTTCTGGCCGTCGTGCTCGGCATTGCCAGCACCGTCGGCGGCCTCTACCTGTCATATTTTCTGCGCAGTTCGAGCGGCGCGACGATCGTGTTGCTCGCGACGATCCTCTTTTTTGCGGCGATCGGCCTCAAGCGCCTCAAATCACTCCGCCCCGCGTAACACGCGCCAGTGGCCCTCACCCTCGGCTTGCAAATAGCCGGCTTGCGCCAATGCGTCGAGTACTTCGTGCATCGCCGCGCGTTCGTTCTTGTTCGGCATACCGGCCCAGCGCATCGCCGCATCGTTGAGCTCGATCGTCGTCCCCGGGACGAGCAACGCGCGCACAAATGCCTCGGGCAACTTTACGCGCTCCATGCGACGTCGCAATGGTTCGAGTGCTGCGGTGAATGTATTCATCGTTGGTTGTTCTCAGGTGGGGTTACCAGCGAGGTCATTGCGCGGTCGGCGAGCGCCGGAAGCCATTCGCCAAGTACGGTGATTGCCGTCTGCCACGGAACGGCGTTTACGCGTGGTGCGCGCCGTTCGATAGCGCGCAAGATCGCGGTTGCGACCGCGTCGGGCTTTGCGTGCCATGATGCCGGACGTTCTTCCATGCCCGAGG
>JBAUEZ010000244.1:0-12102 GCA_049678885.1 Candidatus Aquilonibacter sp. | reverse complement strand
ACACTACACAGCGCCAGGCAGAGCATACCGTAGCCCATAACCGGCGAGACGATATTCAGCAGCACCAGTACCGCGATGACAAGCGCAACGCCCGCAATGACGAAGCGCACGAATGCCCCTGACTGCTGGTGACGCGCGCGAAACGCCAAGACGACAACGGCGACGAACGCAGCACAGGCAACTCCGATAAGACCGTACACCACCACCGGTTTGTTGATGGCCAGGAATACAATCCCCGTAGTCACGACGGCGGCGAAGATAATGACGGAGCGCACGAGCGACCACTTCGAGCCATCGATGCGAACGCCCACACCCGCATACGCGATCGCGCAGAACACGGCAACGGCACCAATGTCCATGGTTTGAGATGGAAACTGCATCATTGTCTTAACAAGTAACACAAAAAAGTGACTTTGTGTCAACACCTAAGACGAAGTAAGGGGCACAGCAAAGCGGGACGATTCGGTCCCAAACCATGCAGACCGCTGCCTCTGTAATTGTAGCTGACCTCTTTGCGGGTCCGGGTTCTCGCTTGGCGACGGCCGAGGAGAAAGGCCGCCACGTCGCATGATCTTGCCGGGTAGTTTGTCGGGTAATCGGGTGAAATCCATGTATCGCCTGACCTCGTATGTGGCGCGAAAAATGCCAAAAACCGCTAGGGCCTCTGAAACGCCGCACGCCTGCCCGGATTTCGCATGTAAGGGGTCAGGAGTTCGAGTCTCCTCATCTCCACCAATTAAAGAACGGCGGTCGGCAACGGCCGTCGTTTTTGTTTTGCGAATCTCCGTTCGTGGCCGGCGGGTTGGAGGCGCCATGAGCGCAATTTATGATATTCCGGTTGCCAAGATCGACGGTTCGCCCAGCACGCTGAGCGAATTCGCGGGCAAAGTTTTGCTCGTCGTCAACGTCGCCTCGCAGTGTGGCTTCACACCACAGTACGAAAGCCTCGAACGTCTGTACCGCGAGCATCGCGAGCGCGGCCTGGTCGTGCTCGGATTTCCCGCGAACGATTTCGGCGCGCAAGAACCGGGTGTAAACGAAGAGATTGCCCAGTTCTGTTCAACGTCGTACGGCGTCGATTTTCCGCTCTTCTCGAAGATTTCCGTGCAGGGCGAGACGCGACACCCGCTCTACCGCGCGTTAATCGCCGCCGCGCCGCGTGCGACTGAAAAGCCCGACGGCTCGTTCAGCAAGCAGATGGCATCGTACGGAATCTCACGCAATGACCCAAGTGACGTCTTTTGGAACTTCGAGAAGTTCCTGGTCGCACGCGACGGCTCAGTTGTTGGACGCTTCACATCCGACATCACGCCCGATGATCCGCTGCTCGCCGACGCGATCGAGAACGAGCTCGGAAAATCATGGTGAGTTCCCGCCGTTAAGTCGCCCGAACACGCGGGCAAGCACCACGGCCATAACCAGGGCTCCCAGTCCCACAGCAATACTGTCGAACGAACGCGCGTCGAAGCTTCCCACATATGAAACGAGAACGTAACCAACGACAAAGTTGAAGAAGCCCCAAAGCACGTTGACCGTCGATGAAGAGATCCCCACGCCCAGCGGTTTCGCAAACGGGCTTTGAAAGGCGCGACCCATCAAACCGCTGACAAAATGCGGAATGGCGTTTGTAAGGAACGCGCCGCCGAAGAAGTACGCAACATACACAAGCCACACGGTCCTTAAACCTTCCCTTCTGTCGGGCGACCCAACGAATAGAACTCGGGGTTTGGTCGCATATCCATCAGGCCGGCCATACGATTCGAGAATCCAAAGAACGACGCGATCGCAGCGATATCCCAAATGTCATCGTCGGAGAATCCCTGTTCGTGCATCTCCGCGATGTCTTCGTCGGTGGCCGCGAATCCCGGTTCATTCACGTACGACGCGAAGGCCAGCATTGCTCGCAAACGCGGCGTGAGGTCCGCGGGGTCATACAATACTGGCAACGGTTTTCGCTGGAGACCGCCACGACGATCGCTTCACGCTCGGCACGCGTGAGATTGCTCGGGCCTTTCATGAGCACGTCGTGATATATCATGAAAGCGCGAAAATGCTCGGGCCGTTTCGCGTACGCGCGAAATACGTTCGGCACGAAGCCGATCTTTTTGCGATTTGACTCATAAATCTCCCGAATGTCGTCGGGAACGTCAGCTTCGACGGGTTCGCCGAAGCGCGATGCAGGTGTTCGACTCATGCGTAGGGTGTTCTAGGCCGCGGACGAGCTTTTCTTCACGGAAGGCACCCGGAGAGGTTGCGCAAAAGCAAGCAGAAGTGAGAGAATCCGATTTTCTTAATCAGTTTCTCGGCTTAATGCGTGCCCCCGTCTCGGGTATGGACGCGCAACAAAAAGCGCCTCTCGTCCGCAGTATTTGCGGCGAAACGCAGGGCGCACGGGCGGCCTCGGTTACCTGCCACATCGTTCCCTTTATCACCGAGCGGCGCCCCACCGACGAGGTCGCTCATCCGGGTCTCGGATCGAGCGACAACGCCAGCATGGTTCTGGCGGTGCCGATCGAGGGCGAAAACGCGACGATCGTGCTCTAGACGATCGTGCTCTATACGGGAACCGCCGTCCGCTGACGCCGTCACTTCCCCTCGAGCAAGCCGACGGGAAGCGTCTCGTCTTGCAGTTGAATCCCACTGCGGACTTTCTCCCCAAGGACTGGCGCTTCGAAGATGCCGATCCGCAGCTCCGGGCGGTTGCGACCGCCGGCGACGATCCGTTTACGTTCGGCGACCTGTTTACGCAGATGTTGCACGTGCATTTACGCGTGACGCATCGCGGCGTTCCGGTCGCCTCGGACTCGATGTGGATCGAACGGTCTGCCGCAAAGTGTAAGACGTCTCATGCTCGGGTTGTGTTCTTCTTCCGCCAACGCACCGGCGACACGCCGAACTGCGCAATGAACCAGCGCGTGAACGACCCGGGCGTGGCATAGCCGAGCAACTCCGCAATCTGCCCCATCGAATAGCCCGGCGTCTCCATGTAGCGCAGCACCAGCTCGCGCCGTACGCTGTTGACCAGATCCGAGAAAACTTCACCGGCGGCCTCGAGATGGCGCTGCAACGTGCGCACGTTCATGTTGAGTTGCGCTGCAACGTGCTCGATCGTCGCGCGGCCCGCCGGCAACATCAACTGAATCGTTCGGCGTACGTCGAGCGCTATCGAGCGATCGTGCGCGCCCGGAATCGCTTCGACAAAATCTTGTGCGTAACGCGCGAGCGCCGGATCGGCAAGCGGATTGGCGAGATCGAGATCGGCTGCGGAGCACACAAGACCGTTGAAGTCGCTGACGAACTCCAGCCGTCCCTTGAAGATCCGCCGATGCACCTTGAGATCGGGCGGCGCTTCGTGCGTGAAGTTGACGCTGTATGGGCGCCAACGCGCACCGAGCAGCGAACTGCACATGCGCGAAAGCACGCCGAGCGCGAGTTCATTAGCCTGACGCATCGAGCCCGCGTACGTCGCGAGGACCTCCTGACGCAAGATCACCATTTTCCCGGCGTCTTCAATATGGATCGCTACCGCCTCGTTGACGAGGTGCCGGTAGTCGATCACTGCGACGAGTGCGTCGCGCAGCGTTCGCTGATGCTTGAGCAAGAGGCTCACCACGCCAAAATCCGCCAGCTGCCGCGTCTCCGCCATGCGCAGGCCGAACGTGGGTGAGCCGCTCAGACGTGCCGATTCCTCGAGCAACGTGAGCACCAGCGTGGCCTCGAGGCGCGCGTCGCCATCGGCAAGCATCGCGCGGCCCAACCGCAGACGACGCAAGAGCGGATCGGGATCGAACCCCAGCTGCTGGGCGACCTCGAAATAATTCGTGAGTGCGGCTGCGCGTAGGAAAATGGCCCGGCCTCCTTGATCCCTGTCATGAAATGTATATGGATTGGCGTCAAATGAGAAGCAGCTGCCGCTCCAATCGCCTAGATTTCCAAGGATGGCAAAAGCAGTCCGATTCTATCAGACCGGTGGCCCCGAAGTTCTTCGCTACGAGGACGCTGAGGTGGGCGAGCCCGGCCCCGGACAGGTCCGCCTTCGGCACGTCGCGGTCGGCCTGAACTTCGGCGACACGTATTTTCGCAACGGGACTTATCCGGTGGCACTCCCGGTCGGCATGGGCGTCGAGGCCGCCGGGGTCGTGCAAACGGTCGGACCCGACGTCGCCAACGTTGCGACCGGCGACCGTGTCACGTACACCGGCTTCATTAATACGCTCGGCGCGTACAGCACCGAACGCCTGATTCCGGCTGCGCCACTGATAAAGCTCCCCGAGACGATCGCGTTCGAGACGGCCGCGGCGATGACGATGCGCGGCCTCACCACATCGTACTTGATGCGCCGCATCTACGACTTCAAGCCGGGCGAGACGATCCTGCTGCATGCCGCTGCCGGCGGACTCGGGCTGATCGTTTCGCAATGGGCCAAGCTCTTGGGGTTGCGGGTTATCGGCACCGTCTCGAATGCGGAGAAGGCCGACGTGGCACGCGCGCACGGCTGCGACGACGTGATTCTCTACACGCATGAAGACGTCGCCAAGCGCGTCCACGAGCTGACCAACGGTGCCGGCGTAAGCGTCGTGATCGATAGCGTCGGCAAGAGCACGTTTACGGCATCGCTCGATTCGCTGCGCCGTCGCGGCCTGATGGTCTGCGTCGGCACCGCGTCGGGTTCCGTTCCGCCGTTCGATCCGATTCTACTCGCGTTGAAGGGCTCACTGTATCTCACGCGCCCGGCGTTGGCGGACTACATCGCCGATCCCGCCGAAAAGGCGGCACTCGCGACGGAATTGTTCGATCATGTCGGCGTGGGCCGCATCAAGATCGAGATCAATCGGCACTACGCACTCGAAGACGCAGTGCAAGCGCACCGCGACCTCGAGGCGCGCAAGACGATCGGTTCGTCGATCTTCGTTATCTAGTAGACATAAGGAGTATTCAACATGCGTATCGAGCCGCTCAGCTGTGCATTAGGTGCCGAACTCGTCGGCGTTAGCCTCGCCGACGCGATCTACGACGATGGGCTCTTTGAAGAGTTGCGGGCCACGCTCTTCGTGCATCGCGTGCTGTTCTTGCGCAATCAAACGTTCACGCGCGCGCAGCACGTCGCATTTGCGCGCCGCTTCGGCGAGTTGGAAGGTCACCCAGTGGTCGGCGGCGACCCCGATAATCCGGGCCTGGCACGCATCTACAAGACCCCGGACAACCCGAACGAGCGCTACGAGAACGCCTGGCACTCGGATGCAACGTGGCGCGAGATTCCGCCATTCGGTGCCGTGCTGCGCTGTATCGAGTGTCCGCCGGTCGGCGGCGATACGATGTGGGCAAATATGGCGCTGGCCTACGAAAAGCTACCGCCCAACGTAAAGGAGCAGATCGCGCCGTTGCGCGCACGGCACAGCATCGAGGCGACCTTTGGCGCCGCGATGCCGATCGAGAAGCGCCTTGCGCTCAAAGCGCAATTCCCGGATGCCGAGCATCCGGTCGTGCGCACGCATCCGCAAACCGGCGAGAAGATTCTCTACGTCAATGCGTTTACGACGCACATGAGCAACTATCATACGCCTGAACGTGTGCGCTACGGCATGGACGCGAATCCCGGTGCGGCAGATCTGCTGCGGTATTTGCTCAGCCAGGCCTATATTCCCGAATACCAAGTGCGCTGGCGCTGGCAACCGGGCAGCGTTGCAATCTGGGACAACGCCGCAACGCAACACTATGCGGTGATGGACTACCCGCCGTCGCACCGCAAGATGGAACGCACCGCCATCATCGGCACGAAGCCTTTTTAGGGCAACTCGACCTCGATCGCCCCGTCGCGAATCACGACCGGGAAGGTCCACGCGTGGACGCCCGCCACACCCTGCATGCAGCCGGTTGCGAGATCGAAGTGCAACCCGTGCGCTCGACAGTGGATCGTGCGCCCGCGCAGACGGCCCGTCGACAGCGATGCGCCCGCGTGCGGACACGAGTCCTCGATGGCGTACACGTCGCCGTCGATATTGAAGAGCGCGATCTCCCATTTGTCGATGCGCACGAGTTTGCTGGTACCCGGCGGCAGATCGTCAAGCTGCGCGACGGTTACGAATCCCATCATGCTTCGGCCGCAAAGAGGTCGTGGTAGCGCGCGCGCAGCTCGCGTTTCAGGAACTTGCCGACGCCGCTACGCGGAATTGCCTCGAGAAACAGTATGCGATCCGGCACTTGCCACTTCGCAAGTTTTTTTGCGAGCCACTCGCGCAGGGCGTGCTCGTCAAGTAGGTGGCCGTCGCGGAGCACAACCGCGGCAACCGGCCGTTCCTGCCACTTGGCATGGGGCAAGCCGAACACGCACGCCTCACGCACGCCGTCGTGCCCCATGATCGTGTTCTCGACCTCAACCGATGAGATCCACTCGCCGCCACTTTTGATGAAGTCCTTGAGCCGATCGACGATATCAAGATAGCCGAAGGTGTCGACGGTGCACACATCGCCGGTGTGAAACCATCCGTCGGGCTCGAATGCCGCCGCGCTCGCCTCATCGTTGCGGTAGTAGTACGTGGTCACCGCGTCCCCGCGCACCAGCAGTTCCCCGCGCGAGACGCCGTCGGCCGGCACATCGGCGCCGCCTTCGTCGACCAATCGCCACTCGACGATCGGCGAGAAGCGCCCCGCTTTGAGCCGCTCGCGCCGTTGAAAGAACGGATCGTGTTCGAGCGCGGCGATCGGCGCATTGACGACGCCGATCGGCGACATCTCGGTCATACCCCAGGCATGAATCGCCTCGATGCCGAGCTCTCCCAAACCCTCAAAGAGCGATTTCGGCATTGCTGCGCCACCGATCACGACGCGCCGCAATGCGGGCAGCCGTTGTTTGCGTTCGTACAACAGGTCGCGCACCGCCATCCATACGGTCGGAACACCGGCCGCGAAGGTGACGTTCTCGCGCTCGCACAGCTCGATCACTCCGGGAGCATCGAGCCGTTCCATCGGCATGATGAGATCTGCACCGGCGAGCGGCGCAATGAACGGCAGACCCCACGCATTGACGTGAAACATCGGCACGATCGGTAGCACGCGATCGATTTCCCGAATCCCGAACGCATCCGGAAGTCCCGCCGCAAGGGCGTGAATGTAGGTCGAGCGATGTGAGTACAGTACGCCCTTGGGATCGCCGGTCGTTGCCGACGTGTAACACAAGAGCGCTGCGGCATTTTCGTCGACCTTCGGCCAGTCGTAGGTGTCGAGCCGCAAGTCGAGCAGCTCCTCGTAGTCCAGCGCCGCGAACGAATGACTGGGCTCGCCCATCGCGATGTAGGTGCGATTCGCGGCCGGCCGGAGTGCATGAAACGCTTTGACCTGCTCGACCAGCGAGGTATCGAAAAAGACCACGCGATCGTCGGCGTGATCGAGCACGTACGCAGCCTGATCGGCAAAGAGTCGAATGTTTACTGTGTGGAGCACGGCACCGATCATCGGAACGGCGTAGTACAGCTCCATGTGCCGGTGACTGTTCCACGCAAACGACGCAACGCGATCGCCCGGACGTACGCCGAGTGCACGCAACCCGTGCGCGAGTTTCGCGACCCGCTTCGCAAAGTCGGCGTACGATACGGATGTAAAGCCCGCACCGTCGCGCGAAACGATGCCTTTACGCGGATGCGAGCGCGCGGCATGGGCAAGAATCGATCCGATTCCAAGCGGACGATCCGCCGGCATGGTCGACATCAGGGTTGGCAAGGCGAGCGCCTCCTACGCGAAAGTCGCGCTATCTTTCGCGTAGTTTCGCGATGCCAGGAAGTAGAAGACCGCAGCCACGATTGAGGCGACCGTCAATACTTCGAGTGCAAGGCGAAGACCATACAAATCCGACAGCCAGCCGGCCAAGATCGGACCGGGTGCGAGCCCGAGCAGGTTGTCGGCGAGTACGATCGTTGCGATTGCCGTCGCGCGAATCGCCGGACTCGTCACTTCGGTAACGATTGCCGGCCCAACGCCCGAATGTCCGCCGACGAACAGCGCGCCCGTAAAGAGCAACACCAATTGGAGCAGACCCGGCGGCAGCGCGAACGCGGTCACGAGGAGTGCCGCCGAACACAGACAATACAGCGCCGGCATGACGCCGCGGAACGCTGGATTGCGCGACGTGAGCCTGTCGGTAATCCGTCCGCCGAGGAACATCCCAAACGCCATCATCAGCACGATCAGCGCCGTAACGCTCGCGGCACGATCGGCACGCATGAAATAGGTGCGTCCGAGGAAGCTCGGCATCCACGCGACGATCACGCCGGTGATCATGTACTGAAAGCCGCTCGCGAGATAGGTGAAGACCGAAGAACGATTCGGAAACACGTTGCGCAGGACGGTGGTCCAGCGCGTATCTACCGTCGTAGCTACACCCTGCGCGTTCGTTTGCACCAGCTCGGGGTTCTTGTAGTCCTTAACGAAGAGCCGGTAGAGCAGCGCGAACACGAGTCCCGGAATCGCAACGATAAAGAACGCGGCGCGCCAGCCGATGTGAACCGAGACGATGCCGCCGATGAGCACGCCGAGTACCGAACCGATCAAAGCGCCGGCGAGAAACAGCCCAAAGACCGTCGAGCGCCATTTCGCCGGAAAGACATGCGCGAGAATCGCACCGCCGGCGCCGCCGTAGCCCGCTTCCGCGGTCCCGACCAACGCGCGCGAGAGTAGCAGCTGACTATATTGCGCGCTGAGCCCGCACGCGATCGTGGCGAGGCTCCACACCACCGCCATGAGGGTGACGCTCTTGACGCGCCCCCAGCGGTCGGCCAACATCGAAATCGGGATCGCAAAGAGCCCGGTGACGAGCGCGACGACGCTCACCAGCGCGCCCAACTGTGTGTCGCTGAGCGTCCAGTCGAATTTGATGAAGGCGAACGCCGGCGTGATCACCTGTCGCGAGAGGTAGTCCGCGATCATTAGGCCGATCGTCAGGGCAAGAACCGCCCAGGCGTAACGGCTCGGGCGCGCCGCCTCACCAGCGCGCCCTGCCGCTTCGCCTCCCCCCGGTTGGGAAACACTCACCGATGCATCATTCATCGTCGTGCCCTACGGGTGCTTTGTCTGGACGGGAGCAAGGTTGAACGCCCAGTTGAACTTTGCCGCAAGACCGGCTGCCCGCAGATTCTCCGGCGGTGTGACGGTGTCGCTGCACGTGCATTCCTTATAGTTCAGGTTGGTCAAGCTGACCGAGAAGTTCTTCGTGAACTGCTTGGCAAGACCGAAGGTCACGACGTTGTAGAGATTTTGCGATGCGTTGTTGCGGAAGTATTCCGCGGCGCGCTGGTAGCCGAGAAATCCGACGAACGTACGATCCTTGGCCAGGATCGGCGCAGTTGCGGTGATCGCATACGGGAAGATGATCTGGCTACCGGGCCAGGTGCTTAAGCCGTTCGAGTTGGGATTGTCCGTCGGCGTCGGCGGTGTTCCGGGACGCGGGATATACTGCGCATCGACTGAGGCGCTAAAGAGCGGGCCGACTCGCGTGAGCGGTCCAAACCCGTAGGTCGCGCCTACCGCATAGCCGTGCATGTCGCCGACATTGGGATTCGGCTTGCCCCCTCCGCAAGAAACTTGATTCAAGCAGAACCCGGAGACGAGATAGCGCTCGTGATCGAGGTAATAGGCCCGTCCGACCAAGCCGCGCGCGATGATGTAACTGAATCCGGCTTGGTCGATGCGGTCGCCGGCGTCGCCGCTGACGAAGCTGCCCATGACATGGGTACCGGGCACCAGAAAATACGCGCGGTCGAGATTATAGTCGAGCACGTCGTGCGTGTAGTACAACGCGAAGCGACGGTTGAAGCTGTAATGGAGTCCGTAATCCAGGCGCCAGTCGTGCGCGCCGGGGTTGTTGGTTTTGTACCCGACGGGCACCGTGCCGGGTTCGGGTGGTGCAAACGCATCGCCGGCGGTATTCACCCAATAGACGGGCGCCGTGTTGATCGTGAGCTTCGAAAAGAAGTTGTCTGCGAGCGCCGGGGCCGAGATAGACAATGCGAGTACGAGCGCGCACAAAGCGCGCAATAGTGGATTACGAAACATGGACTCTCCTTAGTATCGTTCCGAGATCGGGAAAAGCTTATGCAAACGCTGGGGACTTACGAGGCAGGTTCCCGCGCTGACCCGGGGCGCGGTTGGGCGGCATGCCCAGCTCCTCGAGGGTTTCCTCGAGGCTGTTGTACCAGGTGCCGACTTTGTAAATTTCTCGTGCTTCGCGACCGTTGGCGATGTCGCGGCCGAGTTCGCGCGCGATGCGTACCATCTGTTCGACTTGCTGGACCGACGTGCTCCGTTCGCCTTTGCGACCCCACAAGTTGTCCTCGATGCCGACGCGCACGTGCAGCCCGAGTGCGATCGCCATCGTCATCATCGGCGTAACATGGCGCATTAGCGTCTCGAGCGTCAGCACCGAGCCTTCCGGCACGCGGCGTATGAACTCGAACATGTCAGCAGGATGCGTTCCCGAGCCGCCGCCGCCGACGCCGACGTAGTTGAGGATCAGCGGACCTTGGTACTGTCCGCGGCGGATGAGGCGCTCGACCGTTTCCAACTGACCGATGTGCGTCAGCATGAAGTGCGGCTGAATGTCGCTCTCGCGCAGCCGCTTCAAGTGCTCCAAATAAAACGACGGCGACGCTTCGTAATACAACTCGCGATAGGCGTTGTAGATCGCCGGGTTTTCCCACGACGTTCCATCCATATCGCCGTCGAGCATCAATTCGGTGATGCTGAACTGGCACGTGTTGACGGTGACGGTAACTTGGTCCGGCTTGGGGGTGAGTTCCGCGAGCATGTGGCGCGTATCGTTGTCGAGCCACTTCGCATTCTGGCCATCGCCTTCCGGAGCAAACGAAATCGAGCCGCCGACCTGCAGCACCATTTCGGGCACTGCCTGGCGCAAACGTCCGATCAATTCGTTGAACATCGAGAGGCGCTTCGAGCCCTTTCCATCGAGCTCGCGCACGTGAATGTGCAGAACCGTCGCACCGGCATTCCAGCAATCCACCGCTTTTTGGACCTGCTGGTCCATTGTCAACGGAATGTCATCGCTGTCGCCCGGCAACCACTCCGGTCCATACGGCGCAACTTGAATGACGAGCTTCTCCTGATTTTCAGGAAGCAGCGAGTCGTCAAAAAAATGCATCAGAATCTCCGCTCAGATAAAACGCGTACCTGAGACAAAACTATCTTATGGAGAGCTTAGTGCTTTGACATTTTGGGACGCAGTTATTACAATTTGGGACACGACATGCGGCTCTCTAGCGCGGTTCCGGAGATTCGGAGCGCATCGCTAGCCGAGTTTTCGACGGTTGCGGCCTCACTCGGACTAGATGCTAGAGCAATGGTCACTGCGATTGGTCTACCAATACGTTGCTTGAGCGACCCAGACCTTCGCATCCCTGCAATAGCCGTACGGACCCTGCTTGAAGAAGCTGCAGCGCGCGCGAACGTCGACGATGTCGGGATACGGTTAGCTGAGAAAAATGGGCTCTCGACGCTCGGGCCGCTTGGACTGTTGATGCGTGAACAACCGACATTGCGCGATGCGATGGCCGCACTGAATCAGTACCACGATCTCCACACCTCGGCACTCTCGGTACGGATCGAAGACGAAAGCGACATCGCAATTATCAAACCCGTGCTCGACGTCGGCGGGGTCTCCGTCGGACGCCAGGCGACGGAACTTTCGATCGGTGTGCTCTATCGCATCTTGCGCGTTCTGCTCGGCGACGGGCGCAAACCGCAATCCGTGTGCTTGATGCGCTCGGTTCCGGTCAATCGTGACGTCTATCGCCGCGTCTTTGATACGCAGATCCAGTTCGACGCAGACTTCGACGGCATCGTCTGCGGCACAACCATGCTCGACGCGCCGATGCCGCGCACCGACCCGATCATGGCGCGCTACGTGAAATCCTACGTCGAATCGATCGCGTCGAGTCGCAGCACGAGCGCAAGCCGCAAAGTGCGCGAGCTCCTCTATGTGATGATTCCATCAGGCCGCTGCTCGGCAGCCGAGGTCGCGAAAGAACTCGGCGTCGACCGTCGCACGCTGCATCGCCATCTCATCCGTGAGGGTGAGACCTTCTCGCGCATACTTAC
>JBAUEZ010000243.1:0-5207 GCA_049678885.1 Candidatus Aquilonibacter sp. | reverse complement strand
CACCAAGCTCCCATATTATGAACACCCCAACGAAATTTCGGTCTCTTAAGCCATATTATGGCCGCACTCCTCCAAAAAACCGTCGCTCCAAGCAAAATTTTGCTGCTTGGTGGACGACGCTACCGATTAATAGTTAGCGCCGCCCCAGACGGTCTCTGGACCGAAGACGCATCCCTCATCGTCGTAGATGACCGACGGCACGCGATCTTTCGCGAGGAATATCGGGCCGTCGAGATCGACGATCTCGCAGCGTTGACCGAGTAGGAATCCGGGCGCCATCGCAAGCGACGTGCCGCCCATGCACCCAACCATCGTCTTCATGCCGAGTCGCCGCGCCTCTGCATGCATTGCGAGCCCGCGTGTGAGGCCGCCACACTTATCGAGCTTGATATTGATCACGTCATATCGCCCGACCAGATTCGGCAAATCACCGATATCTTGCGCACTCTCGTCGGCCGCAAGCGCAATCGGCGACTCGAATCCATCGAGATCGGCGTCGTGTCCGCGCGCGAATGGTTGCTCGACCAGATCCACCTTCGCTGCGACGAGCGCCGGCATCAGCGCCTCGAGTGAGGCGCGATTGAATCCTTGATTGCCGTCGACCGCCATCCACACGTCGGGCCGCGCTGCGCGCACCGCGCTCACGCGTTCGGCGTCTTCACCGGTTCCGGTAAGCTTCAGCTTAATCGCTCGCGCCTTCGTATAGCCGCGTGCACGTTCGGCCATTTGCGCGGGATCTTCGGCGCCGAGCGTGTACGTCGTGCGCAGCGGGCGCGGCGGCTGCAAGCCGGCAATCTCCCAGGCCGGGCGACCAAGTTGCTTCGCCTCGAGATCCCACAGCGCGCAATCGACTCCGTTGCGCGCTCCGCCCGCCGGCAATACCTCTAGCAGTTCTTCGCGTGAAATACCGCGCCGTAGTCGATCCGCGACGCCTTCGATCTGCGCCTTAGCGTGCGCCACGTCGTCGTTGAGATAGTAGACGCCGAAACACTCACCGCGCCCGACAAGGTCGCCGGCGCGCAGTTCAACCACGCCGTACTCGCAATCGTAAAACGTGTACCCGGTGATTTGGAGCGGATGCGAGAAGGGCCAACGCTCGATCGTCATCGTAACTTCGAGCTCGCCCGTGTGAACGTTAGGCATTACATCTTTCCTGTAGTGACGGATATCGCCGTTACCGGCGCTTTGGAATCGTTGCGCAGTCGATGCGGGAAGCCGGCCGCAAAAATCGTGCAGTCGCCGGCGGTCATTGGGTAATCGACGTCGTTGAGTACGAGCACGACGTCTCCTTTAAGCGCATAGAGGACGTCGATACCTTCGTGCGTGAGCGCATCTTTGAAAGCAGCGCCCGGAGCCAACGTGACGATGACCAAATCGAGATCGAGGGCAGGAAGGTGTAGCGCCTCGTAGTCGACGCCCTTACCGCGGTTGATGCGTTTGCGATTTTCGCCGGTAATGAAGCTCGGACGCGAGATCGTTGACGTGAAGCCGAGAAACGAGCCGAGGTCGTAGTGAAAGACGTGCGCCAGCCGCGCCAATCGGCCGAGTGAAATGTCGGAATCGCCCCGCTCTACTGCGCGTATGAACGATGCCGAGAGTCCACTCTGCTCGGCGAGGTCGCGGACGGTCATCCCGCGCTGCGTCCGCAGCCGTTCGAGAATCGCCCCGACGTCGGGAATTGAAACAGTCCCGTCGGTCTTGTCTTCCGCGTCGCGCTTCTTTTTCGTAGACTTCATGACAGACGACGGGTTCCATACCGCGCGCGGCGGTATCCTCTTAATTTCGTCGTCTAGACCAAAATTTTGTTGGCGCTTGCCGCGGCAGCGACACCGCTGCCGAGCGTAACGGTCGCGCCGCAATCGGCGAGCGCGAGTTCCAGCGCCGCGATCGCCCCCAGCAGATCGTTCTCGGCGACATCGCCCATCGTGCCGAAACGCACGATCTTCCCGGTCAGCTCGCTTTGGCCGCCGGAAAGCACCACGCCGTAGCGCTCGCGCAGCGTTTTCAGCAGGGCGCCAGCATCGATACCTTCTGGCGGATACGCGGCGACGACCGTGACCGAATGCGCATCGGGCCGCGAGAAGATCGTGCAGCCGAGCGCTTCGAATGCAGCGCGCACTGCGCGCGCGTAGGTCGCGTGACGCTCGAAGTTGGATTCGAGTCCGTCGGCGTGATAGCGTTCGAGCGCGACGGCCATCGCGTAGAAGATCGAGATCGGCGGCGTCCACGCGGTCTGCCCTTTGCTCGCGAACTCGCGCGCTGTACGCAGATCGAAGTAGAAGCGCGTGCCGCGCGAACGCTCGATCGCCGACCACGCGCGTTCGCTCGCCGCGACGACGGCGATGCCCGGCGGCGCTGCGAAGGCCTTCTGCGACGCAGTAACAACGACATCGTAGCCCCACGCATCCATCGCAAACGGCGACGCACCCAGACCGCTCACCGAATCGACGAGGGTCAGCGCGTCATGTTCGCGCGTCACCGCGGCAATCGCGGCCATGTCGTTTTGCACGCCGGTGGACGTCTCGTTGTGCGTGAGCAAGATGCCGCGAAAGCTCTTTGCGTCGTCGCGCTGCAACCGCGCCCGCAACGCCGCAGGGTCGAGCGCCGCGCCAAGTGGTGTTTCCAGTACCTCGACGTCGCACCCGTGTGCGCGCGCGATCTCCGCGAAGCGTTTGCCGAAGACGCCGACCGGGCACGAGAGAAGACGGTCGCCCGGCGAGAAGCAACTTGCAACCGCCGCCTCCATACCGCCGGTCCCAGAAGAGCCAAGGAAGACGATGTCGTTGCTCGTGCCGAAGACCGGTTGCATCCCGCGCTCCAACCGTGCGAGCAACTCGGCAAATTCGGGCCCGCGATGATTGATCATCGGCCACGCCATCGCCTCAAGGACGGGCTGTGCGACCGGAACGGGGCCGGGGAGCAGGAGCAGCGTCTTTTTCATCTCCAAAGGATTCGTTATGGATGTAGAAGTTCCGGTCCGGCTCACCGCACTTGCGTCGTGCGGCGGATGCGCGAGCAAGCTTGGCTCCGCTGAACTCGCGTCAGTGTTGCGCGGCTTACCGTCGACGGCGAACGATCGCGTGTTGGTCGGCTTCGGCACCGCCGACGATGCCGGCGTGTATGCGCTGCGCGACGATCTTGCACTCGTGCAAACCGTCGACTTCTTTACGCCGATCGTCGATGACCCATATGATTTCGGCCGCGTGGCCGCAACCAATGCGATCTCCGATATCTACGCGATGGGCGGCACGCCGATCTCTGCGCTCAACATCGTCGCGTTTCCGGAAAGCCTCGACCTCTCCGTGCTCGCGCGCATTCTCGAGGGTGGTGCAGCCATTGCGCGCGAGGCCGGCGTGGCAATTCTCGGCGGTCACACGATCAAAGATGATGAACCGAAGTACGGTATGGCGGTCTCCGGCACGATCGATCCGCACTGCATCGTGACCAACGCCAATGCCAAACCCGACGACGTACTCGTGCTTACCAAGCCGATCGGCACCGGCATTCTCACGACCGCGGCCAAGCGCGACGTGATCTCTTACGACGCGTTGCGTCCGGCTATCGGCTGGATGACGACGCTCAACGCCGGCGCCGCCACAGCGATGCTGGAGGCACACGCGAACGCCGCGACCGATATCACGGGGTTCGGCGTGCTCGGACACGGCGGCGAACTCGCGCGCGCGTCGGGCGTCCGGCTGCTCATCGATGCGAATGCCGTGCCGATCATGGACGGTGTGCTCGACTTGATCCGCGCCGACGTTGTGCCGAGCGGCACGCGCAACAACGTGCGCACGCACGCAACGTTCACCTCATTTGCTGCGTCGGTCGACGACGCGCTGCGGGTCGCACTCTCGGATGCGCAAACCTCGGGAGGACTCTTGATTAGTGTCCCGCGCAGGGAGCTCGAACTTCTGCGGGCACGCCTACGTGCAGCGAGCGTGCTCGATGCCGTGATCGGCGAGGTCACACAGGGCGAAGGCATCACCGTCGCGTGAGAGCGGCGATCCGCTCGCACGAGCAGTACCGCTGGTACGCGCTCGCCGTCATCATGCTCGGCAGCATGATGGGCACGATCGACGCCTCGATCGCCAACGTCGCGTTGCCGACGATCTCCCGCGTGTTCGGCACGACGGTCGACAACGCGGAGTGGGTGATTCTGTCGTTTATGCTGGTAACCGCATCGACGCTCGTGCTCTTTGGGCGACTCGGCGATATGTTCGGGCAGAAGCGCGTCTATCTGAGCGGCTTTGGCGTCTTCGGGCTCAGCTCGCTTGCGTGCGCGTTTGCGCCGTCGCTCGGATTCCTGATCGCCGCTCGCGCGGTGCAAGCACTCGGAGCAGCGATGCTGCTCTCGTCGAACCAGGCGCTGATCGTCGATACCTTTCCATCTACCCAGCGCGGGCGCGCGATCGGTTTCAACGGTGCGGCCGTTGCGGTCGGCCTCTCGCTCGGCCCGATCGTCGGGGGCGCGATCGTGACGTATGGCGACTGGCGCTGGATCTTTTTGATCAACGTTCCCATCTCGATCGTTGCGATGATCGGCGCAATACTCGTCCTGCGACCCGTGCAGCAGAAGAGCACCGGCTTCGATCCGATCGGCGCCGCGCTCTCGGTGATCACACTCTTTTCGTTCTCGCTTGCGCTGTCGCGCTCGCACATCTGGGGTTGGACCTCGCCCTTGACGCTCGGCCTGATCGCGCTGTCGCTCGTTACGCTGGCCCTCTTCATCTTCGTCGAGCGGCGCGTGCCGTCGCCGACGCTTGATCTGAATCTCTTCAAGATCCGCATCTTCGCCGTGTCGACCTTGGCGGCGTTTATCTATTTCATTGCGCTCTCGGGTTTGATCTTCATCGTCCCGCTCACTGCGCAGACCGCGCTCGGCGATACGGCCTTTGCCGCCGGTTTTTTGCTCACACCGATTACCGCGCTCAATATCGTGCTCGCGCCGACGGCCGGAGCATTATCCGATCGCGTCCCGGTGCGTTACGTGTCGACGGCGGGCGCGTTGATGGTCGCCGTTGGACTCTTTCTGCTCTCGCGTCTGCCCCCGTCCCCGACCATGTTCCAGCTCATCGGCGCATTAGTCGTGACCGGCTGCGGCACGGCAGTCTTTACGCAGCCGAACAACAGCGCGATCATGGGTTCGGCACCCGCCGATCGGCGCGGCATCGCTGCGGGCACGCTCGCCACGGCGCGCACGAGCGGAC
>JBAUEZ010000242.1:0-4093 GCA_049678885.1 Candidatus Aquilonibacter sp. | reverse complement strand
CGCGAGCATTGCCACGCCGGCGGCGTGCCTGGAGACGGTCCCTCGACTACGCGGCCGCGCCGCGGAGCCTGTCCCGAGCGAAGTCGAGGGGCTCGGGCTGACAACGACGACGATTCGGTAGCCGCGACGGGGCTGTGTTTCAATCGACGCCTGTCCCGTTTTGGCCAAGAGCTTCCGCGCGAGGTAGATCGTCTGCCACAGCGTCGCGTCGTCGGCATAGCCCTGCGGCCACAGGCGCTCGAGCAACGTCTGTTTGGTAAGCACGTCGCCGCGGCGTTCGCCCAGCGCCAGGATCAGTTCGACAACCTTCGGCGGCGCCGGAAGCGTTCGCCCGTCCAGCGCGATGACGAGGGCCTCGTCATCGATAGTGAGCTTGCCAAGTAGAACCTTCATAACGAGTATTTCGTGAATAACCTGCGCGCGCATTTTTGCCATGCTCGTGACCGTGTTGACGTTTCCGGTGAGCGCCGCCGCTACGGCCCCACCGCTCGACCCGCGCACCGCCCTCGCCGCGTGGTCGTCGACCTCCGCACCGCTGGCGCTTACCTGGGACGTCGCGCACAAGGGTCCCGCCAGCGAACCGACGGCCGTGCACGTCACCACCGACGGCACGTTTCTCTACCTGCGGTTCGACGCAACGCAGCGTGCCGCGGTGGTCGCAACGCAACACTCCAACGACCTCATGACGGGCGGCAGTGTCGGCACCAACGGGAACATAATATGGAGCAATGATGACGCGGTCTGGGTCGACCTCTGGCCGACCGGTCCCGGCGGCTTCGAATACCAGTTCGAAGCAAACGCCGACGGCGCGCACAACGAAAGCTCGAGCGAAAACGTCGCGTTTGCGCCGCAGTGGGAATCGCACGGCGCAATTAGCGCCGGCGGCTACACCGTCACGATGGCGATTCCGTTTGCCGCGATTCACGGCGCACACGCCGGCACGTGGCGCGCCCAGTTCGTGCGCTACGTCCGCGCAAACGGTGCATTGAATGTGTGGGCGTATATTCCGGCACAGACGCAGCCCGACGACGCCGAACACGCCGGCGCGCTCGTCATGCCGAAGGCCTCGACGCATGCGCCGCCCCCGAAACCGCGTCTCGCCGTGTACGCGCTCGGCGCCGTCGCAAGTGCCCCCGCCGGCGGCAATACATCGCGCGTCGGCGCCGATCTCTCGTTTCCCGTCACGCCGACCGCGTCGTTCTACGCCACGTTCCATCCGGATTATTCGAACGTCGAGCTCGATCAGCAAACGATCGCGCCATCGTTGTCCGCGCGCGCCTATGCGGAGACGCGCCCGTTCTTCACGCAGGCCGCGTCGTACTATAACAACTTCCCGTGCGCCGTCTGCCCGGCGCAGCGTCAAACGCTCTACACGCCAGCGATTCCAACACCGTCGCAAGGCTATGCATTCGAGGGCAAGCAGGGCGCGTTCGGTTTTGCGGGCTTTGACGCAATCGGTGATGCGCGCAACGATTCCGCGGCCGTGCTCAATTACACGTCCGACGACAACCACTGGCAGGCGAGCATGCAACACGTGCAGGCCGATCTCCCCGGCGTCGTCGACGACGCCAATCAGGCCGGTGTCAATTGGCGCGACGGAAAATACCTCAGCGCCAACATCGACTATTCGACCGACGCGGGCACCAACGTGCTCGTGCCGAGCCAGGGCAGCGCCAGCGAAGGCGGCGTGAATTGGATTAGTCAGGATCTCGTCGTGTCCGCAAGTTTGCGCAAAGTCGGCGCATACTTTAATCCGGTCGACGGTTTCAACGCTCATCCGGACATCGCCGGCTACGGTCTCTACGCCGCGCGCCTTTGGCAATTTGCCCCGCAAGACAAACTGCAATCCATTGCGCTCAACGGCATGCTCGACCGGTATCAGGGCGCCGCGTACGGTCAATCCCAGAGCGACAACTGGTTAGATTTCGACGTCCTCACCAAGAGCGCGTGGGATGTGCAAATTTTCACCGGCTCGGACTATTGGCGCTTTGGGCCGGTGCTCGAACCGGTCTCGCAAAGCGCGGGCTTCAGGCTCAGCTATCACAGCGCGTCGGTGAACAACTTGCAGTACTACCTTGCGCCCGGCCCGTCAGCCAACCCGACGCAGATATGGCTTTTTCGCGGGCATTACGGCAACGGTTTCCTGGATGCATGGTTCCGCAACTCCGCGATCCGCGTCGGAAACCGCGGCACGCTGAATGTCACGCTCGACAGCACGCAGCAATACATGCGCAGCGGTCCGGACAACGTGCAGTGGTTTGAGGGCCTTGCGTACGCCTACCAAATCGGCCCGAGTTCGTCGCTAGCGATCGGCGTGCGCCGCGTCATCGGTTATCCACCGATTCCCAACGGCGGCGGCAACTGCGAAGGGACTTGCTCGAATGTCTCGATCGCGTATCACGTGCGCTGGAGGCGGGAGGAACTCTACGTCGCGTACGGCGATCCGAATGCGCTGATCGCCGTACCCCAAGCGATCTTCAAGCTCATCTTCTACGCGGGCGCGGAAAAAGGCGTGTAAACCGCGCGCACTAGTACTGAAGCTTTCCGACTTTGTTCGCTGCGTACTCGGTGAACCAAATGCGGCCGTGGGCGTCACTGCACTGCGTCGGGCACGTCGTAATCCCGTACGGATCGGCGTTGGGTGTCGGAATCGCATATTCCGTGAGTGCGCCGCTCGTTGTCATCCGCCCCAACTTGTTTGCACCGGATTCGGTAAACCAGAGCGAGCCGTCCGGAGCGGAAATAATCTCCCACGGCTCGCTGTTCGCTGTGGGAAGCGCGTACGACGCGAGAATCGTTCCGCTGAGACTGATCTTGAGGATGGCATTGGCCGTGGGCGCCGTCAGCCAAAGGTTTCCATCGGCGCCCATCGCGATCCCGTGCACGCCCGTCAACGCCGCTGGCGGCGAATCAAGGGCGTAAACCGTACAGGTCGATCCGTCGGTGGGGCAACGAAACAGAAAATCGGAGGTGAGAAACCCGCTCCATGGTCCGGCCGCGTAAATTTCGTGGTTCGAAGCCATCGTAAGATCGCCGATCGTATATCCCGTCGTCGTACTGAGACCGAGCAGCGCGGTCGTCGTGCTTCCATACGGCACATAACCGAGACCCTGGTAGAAATTTCCGTTAAAGCCAAAGTAGACAACGCCGCCCGAGCTCGTAAACGAAGTCGGCTCGTCGGTATTGACTGGATTGCCGAAGGCGATAGCGGCAAATACTCCGCTCACCGTCAGCGAGGCAATGTTCGTTATGCCGTTGACGGGCACGCCGTCGCCAAACCACATCTTACCATTTTGCGAAGTAATCCCAGCAGAATAATAGAGGGGACCTGGAGCGCTAAACCCTGTGATGGTTCCGTTTACCGAAACGCGATCGACGCCGTCGGCGACGGGAAACCAGACGTCACCATCCGGTCCGACCGTCATATCCTGTGGCTTCGTCGCTCCGTTGGGAAGCGGATACTCCGTAAATTTCGCGCTGTATCCGTCGACCGAAAGCGTGCCGCCGGATTGGCTGGCTGTAGGGCCGGTGGGCAAGGCGTTGCTACCTCCACCACCGCCGCATCCCGAAAGCATGATGAGGGGTCATCGGAAGAGCGAGGGAATAACGATAGCGGGCCATGGCGCTGTGCTCCCGTCGATTCCGAACCCACAGAAACGTTGTAGCGCCGGCGCGCGCCGGCGAAAGGGCTAAGCGCCCTCAAGTGATTAGGCCTCTTCCTTTTGATGGACGTAACAAAACAAGAACGGCCACCTGGCCGTTCTTGTTGGGGTGAAGTTCGTCGCGCTCAGACGGATCGCGGCATAACGCGGAAAGGGCCGGACGCGCAAATCTCGGCAATCTCGGGTTCGCTCAGCCGGCTAAAAGGCTTGTTGCAGTATTGAAACGCTTCACCGGATGCGGCGGCGTCGTAGCGCATTTGCGCCTCGGAATTGAGGCCCGGATGCTGGCGAACGCTCTTGTTCTTGAGGTTCACGCGATAAGCGAGGCGCTCTCCAAAAAGAGAAATCTCTCCTCGGGCATTCGAGTAGCCGCCATAAATAGGCTCGGATGTCTCCGAAAGTACGCTATCCTTCGCTTTTGTGACGAGCGT
>JBAUEZ010000241.1:0-6713 GCA_049678885.1 Candidatus Aquilonibacter sp. | reverse complement strand
ATGCAAGCGCGCTAACCATCCCGCGCGATCTGCTCGAGCAGTTCCAAGCCTCGTTGGACTTTCCGTTGACGGGCGCGCAGCGCAAAGCGATTGCCGAGATCTGGGATGACATGACACGCGACGTGCCGATGAATCGGTTGTTGCAAGGCGACGTCGGCAGCGGCAAGACGCTCGTTGCCGCGGCGGCGGTCGTGCTCGCGGCGCGCAATGGCATGCAGTCCGCGCTGATGGCGCCAACCGAGATCCTCGCCGCGCAACACGCGAGCAAACTCGCGCCGTCGCTCTTGCCGTTCGGCATCACCGTCGAAGCGATCTTCGGGAGTCAGCCGGCCAAGGCGCGCAACGCCGCGGAGGGACGGCTCGCGTCGGGTGAAGCGCTGCTTGCGGTCGGAACGCATGCGCTGCTCACGGGCAGCGTCGATTTTGCGCGACTCGGGCTCGTGATCATCGACGAGCAGCATCGTTTCGGCGTCGAACAACGCGCCCGGCTCCGCGCCAAAGGCATCGCCCCGCATACGCTGCACATGACCGCGACCCCGATTCCGCGCACGCTCGCGCAATCGGTCTACGCCGATCTCGATCTGTCGGTCATCGATGAATTGCCGCCGGGACGCACGCCGATCGAGACGTACGCAATCCGCACCAGCCGGCTCGCGCGCGCTTACGAATTCGTGGAAGCCAATGTCGCGCGCGGGCACCAAGCGTACATCGTTGCGCCGGCTATCGATGAAGAGAGCGAACTCACGAGCGTCGTGACCGAAGCGGAACGGTTGAAGAGCGATGTCTTCCCGAATCGGCGGATTGGCCTGTTGCACGGTCGCCTGACGAGTCGCGAGAAGGATGAGGTCATGGGACGCTTCGGGCGCGGCGAGATCGACATCTTGCTCGCCACGACCGTTGTCGAAGTCGGCGTCGACGTGGCCAACGCGAGCGTCATGGTCGTTCTCGACGCGCATCGCTATGGTCTGGCCCAGTTGCATCAACTGCGTGGACGCGTCGGACGTGGCGCGGCCAAATCATTCGCGCTGTTCGTCTATCCGGATGATGCAGGCGAAACCGAGCGGCTCGCCGTTCTCACCGAATCGACCGATGGCTTCAAAATTGCCGAAGCCGATCTGCACATGCGCGGTGCCGGTGAGTTTGCCGGGACCGTGCAATCGGGAGCCGCCGATTTGTGGATCGCTGATCTCGTGCGCGACTTCGACATCTATCGTGCTGCAAAAGCACAGGCGGAAAAGATCGTTGCCGCGGATCCGGCACTACGCCGTCCCGAGCACGCAGCGTTGCGTGCAGCGCTCGAGCGCGCACCCTCGACGCGAGCGCTGGTTCTCTCCTCGTAGGGGCTTGCTAGGCGCGCGGCCAAACCGGGCGCCATGAAGATTCGGCTCACCGTCGTCGCGGCCATGATGGCCGCCTCACTCGCCTTTGCACCGGCTAATGCGTCGTCGCTCACCGTTACGCGCGCAACGTTGTCCAACGGCCTGCGCGTCATCGTCGTGCGCGACCCGCTTGCGCCCGTTGTGAGCACGGTGCTCAACTACGAGGCGGGCTCAGACGAACAGACCATCGACGGTGAGGCGCACGCGCTCGAGCACATGATGTTCCGTGGGAGCGCCTCGCTCTCGTCATCGCAGCTGATGGATACGGTGAGTTTGACCGGCGGAGATTTCGATGCCGATACCGAGGATCAGATCACACAGTTTTTCTTCACCGTGCCCTCGCAATATCTCGATATCGCATTGCACCTCGAGCGCTCGCGGGCTTCCGGTCTTACGCTCGCCGCCGATCAGTGGGCGCAAGAGCGCGGTGCGATTACCCAAGAGGTCACGCAAGACAATAGCAACGCGATCTACCGTCTTTTCTCGAAGATGCAGCAACGCATGCTCGCCGGTACGCCGTATGCGAAGAATGGACTCGGTACGGTCTACGGCTTCGCGCACCAAGTGAATACGAACGCGCTCAAGACGTTCTACAACGCCTGGTACCATCCGAACAACGCGATCTACGTCATCGTTGGTGATGTCGACGGCCCATCGACGATTGCGAAAGTCAAGGCGCTCTGGGGCGATCTTCCGGCGGCGAAGATTCCGACCAAGCCCGCAGTGAAACTTGCGCCGCTCACCGCGAAAGTCTTTCGCGATCTTTCGGATCAGGCGTATACGATCGTGTTCACCGGCTATCGGCTGCCGGGATATGACAGTCCCGACTACGCCGCATCACAAATTTTGGAAGACGTGCTCTCAAGTCAGCGTGGCAATCTGTACGGGCTGACCGCATCGGGCAAGGCGCTCTATACGACGTTCGAATCCGCGACGTATCGTAAGGCTGCGATCGGTGTGGCACTCGGCGTTGTGCCGGTAAGCGTTAGTCCCGAGGTCATCGATCAAGAGATGCGCGCCGTGATCGACGATTATCGTAAGACCGGCGTGCCCGACGATTTGGTCGAGGCTGCGAAACAACGAGAGATCGCGCAGCTTGCGTTTGCCGGAAACTCAATCCAGGATCTCGCGTTCGGCTGGAGCCAAGCGGTTGCGGTGCAAGGCCTTGCATCGCCCGATGATATGGCGACGGCCTTTAATGCGGTGACCACGGCCGACGTCGATCGCGTGCTGCGCACGTATCTCGACAACAGCAAAGTGGTTGGAGCCTACGCCGTGCCCAAGAACGCCGGCGCGGCAAGCACCGGCGGCGGTGGACCCGGCAAAGAGAACAACATGGTGCCGCCCAAGACGCATCAGCCGTTGCCGTCGTGGGCGCAAGATATCTTAAAGCGTCTCAAAGTGCCGAACAAGACGCTCGACCCCACCTCGGTGACGCTTGCCAACGGCATTCGGCTGATCGTGCAGCCGGAATCGATCACGCCGACCGTCGTCGTCTCGGGCCGCGTCGAGAACAACGCGTTCGTGCAAGAACCGGCCGATCAACGCGGCATCAACGATCTCACGACGTCGCTCTTCCCGTTCGGCACTACGACCTACGACCGCGTCCAATATCAGGCCGAGCTCGACAAGATCTCGGCAACGGTCACGGCAGGGACCGACTTTGGTCTCTCGGTGCTCTCGAAGGACTTCGATCGCGGCGTGCAATTGCTCGCCGACCAAGAATTGCATCCGGCCTTCGGTGCACGGGCCTTCGCAATCGTGAAAGGGCAGGCCGTCGGGGCGATGCAGGGCGAGGTCAACTCACCCGATTATCTCGCGGGCGTTGCGTTAGCCGACGCGCTCTATCCGATGGGTGACCCGTATCGTAACTTTGCAACGGTCAAGACGACGAATTCGATCACGCTCGACGACGTCAAAGCGTGGTATGCGGCCGCGTACCGTCCCGATCTCACGACGATCGTCGTCGTCGGCGATATCACTCCCGACGCTGCGCGTGCATCGATCGAAAAGTACTTCGGCGGTTGGACGGCGACCGGAGCGAAGCCGCAAACCGAACCGCCGGCCGTCGCGCTGAATACTGCGTCGCAAGTCGTCGTACCGGCGCAAGGGCGCGTGCAATCGTCGGTGCAGCTCGTACAGCTCAACGATGTGCGCCGCACCGATCCCGACTGGGCGCCGCTGCAAGTCGCAAACGCCGCGCTCACCGGAGGCTTCTACTCCTCGATCCTCTATCACGACCTGCGCGAAGTACACGGCTACGCATACTCGGTGCAGAGCGCGTTGCATACCGGAAAAGTGCGCTCGACCTTCAGCGTCGAGTATGCTTGCGATCCGCAGAACATCGTGCCGGCCGAAACGGCCGCAATCGCCGACCTGCAGCACGTGCAGACGACGCCGCTCTCGGACAACGACCTGCTGCGCGCGAAGGCGCTGCTGCTTGGCGAAGTGCCGATCCAGCAAGCCAGTTACGACGGTGTCACCGGACTGTTCTTGCGGTACGCGGGCGTCGGACTGCCGCTCGATCAGTACGAACTCGACGCGCAGAACTACTTGGGGGCGACGGCCGCGCAGGTGCAGGCAGCGTTCGCGAAGTGGATTCGTCCGAAAGATTTCGTGCGCATCGTCACAGGCCCGGGACCGAAATAATGGACACGGCGTGTGCCGTCGGGTTCGACATCGACCACACGCTGTGCATCGATAACAAGCTCGAGCGCGTGGCGTTCTTGCACCTGCTCGATACCGTAATCGACGAGGGCGGCGTTGCCCGCGGAAGTCTGGCGCAAGAGAGCGATCATATCGACGCGCTGCTCGTCTTCGCGCGCGGCGGCGGCTCGATCGAGGAGGCGGTGCGCCGCTTCGTCGCAGAGCGCGGTGTCGAGCCGGCCGACGAGCACGTCGCGGGCTTCAAGCGCATGGCCCTCGGAATGGCCGACAGCTTTATCGTCCCCGATCCCCACGCGCGCCGGACGATTGCGGCGCTGGAGCGCTTGGACATTCCGATCGGCGTGCTTTCAAACGGCTGGAATCCGCTCCAGATCGCGAAGGCGCGCCTCGCGGGCTTCGGAGGGACCGTTCTCGCAAGCGCCGACCTGGGCGTCGAGAAGCCCAATCCGGTGGCGTTTGCGGCGCTGGCGCGCGAGTTGGGCACCGACCCGTCCCGCTGCCTCTACGTCGGCGACGACCCGCGGGCCGACGTGGGTGGTGCTCTTAGTGCCGGGTTCCAAGCGGTTTGGCTCGACCACGAGGGGAAGAAGTACCCAACCGACCTCCCGCCGCCGACCCACGTGGTCCGCTCGCTCGAGGAGGTCTTGGCATTGGTCGCTGCGGAGGCAGGCGTTTGAGTCCAAAGATCACGGGCGGCGAACTGGGCAGCCGCAAGTTGAAATCGCCGAAAGGAATGCACGTACGCCCGACGCCGGGACGCGTGAAGGAGTCGCTTTTCTCGATTTTGATGCCGCGCATCGAAGGTGCAAACGTGCTGGATTTATTTGCCGGCACCGGCGCAATCGGGTTTGAGGCTGCGTCGCGCGGCGCTGCGCGCGTGGTGAGCGTCGAAGGCCACCGCGAGACCGCGCAGGCGATTGAAGAGGCCGCGCACACGCTCGAGATTGACGATCGCGTGAGCGTCGTTGCGGCGCCGGCCGAGCGCGCGCTCTACCGTATCGAGGGGCCATTTGATATCGTCTACCTCGATCCGCCGTACGCAAGCGAGGTGCCTTTACAGCTCTTTCGCCTACTCCTCGAGCGATCGCTCTTGGCTCCCGACGCGCTCGTGATCTACGAGCACGCGGCAAAACGGATTCTTCCCGACATACCGGGGTATCGCTCGACGCGCGAAGAAGTGTACGGCGATGTCGCTCTGGCGTTTTTCACCGTAGGTTGACTCAGAGAGTCACGCGGGCCATCTACCCGGGATCGTTCGATCCACCTACGAACGGTCACCTCGACGTCATCGAACGCGCTGCCGGTGCGTTCGGCGAAGTGATCGTCGCCGTCGTCGTCAATCCGCAAAAACGCAATACGATGTTCACGCTCGACGAGCGTGAACATATGCTTCGTGAGTCTGTCGCGCACTTAACCAACGTGCGCGTCGACCACTTCCGAGGCTTGCTGGCGGATTACCTCAGAGCACAGGATGCCGACGTGATCGTCAAAGGTCTTCGCGTCGTCTCCGACTTCGAGACCGAAATGTCGACAGCGCTGATGAACCGATCGCTTTCCAACGTCGATACGCTCTTCCTGATGTCGGATGCAAAGTATTCGTTCGTCAGCTCGAGCTTGGTCAAAGAAGTCTTCTTCCTCGGTGGCGACGTCGCACCGTTCGTACCGGTCCCGGTACTGAACGTCATGTCGACGAAGCGGACCGCACTAAAGCAAGCGTAACGGAGGTAGTAATGTCGGTCTATCGCGTGTTGGACAAGCTCGAGAGCTACGTGCACGAGGGAACCTGGCTTCCCGCGGGCTATCGCATTCTCTCTGAGGAGCGGCTCCTGGAGTTCGTAGAGAAAATTCGCTCTACGCTTCCCAAGGAAGTCGGACGCGCGCAGATCATTGCCAAGGACCAAGAACGCGTCATGCGTGCAGCGCAAGAAAAAGCAGATGAACTGATCGACGATCACGAGATTCTGCAGCGCGCGCGCACGACCGCCGAGGTCGTCCTGCGTGAAGCCGAAGAACGTGCACGGAAGATTCGCGAGGGCGCGGATACGTACGCCACTCAAGTGCTTGCCGAAATGGAAGCGCGCCTTGGCGCAGCTCTCGGCTCGGTGCAAAAGGGGCGCGCCACGCTCGCCAATGCACCCAAGCCTGCTGCTGCACCGCTACAGCAACCGCTTGCGGATGCTGCTGCGAAAAGTAAGCGTGCGGCCTTCGATTTGCAAGCTGCCCCTGAGGAAACAAGCGAGCTCGAATCGGTCGACGCAGTTAAAGCCTAACAAGAGCTAACACACGTTAGCTCGTACGCCGGTACGGGTACACGGAAGTCATGAAAACGATCATTGGCTTCCTAGGGGTTCTCGCGCTTACGGCGCTGCCCGCGTTTGCGATCACCGGTGATGCCGGCGTCGCAGGGCACGTGGTTGCTCCCGACGGTAGGCCCGTCGCAAACGCGAACGTGGCAATCTTTCGCTTGCCGCTCCATCAAGTTGACAAAGCCGTTGCCACCGTTTCGACCGACGACAAGGGCTACTTCGTCAAGTTGCCGCTCCAGCCGGGGCGCTACATGATAGAGGTTGCCGTCCCCGGTAACACCGCGGCGTGCGGCGTGCACGATTTGATCGACGAGACGATGACGCATGTCACGATGCGTTTGCATGCCAACAGCGGCTGCGC